>JAZUMW010000001.1:0-21484 GCA_045603825.1 Faecousia sp.
TCGCCCGTTCCGCCAACAAGGCCCGTAAGGAGCCCCTGCGTGTTATCCTGAACGGTCTGGGCAAGGACGCTGCACAGATCATCTCCCGTATCAACGGCTTTACCTATGTAAAGACCCAGTTCGACTACTACACCGGTGAGCTGAAGATCGTTGAGAAGATCCCCTACTCCAACGGCGAGCGCGCTGCCGTTAACTGCTACGGCTGTGACGATGTCCGTGAAGGTGTTGCTGTTATGCGCCACGAGGGTGTTGATGTTTCCATCACCGGTAACTCCACCAACCCCACCCGCTTCCAGCATCCCGTTGCCGGCACCTACAAGAAGGAGTGCATGGAGACCGGTCGTAAGTACTTCTCCGTGGCTTCCGGCGGTGGCACCGGCCGTACCCTGCATCCCGACAACATGGCAGCAGGTCCCGCTTCCTACGGCATGACCGACACCATGGGCCGTATGCACGGTGACGCACAGTTCGCAGGTTCTTCCTCCGTCCCCGCCCATGTTGAGATGATGGGCTTCCTGGGCGCAGGCAACAACCCCATGGTCGGCATGACCGTTTCTGTGGCTGTCGCTGTTGAAGAAAGCCTGAAGTAATTGAACTTCTGATCCTTTGTGACCTCTGCTTTTGCAGAGGTCACTTTTTTGCGCCGTCCATGTGGTTGTATTGTGGCAACCTGCAAGCAGGTTGCGGATTGTTTGCCCGTTTGCGGTGCCCGAAAAAATCATCGGGCTTACACGTTTCCTCGATTTTTTCGACCGCGGCACTCGCTACGCTTGCCCTTGACTCCGCCACTGGCGGCGGGCAAGCGCGCGACCCATGGTCGGTATGACCGTTTCCGTGGCTGTCGCTGTTGAGGAGAGCCTGAAGTAATTACTTCTATTATAGCATCATATCCCGGCCCAACCGAGCCGGGATTTTTTCTCTGACCAGGGCTTTTAAAGAATCCTCTTTTCTTTTTGGGATGAATATTGTATAATAAAGAAAAACCTTAGGAGGTACATATTATGGATCGTGCAGCATTGGCAGCGGAATATTTCGTGCAGGGTTATAACTGCGCGCAGGCGGTGGCGGTGGCTTTTGCCGATCTTATCGGCATGGAAGAAAAAACCGTTGCCCGGATGGTGTCCGGCTTTGGCGGCGGCTTCGGACGGCTGCGGGAAGTCTGCGGTGCTGTCAGCGGCATGACCTTTGTGGCAAGCTGTCTGTACGGTTATGACGATGCTGAAGCCGGTGCAGAAAAGAAGGATGTTTATCACATGATCCAGGAGCTGGCGGGTCAGTTTAAGGAAGCCACCGGCAGTATCGTCTGCCGGGATATTCTGAAGAATCCTCCCTCCGATCCCGTTCCCTGCGCCAGAACGGAGGAGTACTATGCTACCCGTCCCTGTGTGCGGATGGTCTACACCGCTGCTTCTATCGTGGATAACTATATTACTGCCCACCCCATTGAGAATTAAGCTATGGACGAGTTTATTTACAATCAGCGGAATATCCCCAAAGAAAAATGGCGCTACGGCTTCCGTTCCAGCGCCGCCACCGGCTGTGGCTGGATCGCCACCTACAACGCTTTGCGGCTCATGGGCATCCAGGCAGAACCGGAGGAGCTGATCCGGTATTATGAACGCCAGGTTCCGCTAATCAACGGCAACGCCGGAACTGTTCTGTTTGGACCGGCATGGTGCTTCCGTAAGTGGGGTTTCCCGGTAAAGGCAGTGGCCAACCACTCCAGATTTGACGAGGCGGCCAAAAACGCCGATGTGTGCATTCTGTTCTATCGCTGGATCAGAAAATACAAGTACGGCGCCCACTTTGTGGCGCTGCACCACACAGAAGAGGGCTTTGTGGGTTACAACACTTATCGCAATTCTGCCGGTCCTGACAAGTACGGTTCCAGTCTGGAGGCCTTCCTGAAAAAGAAAAAATATTTCGGTGCCGTGCTGTTTACCATCAGCAAAAAAAGCAATATTGCCCCCTCTTATGAGAGGTAACGATACCGGGCAAAGATACTCGGGTAGCGACTTAAACAAGCTGAAAGCGAAATTGTCTGCGGCCACTGGCCGTAAGAAACCGCCTGTCTGATGACAGGCTGTAATTTTTATGTATTTCTGAATCTTGCCAGGAAGTCCTTTGTCTCTTGGCGTTGGGGATTGCCGAAGATATCCTGGGGGCTTCCCTGCTCACAGATGACGCCCTGGTTCATATACACGACCCGGTTGCTTACATCCCGGGCGAAGGCCATCTCATGGGTCACCACCAGCATGGTCATACCCTCCTGCGCAAGCTGCTGCATAACAGCAAGAACCTCACCCACCATTTCCGGATCAAGGGCGGAGGTGGGTTCATCGAACAAAAGCACCTCCGGATCCATCGCAAGAGCCCTGGCGATGGCCACACGCTGCTTCTGTCCGCCGGAGATCTGCCGGGGCTTGGCGTTGATATAAGGGGTCATGCCCACCTTCTTGAGATACTCCATGGCGATGGCTCTGGCCTCCTCCTTGTTCCGCTTCAGCACCTGCACCTGGCCAACCATGCAGTTTTCCAGAACGGTCATGTTGTTGAACAGGTTGAAGGACTGGAACACCATGCCCACATGGCTGCGGTATTCCGGCGCGTTCACATGGCGGTCGGCAACATTTTTGCCGTGGAACAGGATCTCACCGGAGGAGGGTGTCTCCAGCAAATTGATGCATCGCAGCAGAGTGGACTTGCCGGAGCCGGATGCGCCGATCACGGAGATCACATCGCCCTTATTTACGGTAAAGTCGATGTCCTTCAAAACCTCGTGGGAGCCGAAGGCCTTACCCAAATGTCTGATTTCCAAAATCTTATCCATTTCAGCGGTCTCCTTTCGGTCTGCCGTAGCGAAGCTCCTGCAGTTTTCTTTCGCGCCGCTCTCTTTTCAGCTCTTTTGCCGCAAATTCCCGGCTTTTCTCATCGAAGGGGCTGCCCCGGTCGGGATGGCTGTAGGTACCGGCTGCCATGGCAAGGGCATCCTCGCTGGCAAGCTCGTAGTTGTCCGCGCCATCCATCTTCCGCTCCACCCAACGCAGCAGGAAGGACGCGATGAGGGTCAAAGTCAGATAGCCCACCATCTCAATGACAGCAGAAGGAAAATACAGCAGGTTCACGCCCACGATGTTCCGGTGGGTGGCGAAAAATTCCACAAAACCGATAACGAACATCACGGAGGTATCCTTGATGTTGATGATGAAGTTGTTGCCGATCTGGGGAATGATGTTCCGCAACGCCTGGGGCAAAATGACCTTTGTCATGGTCTGGAAATGGTTCATACCGATGGCCTTGGCGCCCTCGGTCTGGCCGGGATCAATAGAGATGATGCCGCCACGGACAGATTCCGCCATATAAGCGCCGGTGTTGATGGAAACCACCAGCAGCGCCGCGATCCAGATGCCGCTCATGCCCTTAAAGGCCACAGCGCCGTCGGTAAAATAAGGCAGTCCGTAGAAAATAAACACCGCCTGCAGCACCATGGGCGTGCCCCGGAACACTTCCACATAATACGGACAAGCACCCGGATCAGCTTCAAAAAGAAGCGCATGACGATATTATCCTGCTTTGTATAGGGAATGGTATTGAGAATACCGCAAACAAGGCCAATGATGCAGCCGGCCAATGTGGCTGCCACCGCCAGGATCAGCGTGTTCTGAATACCGGTAAAATATGCCCCCGCGTAATTCTGCCAGAGCTTGCCGATGTCCTCTATCAGCTTTACAAGCTTGTCCATAATGTCGTTCCTTCCAAATGTTACTCTTTAACGCCAATTGGGGAGGACCGGCGGCCCTCCCCCTTTGCTTTAGATTTCAGGCTGAACGGCGATGGCTTCGTCCATCAGGTTATTGAAGTCTTCCACAGTCATCTCACCCAGGACCTCGTCCATGGCGTTCTTCAGGAAGTCGTTGCCCTTGATAACGGAGATGCCGATGTTGATCTCGCCTTCGTCCACTTCGAAGTTGTCGTCACTGCCTGTGAAGTCCAGCAGCACCAGGTTGTCATACACGGCGCAGGCGCCCATGGCGGTGGGCATGTCAGTGCAGATGTAGTCCACAGTACCGGAGGTTAATGCCATGATCATGGCAGGAGAGGTCTCGAACGCGGGCATCAGCTCAGCGCCGTCGATCTGGGGCAGGCAGGAATCGTCCCAGATGGTGCCGGTCTGCGCGGTGCAGGAGCCGGACAGCTGGGAAATGCCGGTGGCGGAAGCCAGAGCATTGTCCTTCTGGGTGACGCAGACAATGGAGGCGTAGAAATAGGGGCCTGCCATATCAACTTCTGCCATGCGGTCCTCGGTCATGGACTGACCGGCGATAACGGCATCGATCTGGCCGGCATTCAGAGCGGGGGTCAGACCGTCCCAGCCGATGGCCATGACTTCCAGCTCCCAGCCGTTGGCCTCGCAGATCTTCTTGGCGATCATGACATCGTAGCCGTTGGCATAGGCACCGGGGTTGTTGGCGATGGGAACAGCACCGTTACTGTCGTCCATCTGGGTCCAGTTATAAGGCGCGTAAGCGCACTCCATGCCCACAGTGAGGACACCGTCCTCCACACCGTTGGCGGTATCGACAGCGGGAGCGTCGTCCTTACCGCCGCAGGCAGTCATGGACAGTACCATCATAAGAGCCAGTACAAGAGCTAATATCTTCTTCATCTTCGTTTTCTCCTTTTTGCATAAAATAAAATATCGAATCGCCATGCAAAGCGATCCGACAGTAGTAGCAAAAACCCATACTGCATCGATAGCACTTCACAAAGCCTTGTGACAGTCCGGCAGATATTCTCTGACGGCCCAGGCAGAAAAGTTCAGGCCCCTTTTCCCCTTCGGCGGTCTCCCCTTTCATTACCTGCGGCTGCCTGGCCTTGCCGGTAACTACTCTTGAAACACCGCGCCTCTATCTAAGCGATTCAATTTCCAGTATCTTAGCACACCCCTGCCACCCTGTCAACCGCCATTGGAATTTTTGTAAATCTTCCCAACATCCCTGCAGAAAAGACAAATGTTTTTAGTGGGAACATCCAACAAAAATCCCGGGTGTTGAGCACCCGGGGGTTGTTTATTCAACTCTTTTAATGTCCGCGCCCAGGGCGGAGAGCTTTTCAACGATGCGCTCATAGCCGCGCTCGATGAAGTGGATGTTCTCCACATGGGTGGTTCCCTCTGCCACCAGACCGGCGATGACCAGCGCAGCGCCTGCCCGCAGGTCATGGGCCAGAACACGGGCACCCTGAAGTCTGGGTGTCCCGGTGACCACGGCAGTCTTGCCGTTGATGAGGATGTCGGCGCCCATATTGGTCAGCTCCGTGCAGTAGCCGAAGAACCGGGTCTCGTACACGCTCTCCGTCAGACGGCTGATGCCGTTGGCGATGGACATGCACACACAGATCTGGGACTGCATATCCGTGGGGAAGCCGGGATAGGGACGGGTCTTTACGGTGGTATGCCGCAGCTTGCCGTCGGACATGATCCGGATGGAATCATCATAATTGATGATCCGGGCACCCATTTCCGCCAATTTGGAGGTGATGCAGTCCATGTGCTTGGGGATCACATTCTGCACCAGCACATTACCGCCGGTGGCCGCAACGGCTGCCAGATATGTACCGGCCTCGATCTGGTCGGGAATGATGGCGTAGGTGCCGCCCTTGAGCTTTTCCACGCCGCGGATCTTGACGGTGTCCGTACCGGCGCCGGAGATCCGGGCACCCATGGTGTTCAGGAAGTTGGCAAGGTCAACGATATGGGGCTCTTTGGCCGCGTTCTCGATCACGGTCTGGCCTGGAAGCAGGCAGGCTGCCATGATAATATTGGCAGTAGCGCCAACGCTGACCACGTCCAGGCTGATCCGGTTGCCGTGAAGGCCGGCTTCGCCAGGGATCATCTTAACATATTCTTCCGTTTCGTCCACATCCGCACCCAGAGCGCGGAAGCCCTTGATATGCTGGTCGATGGGACGGGATGCGAAATTACAGCCGCCGGGTAATGCCACATTGGCCTCATGGAAACGGCTCAGCAGCGCGCCCATAAGATAATAGCTGGCACGCATCTTCCGCACAAGGTCGGGATTTGGGTTGGTCTTATTGATGTTGGTGCAGTCCAAAACCACCACACCGGGCTCTACCCGTTCCACTTCCGCGCCCAGATCTTCCAGAATCTCCAGAATGATCCGTACATCGGAAATTTCCGGTACGTTTTCCACACGGCATTTTCCGGCCACCAGAATGGCTGCAGGCAGGATGGCCACCGCGGCATTCTTGGCGCCATTGATGGTAATGGTACCCTCCAGCCGGTTTCCGCCGTTGATCACATATTTAGCCAAGGAAAGGTCACTCCTTGTTAATTTCAGTTTAGCCTTATAATTATAGCATACAAACGCTGTTATGTAAAGCACATTTTTTCCGGATTTATCGGCGTAAACCCTTGGGATAGTGGTTTTTCAGGACTTTTCCGTCCCCTTTTCCCCAACCGACGGAGTAGCCGTCCACGGTCACCAGACACCATCCTTTTTGCCGGGAAGGCACTACATCGCCGTGGAGGTAGTCCTGGATCTCATGGCTGTGGGCAGGATAATCCTGCACTGTTTTTGCCCCCTTCAGCCACAGGGCCAGTGCGTGGGCGGGCTGGAATCTGCCCTTGAGTACCTCTCCCAGGGCAAGACCGGGACGCAGCACCTTCATGCCCCGTATATCCGGCATATCCCCAGGTACCCAGTAAAGGCTCTGTCCAAACAGCACCGGTCTGCCGGAGGGCAGACCGATATTCAGCTCCCTGGCAAAGGTCTCCCATTCTTCGGGAAGCTTCTCCGGCTTGACAGCGGGCACTTCCTCACGGCAGTCGCCGGCTCTGCGCAGGACGGCAGCAAAATGTCCTTCGCCCAGCAGTTTATGAGGCCACAGGCGGAACATGCCCTCCCCTGCCGGTGTGAACCAGGGAGCATCCGCTTGTTCCATTGAAAACTCCGTATTTTCCTTCAAAAATGCAGCAATAGCCTGCTCGTTTTCCTCCGGAGCAAAGGTGCAGGTGGAGTACACCAGCCGTCCTCCGGGACGCACCAGCCGTGCTCCGTTTTGAAGGATCTCTGCCTGTCGCCGGGCGCACATTTCCACGGTCTGCTGACTCCAGTCCGTCACCGCCGCCTCTTCCTTGCGGAACATGCCCTCACCGGAGCAGGGCGCGTCGATGAGCACCCGGTCAAAATAGCCCTCGTACTTTTCCGCCAGGCGCTTGGGCGTCTCGTTGGTCACCAGAGCGTTGGCAACACCCATGCGTTCGATATTGCGGCTGAGGATCCTGGCCCGTTGGGGATGGATCTCATTACACAGCAAAAAGCCCTCTCCCAGCATCCGACCGGCGATCTGGGTGGTCTTGCCACCGGGAGCGGCGCACAGGTCGCAGACACGCTCACCGGGCTGGGGATCCAGCAGCGCCACCGCCGACATTGCGCTGGCCTCCTGGAGATAATATACGCCAGCCTCATGGTAAGGGTGCAGGCCGGGGCGGCTCTGGGGGTCATAGTAACAGCCCATGGGCTCCCAGGGTACTGGCTGGCGGACAAAGTCCATTTCCGGAAGCTGCCCCTTCAGGGGATTGAACCGCAGCGCCACCGCCCGGGGCCGTTCCAGGCTCTCCAGAAACGCCGGGTACTCGTTGCCAAGCTGTACCTGTAATCTGTTTAAAAACTCCTGGGGCAGCACGGTTTTCCCTCCTTTGCCTGTCCGTGAAAAGCGGTGCAGATTTCTCTGCACCGCTTTTGGAATTACTCTTCGTTCTTCTTTGCGTCGTCAATGATCTTCTGCTGGTTGACCTTGGGAACTTCCTCGTAACGCTCGAACTTCATGGTGAAGGAGCCACGGGCCTGGGTCATAGCGCGCAGATCGATGGCATAGGAGCTCATTTCAGCCATGGGAACCTCAGCCTCAACAACCTGGTTGCCATCGTGGTCAGGGTTCATGCCCATAACACGGCCGCGGCGCTTGTTCAGGTCGCCGATCACATCGCCCAGATAGCTGTCGGGGATGATGACCTGCAGGCTCATCACAGGCTCCAGCAGGGTGGGGTTGGCGTTGGGCATAGCTTCCTTGAAGGACAGGATGGCTGCCAGCTTAAATGCCATTTCATTGGAGTCAACGGGGTGGTAGGAGCCATCGTACAGAGTGGCCTTCAGACCGACCATGGGATAACCGGCCAGGGGACCCTTCTGGACTGCTTCCTGCAGACCCTTTTCAACAGCGGGGTTGAAGTTCTTGGGAACAGCGCCGCCAACGACTGCTACATCGAAGATCAGATCGTCCTGCTCTTCCTGGGGCTCGAAACGGACCCAAACATCACCGAACTGGCCGGAACCGCCGGTCTGCTTCTTATGACGACCGTGTGCTTCGACCTTCTTCTTGATCTTCTCGCGGAATGCGATCTTCGCGGGAGACAGAACAGCTTCAACACCGAAGCGGGTCTTCAGCTTTGCAACCAGAACATCCAGCTGCTGGTCGCCGGAGCCGGACAGAACCAGCTGATGGGTCTCAGCATTGTTGACAATAGTGAAGGAGGGATCTTCTTCGTTCAGACGGTTAAGGCCGGTGCCCACTTTTTCTTCCTGTCCCTTGGTCTTGGGAGCAATAGCCATGGAGTAGCAGGGCTCTGCATAGGGGATGCCCTTCAGAGCAACCACCTTGCGGGGATCACACAGGGCGTCGCCGGTCTTGACCTTGTCCATCTTGCCGATGGCTGCGATGTCGCCGCAGGAAATGGACTTTACTTCGGAAGCCTTCTTGCCGCACATGGTGTACATACGGCCCAGCTTCTCGGTCTCGCCGGTGCGGGCGTTGACCAGAGTGGTATCGGAGGTGATCTCGCCGCCCAGAACCTTCACATAGGAGTACTTGCCGTACTGGTCGGAAACGGTCTTCCATACGAATACCATGGGAGCGTTGGCAGCAGTCACCTTGATCTCGTCATCAGCGCCCTCAACTGCGTAGGTGTTGCCCTCTTCGGGGTTGGGCAGCAGGCTGCAAACGGTATCCAGCAGGGTCAGAGAGCCAATGCCATTGATTGCGGAACCGCAGACGATGGGGCAGATGGTCTCGTCCAGAGTGCCCTGGTGCAGACCGGTGAGCATTTCCTCAGCAGTAAAGTCTTCGCCGCCGAAGAACTTGTCCATGAACTCTTCACTGGTCTCAGCAACGCCTTCCTTCAGAGCCTCGTTCCACTCTTCAACAGCGCCGGCTGCTGCTGCGGGAACAGCGACCTGGGTGCGCTTGTTCTTCTGAACCTGGTAAGCCTTATTGTTCACGATGTCGATAACACCGTTGACCTTGCCGCCCTCCACCATGGGGATCACCACGGGAGCAGCCTTTGCGCCGTACTTGTCGCGCAGCGCTTCCACAACGGCATTGAAGTCGGAGTTATCTTCGTCGATCTTGGAAATATAGATCACGCGGGGCATATTCCGCTCTTCGCAGTACTTCCATGCCTTCTCAAAGCCGACGGTGATGCCGTCCTTTGCAGAAGCAACCAGAACAGCTGCGTCAGCAGCGCTGAGGGCTTCCATTACAGCACCGGCGAAGTCGAACGCGCCGGGGGCATCCAGAACATTGATCTTGCAGCCATTGTACTCAACGGGAGCAACAGCAGTAGAAATAGAGATGTTGCGGCGGATCTCTTCGGGGTCATAATCACAAACGGTGTTGCCGTCGGCATTCTTGCCCATACGGTCGATGGCACCGGTCATGTAGAGCAGGCTCTCAGCCAGTGCAGACTTGCCGCTGCCGCTGTGGCCCAGAAGGCAGATATTCCGAATCGCGTTAACTTTGTACATGGTTATGTTATTCTCCTTTCGGGAAGGCTGCACCTTCCACCTGTGCTTCGGTGGCAAAACACCACAATAAATACAGTATACATGAATATGAGCCGGATTTCAATGCTTATTTTTGTGTATTTGTAAAAAAGTGTAAAGAACTTTCAGCTCACACGGGTCCATTCGGTGAATAAAATACCCGGGATCATCCAAACCAGCTGGTAGGCAAACATATTGGCCGGGGTCAGAAGGTCCAGACGGCCCATCAGCATCAGCAGCACCATCACTGCCATTCCCAAAATGCCTCCCAGCATGTGGACGGTCACGCCCAGAATGCTGGCTGTTTTTAGGGCTCTTGCGCCGGAAATACAGAAGGCATAGGCAGGCAGGATGTTACGGGTGGTCAGCGCCACAGCGGGACGGTCCTCATCGGGTGTCTTTTCCCGCAGCTGCACCCGGATCTCCGGGTCCGGGAAGAATATCCGCTTGGATCTTACACTGAACCGGCTGCGGAGGAATTCCTCTGTCAGCAGGAAATCGTCCACGGCGATCACGGGACGCATTCTCCGGCTGCCGCACAGGGATGCCATGCCAACTGCCGCCGCACGGTTGTTTTCATAGGTCAGGGCGAACAGACCGCACAGCTGGCCGTCGATGGCAACGCAGACTGCCTGGTTCACGCGGATGCCCTCAGGCACCTCCACGCCCATTTCCTGCAGGAAGGACAGGGTGCCTACCAGCACCGTCTCACCCTCCACGATGCCACCGATACCGCCGCTGCCGTAGCTGGTCAGCTGGGTAGCATCGTAATGGCGGCCGTTGCGACTTTCCAGCACCTGAGTAAACAGAGGCGCAAGGCCGCTGCCGTTGGCCACCACCACCGCGGTGCAGTAGGCCACGATCTCGTCGGTTTGGCGGCTGCCGTAGAATTTTACGCCGTTCATCCGGGCAGAGCCTGCGGGGAACAGGTCGTTGTAGTCAATGGGAAACAGCGCCTTGCCGCACAGTCCCTTCACACCCTTCCAGCCGCAGATCACAGCACCCACGCTGTGAAGCCGTTTCACCAGAATGGCATGGGGACGGGAAAGTGTAACAAAAATGGACGCGGGAGCCGCTGCCAGCAATGTGACTGCCGCTACCTGGATGCCGGCGGAAACGCCATGCAGCACTCCGGCGGTCACGCCGATGGCTGCCGCTGCCAACATGGCAATAAAGGCGTACCAGCACAGTACCTTTTCGGGTGTGGATACGGTGTTGTAGTGGTCCATGAAGTCCTCTACCTCACCCTCGCCCCGGAGGTAACCCTTGTTATTTCCATGATAATCCTCACACACATTCAGGCTGTCCAGCCGGACGGCCTTGCGCAGGGTATCCATCTGACCCATTTCCGCACTGCGTTTTTGATAGGTATTGCCCAGGGCCAGCGCCATCTCCAGACTAAAGGCGGCGCAGCAGGGTACCCGCAGCTCCCGCAGGCACAGCACCGCGTCGGCACAGCACACGCAGAAAGTGACTGCCAGCAGCGTTTTCAGGGTGAACCGGCCCTTAAACAGATCCGCCACGCCCTCAATGAGCTGGAAGGAGCCCAGCAGTGCGGACACCAGCATGGCCAAAAACTGGCCGAAGATCATCAGCCGCAGGCGGTCGGGCTGGACCTTGCCCATGGCATACATCACCGTGGAGACGGCACAGATCAGCACAATCAGCGCGCTGAGGAAAATGGCTGCCTGGAGCTTTCCAACACCCTTTTCCGCCAGTTCATAGTACCGTCTTTCCGGGCCTGCCACCAGCTTCTTTTTCAGTTCCCGCAGACGGGAGCGGGGATGGATGATAATGGGCTGAGGAGGCACATACTGACCCATAGGCTGCTCGTATTCCGGCTCCCATTGACCCACGAAGGCTTCCTTTACATCGTCGTCGTTCTCCTGGATAGGCTGGGCGTTTTCCACCACAGGCTTTTCTTTTTGCGCCGCATTGATGGCCAGCCGGTCCAGACGGATGGTATCTCCCGTCACTTCCTCGGCAGGCGCGGGTTCTTCTTCCACGGGCAATTCCCCGGGTTCCTCTGGAGGGTCTTCCTCCTCCGGGACAGCTTCCCCGGGTTCGGAAGCAAATTCCTTCATGATCTCATCCAGATCAAATTCCGGCATTTCCTGTTCTTCCGGATCGGGGATCTGTAATTTCTGATCGTCCATAGCTTACCTCCTTACAGAGTCTGACGCTGCCGTACCGCCTCATACAAAAGAATGGTGGCTGCGCAGGAAGCGTTTAGGGATGTGATGGCACCCTTCATGGGAATGTGCACCGTCACATCGCAGTTTTTCTGCACCAGACGGCTCATGCCGTCCCCCTCGGAGCCGATGACGATGGCCGCCGGGCCGGTGAGGTCTGCCTGGTACATGGGCACGGAGCCTTCCGCGGCAGTGCCGAAGATCCATACGCCCTTTTCCTTCAGTTCTTCGATGGCGCTGTTGATGTTGGTCACCTTGGCCACCTTCACATATTCCACCGCACCGGCAGAGGCCTTTGCCACCACCGCGGTCAGGCCCACGCTGCGGCGCTTGGGAATGATGACGCCGTGGGCGCCGGCACACTCGGCAGAGCGGAGGATGGCACCCAGATTGTGGGGGTCGGACAGCTCATCGCAAATGACGATGAGGGGAGCCTCTCCCCTGTCCGCCGCGGTCTGCAGAATATCGTCAATGGAAAAATATTCCCGGGCAGCCGCCAGAGCGATAATGCCCTGGTGGGAGCGGGTGGTGCTCATGGTGTCCAGCTTTCTTCTGTCCACCGGTACCACCACCGCACCGGCCTCCTTGGCTTGTGCTGCCAGATGCTGCAGCGCCCGGTCTGTTTCACCGGAGGCAATAAATACTTTATCAATGGTCCTGCCGCTGCGCAAAGCCTCTGTTACGGCGTTGCGGCCTTCCAGCTGGTTTTCGTTCTCCTCTGCCGGCTGGGGCGCTTCCCGGTAGTTCTCCTTCCGGGGCGGTCTGCGGCGATATTCCTGTGCCATGGTACACCCTCCTGTTCTTTCGGCAATTTTGACATACTCTCCAAAATACTGTTTTGATTATAACAGATTCCCGTCGGTTTCTCAACTGCTATTTTTTCACCATAATTTAACAGAAATTTTACCGTAAAAAGGCGCATGATTCGTTGCCTGCAGCGAAAAAATGTGATATGATACAAAAAATTATATCCCCCGTTTGTAAGGAGGTTACAATGGACCAGAACAAAAACCGCAACAATTCGCCCCAGGGTGAAGATAAAAAGCCCAGGGGCAGTATATGGATCACGCTGATCATTACCATCGCCATTGTTTTGCTGATCTCCGGCATTTACAACGCGGTCAAGAACAGCCAGTACACCGAGACCACCTTTGACCAGTTCCGCACGGAAATGGACGCAGGCAATCTGGAGGAAGTGGAGCTGCAGCCGGACCGGATCCTTTACATGACCAAAACCGAGGCCGGCAAGGAAGCGGCTGATCAGCAGGTCTTCTACACCGGCCTGCCCTCCGGCGCCGACTCCATGGAGCTGGCCATGGAGCTGTATGCCATGGATGTCACCGTGAAGGAAGTCATCGTGGAGGATAACTCCCTCATTATGATGATCCTCTACTACGGCGGCATGTTCGCCATCACCTTTATGCTCATGCGGATGCTCACCAAGCGCATGAGCGGTGACGGCATGATGGGCAGTTTCGGCAAAAGCAAAGCCAAGGTCTACATGGAAAATAAGACCGGTGTCACCTTTAAAGATGTTGCCGGCCAGGACGAGGCCAAGGAATCCCTTCAGGAGATCATCGATTTCCTCCACAATCCCCAGAAGTACACCGAGATCGGCGCCAAGCTGCCCAAGGGCGCGCTGCTGGTGGGTTCTCCCGGTACGGGCAAGACCCTGCTGGCCAAGGCCGTTGCAGGCGAAGCGGATGTGCCCTTCTTCTCCATTTCCGGCTCTGACTTTGTAGAGATGTTCGTGGGCATGGGCGCCAGCCGTGTCCGTGACCTGTTCCAGCAAGCCGCCAAGGTCGCTCCCTGTATCGTGTTCATCGACGAGATCGATGCCGTGGGCCGCAGCCGTGACTCCCGCTACGGCAGCAACACCGAGCAGGAACAGACCCTGAACCAGCTCCTGGGCGAGATTGACGGCTTCGATTCCTCCAAGGGTATCGTGTGTCTGGCCGCCACCAACCGTCCGGAGATCCTGGACAAGGCCCTGCTCCGTCCCGGCCGTTTCGACCGGCGGATCATCGTGGACCGCCCCAACCTCCAGGGCCGTCTGGATACCCTGAAGGTGCACACCCGAAAGATCAAGCTGGCGGAGGATGTGGATCTGAAGAAGATCGCTCAGGCCACCGCCGGTGCCGTGGGCGCAGACCTTGCCAACCTGGTAAACGAGGCCGCCCTCCGGGCAGTCCGTCACGGCCGCAAGGCTGTGAACCAGGAGGACCTGATGGTCTCCTTCGAGGTGGTCATCGCCGGTACGGAAAAGAAGAACACGGTTCTCACCGACACGGAAAAGCGGATGGTGGCATACCACGAGGTGGGTCACGCTTTGGTGTCCGCTCTGGAAAAGGCTTCCACCCCCGTTACCAAGATCACCATCGTACCCCACACCTCCGGCGCTCTGGGCTACACCATGTACACCCCCGAGGAGGAGAAGTTCCTGTCCACCAAGGATGAGCTGCTGACAGACCTGCGTTCCCTTCTGGGCGGCCGTGCCGCGGAGCAGGTGGTGTTCGGCACCCAGACCACCGGCGCTGCCAACGACATCCAGCGGGCAACCTCCCTGGCAAAGCACATGGTCACCCTGTACGGCATGAGCGACGCCCTGGGACTGATGGCACCGGCTGCGGTGCAGCATCAGTATCTGGAGGGCAACGCCTACCTGGACTGCTCCCAGGAGACCTCCGCCACCGTGGACCGGGAAGTGCAGAAGCTGCTGGACAACTGCTACGCGGATGCCAAGAAGCTGCTTGTGGACAACCGGGCGCTGCTGGACGAGATCGCTGAATACCTGCTGGTGAAGGAAACCATCACCGGCGAGGAGCTGATGGCCTATGTAAATGCCGATCAACCCATTGCTGACGGCGACCTGTGTGCCGGCGAAGAGGACTTTGAAGCATAAAAATACAAGCGGTCTGCCACGGCAGACCGCATTGTTTATTTCTTGCCCGGGAAATCCTTTACCTGGGGGATGTTATCCTCACGCTCAATGGGCAGGATCTGCATCTTCAGCCGGTCCGAATCGTAGCTGTACCGCTCCCCTTCCGTGTTGACATAGCTGACCAGCAGTCCGTGGGTCACTCCGTTGGTGGCGTTTTTGATCTCCACCGTCCACAGCTCCATATACGAGCCGTCACCAAAGGTCAGCACCGCCTCCGGCGGTTCCTTGGGCGGCTTTCTGATCCTGCCGGAACCACGGGAGGTAATGGCGGCATAGATGGTATACATATTCTCCCGCAGAACCGTGTGACTCTCCCCATCCTGCTCCACCTGCAGGCTGTTATGGATGTAGGCGTAATGGGTGCTGTTGGAGAAATCCGTTAAATAGTTCCGGTAATCTGTATGGTACTTCCAGCCCCAGGCAAACAGCCCTATCACCAGCGCTATGGCCAGCAGGCATGGGATCAGCCACATCAGCAGCGGCAGATTTGCCCCGTTCCGCTTCCGCCGTTTTACGGACTCATACATAACAACACCCCCTTTTCTGTTAGTTTAGCAGAAAAGGGGGTGTTTTGCAAGTTGTCAGATGAGGTTTTTGTTCAGCACCAGGGAACTGTACATAAACAGAATGTCCTTGCCTTCAAAATCCACGAAATTGCCTATCCTCTGGGGCAGGATATACCGCACATCGATCAGGGTCACCGCGGCATAGTCCTGTACCAGCAGGGGTACCAGACTGCTTCCGTAGGAATCCCGGAACACGATCAGCTCCCGGTCTGTGGAGGCATTGGGATTTTCGATCCGCAGCAGCGACTGGGCACCGGACAGGTACACCTCATAAAGATCATAGCCGTCCAGCCGGGTCATGTCGTACACATCGGCATAGGACTCCGAGGTATAGTTATACACCCGGCAGTCCTTCAGCAGGTCGCTTTCCATCAGATACACCGTTTCCGGCTCCAGAGGCAGCGCCGCCTGTCCACGATACACGCCGTAGAAGGGCCGCTCCAGAGCCGTTTTGGTGTATTCCCGGGTAACCGTCACATCCAGCGCATCCGCCAGAAGCGCCGCCACATCCACGATGCTTTCCTGCCTCCAGTGGGTGTCGGTGTAATAATAATCCTCCAGCGTCAGAGCGCCGGTGATGTCCACATACTCTGCCCAGGGCATTCCCTCCCGCACCATGGAGAACATGGCTTCATGATCCATGACGGGATACCCGTTTTCCTCTGCCAGATAATAGCTCTTGTCTGGCACCACGGTAGTCAGAATACGCGCCGCGTCCTGCAGATACAGGTCGTGGAGCAGATTGAATTGCTTCAGCGCGCGGCTGACAGATGCTTCATCCAGGGGATATTCCAGCTCCGCCACATAGCCGCCGGTAATATACACCCCGTTGTTGTCCTTTTGACCGAAGACATACCGGTGGTTCAGCGCCTTCAGACTGCGGAAGCTGTCCCGCAGAGGGAACTGATCCAGGGTGTATTCCTCAAAATCCTTCATAAACCGGCCGCCGGACAGGCTCTGTGCCGTCAGCTTCGGCATCCTTTCCAGGGTTCTCCGCTCTGACAGGGAAATATCCTTCTCAGGGCCAAACCAGGCAAACAGCGTCAGTCCTGCCCACACCACAGCCAGAAGGAGGATACCCAAATGATTCTTCTTCATCCTGCCACCTCCTTAAAAACGGAAATACAGGAAGGGACTGAAAGACCCGTCCACCAGATAAGCCGTACACAAAAGCAGCAGCACTATGGGTACAAGGAGCTCCATAACCCCCCCGACCTTTGTGGAAGCAAGCCGTCCTGCCATATTTTTCACCACAGGGGTAGCGCCCACAAAGCCCAACACAAACAAGACCGCAAAGCTTTGCAGGAAATAGACCGTCTCTCCGGTGATCACCGGCAGTCCGCCAAAGCCGAACATGGCGGCAATATCACCGCCTGCCTGGGCAAGGCTCTCGGCGTTAAATACCACGAAGCTCAGCACCACCGCCAGCAGAACATAGCCATGCCGCAGTATCCCTGGAAGCTTTTGCATCGCCGGTACCGATTTTTCCAAAAGAAGCAGCCCCGCGAACAGCAGACCCCAGACAACAAAGTTCCATGCGGCGCCGTGCCACAGGCCCGTGAGCATCCACACCGTCAAAATGTTCAGTAACCACCGGCTCTTTTTGACCCGGTTGCCCCCCATGGGGATATACACATAGTCCCTAAACCAGCTGCCAAGGCTGATATGCCAGCGGCGCCAAAATTCCGTTACAGAGCCGGACAGGTAGGGGTAGTTGAAGTTCTCTACAAACCGGAAGCCCAGCACCCGTCCCAGACCGATGGCCATGTCCGAATAACCGGAAAAATCAAAGTAGATCTGCAAAGTAAAGGCGATGGCATACATCCAGTAAAACACCACAGACTGCTCCTGGGACTGGCGGAAGGCCGTCAGCAGCAGGGCAAAATTGTCCGCCAGCAACACCTTCTTGGAAAGGCCGATGATGAACCGGGTCAGTCCCTTATATACATCCGTCAGGCTGTGGGTACGCTCCTCCAGCTGCCGCGCCACATCCACATACCGGACGATGGGACCGGCGATGAGCTGTGGAAACAGCGCCACATAGGTGCCGAAGGACAAAATGCTTTTCTGCACAGTGGCGTTGCCCCGGTACACATCAACGGTATAGCTCAGGCACTGAAAGGTGTAAAAGCTGATGCCGATGGGCAGTGCCAGTTTTAGCAGGGGCACACGCAGTCCGGTGACCGCGTTGAAGCTGTCTATAAAAAAGTCGGCGTACTTAAATACCGCCAGCAGTGCCAGACTGACCACCACGGAAACGATCAGCCATACCCTTTTCCACTTCTGGGTCTGTGCCTTACCCATGGCCAGACCGCAGCCGTAAAACAGGACGATGGTAGAGGCCATCAACAACACATACTTGGGCTCGCCCCAGGCGTAGAAGAGCAAAGAGGCAACGAGCAGCACAGCATTTTTACCCTTTGTGGGTATAAGAAAATACACAGCCAGCACGGCCGGCAGAAAATAATACAAAAACGGCACGCTGGAAAACAGCACTGTCCGCACCTCCTTTTACTTTTTTACTAATATACCACAGTTTTTCCGTTCTGTGCAGAAAAAGCAGCAGTTTGGGTGGCCTCACATAGGGAATCATACGGTTTTAAACCAATCTTTTTCCCCACAAAAAATCTTTGCTTCAAAACTGCTATGCACTCCAAAACGAAAGATTTTTCCGCAAGACAAGGCCAAAAACCACGGTAAGGCTGACGCCTACCGTGGTTTTTTGACGCAGCATTGCGGGAAAAGATCCGGTTTGGAGCGTATTAATCCCTATGTGAGGCCGCCCTTCCTGCCGCTCTTTGTTTTAAGCAATTTCTTCCATATACAGGATGTCTACTCTGTCATGTGCTTCTTTCACATTGAGCAGCAGAGGATTGATGATATCGTTCAGACCGAAAGCCATCAGAACATACTCACTGTCGATGACAGCGATCAGCACTCTTTCGGGGCAACCGCACATCCACTGGTTGTTCATAACAGCATCGTACATGGCCTGGGCAAAGGTATTCACTTTACCGGTGACATGGAATACACCGCAGGTAAAGTTGTTGAGCATCATGCCATGGAACAGGGATGCGGCACCGTCGATATTTGCAACCTGATCAGCGGGAACCAAAAGCTGAGCGGTCAGCATCTCAACATCTTCCAGACCGTAGATTCCGGGGGCACCGTCCACCATATTGTTGGCATCGCCGCCCATGGAAGGGAATTTTTCAGAGTCACCGGTGGCTGCCCAGATCTTCTCCAGAATTTCCAGAGCGCCGGCAGCCGCGGTATCATTGGAAGCACCGGGATTCTCAACCGCAGGCTCATCAACCGCAGGCTCGTCTGCTGCAGGCTCATCTACTGTGGGAGCATCCGTAGCAGGCTGTGTTTCCTCAGGAAGGGTCTCCTCCACATTGTTCTTATTGCCGCAGCCCGCAAACAGGCTCAGTACCATAACCAGTACCAGCAGCATAGCGATCATTTTTTTCATTGTCTTATCCTCCAATAATATTATCCCAAAACACCCAGATGCTCCAGCAGAATCTTCAGACCCAGAAGGATCAGAATGATACCGCCGGCAGCCTGTGCCTTTTTTTCAAACCGGCTGCCAAATACATTGCCGATCTTCACACCCACCGCAGACAGTGCGAAGGTGACCACGCCAATGAGCAGCACTGCCACAAAAATATTCACATCACCAGCCATCGCAAGGGAAATGCCCACTGCCATGGCATCGATGCTGGTGGCAATCGCCATCACGAACATGGCCTTAAAGGACAGGTCGGCATTGTGCTCTTCACAGTCATCGCATTTTGTCAATGCTTCTTTGAGCATGTTGGCACCAATGATGGCCAGTAAACCGAATGCGATCCAATGGTCCACCGCCTCAATGGCGTCGGCAAACAGGGTGCCCAGGAAAAAGCCCACAAGGGGCATCAGTGCCTGAAAGCCGCCAAACCAGGCGCCGCAGATGGCACCTTCCCGCAGACCAGCCTTGTGCATGGAAAGGCCCTTGCATATGGATACGGCAAAGGCATCCATACTCAGTCCCACTGCCAGCAGAAGCAGTTCTATCAAGCCCAAATCCGTCGCCTCCCGGTATCATCAGTAGCTTTCACAGCGAGGATTATAACAGGAAACCGGACAACTGTCAAGCAGACCGTGGGTTTTCCCAGTATTTCCCCCTCTGACCTCTTGTAAACCGAAAAAAAATGTGGTAAACTGAATTGATTTGATTACTACTATCTGATTTTGGAGGCCACTATGTACTTCCACACTTTCCCATAGTCTTTCCTCTAAACCAAACAAAATGAATTGGAGGAAAAGTTATGTCAACCTTAATTGAAGAAATCAGCCGCCGCCGGACCTTTGCCATCATCTCCCACCCCGACGCCGGTAAAACCACCTTAACGGAAAAATTTCTGCTTTACGGCGGCGCCATTGCCCAGGCAGGTGTTGTCAAGGGCAAGAAAAATTCCCGTGCCGCCACCTCCGACTGGATGGAGATCGAAAAGCAGCGCGGTATCTCTGTTACCTCTTCTGTGATGCAGTTCCAGTACGGCGGCTTCTGCATCAATATTCTGGACACCCCCGGTCACCAGGACTTCTCTGAGGATACCTACCGCACCCTGATGGCCGCGGACTCCGCCGTCATGGTCATCGACGGTGCCAAGGGCGTGGAGCCCCAGACCCGGAAGCTGTTTAAGGTCTGTGCCATGCGCCATATTCCCATCTTCACCTTCATCAACAAGATGGACCGTGAGACCAAGGATCCCTTCGACCTGCTGGATGAAGTGGAACGGGAACTGGGCATCGAGACCTACGCAATGAACTGGCCCATCGGCTGCGGCAAGGATTTCCAGGGCGTGTACGACCGGGAGAACGGTCAGCTTCTGTTCTTCTCCGGTGTCAACGGCAAGGCCAAGGCCGACAAGCTGGCTGTGGATCTGTACGATCCACAGGTCGCCCGGCTGCTGGATTCCGAGGCCAAGCATCAGCAGCTCATCGACGATGTGGAGCTGCTGTCTGCAGGCCGTGAGATGGATCTGGGCGCTGTACAGCGCGGGCAGCTCAGCCCTGTGTTCTTCGGATCTGCCCTGACCAACTTTGGCATCGAGCCCTTCCTGGAAGCATTCTTAAAGCTCACACCCCCTCCCCTTTCCCGTACCGCCGACGACGGTGAGGTGGATGTGTTCAGTCCCGACTTCTCAGCTTTCGTTTTCAAGATCCAGGCCAACATGAACAAGGCGCACCGGGACCGTCTGGCATTTATGCGGATCTGCTCCGGTAAGTTTCAGCGGGATACTGAGTATTACCATGTGCAGGGCAACCGGAAAATGCGGCTGTCCCAGCCCCAGCAGCTGATGGCTGCCGAGCGCGAGATCGTGGAGGAGGCCTACGCAGGCGATGTGATCGGTGTCTTTGATCCCGGCATCTTCTCCATCGGCGATACCATCACCGTTCCCGGCAAGAAGCACCGCTTCTCCGGTATTCCCACCTTCGCCCCGGAGCATTTCTGCCGGGTCTCCGCCAAAGACTCCATGAAGCGCAAGCAGTTCGTTAAGGGTACCGAGCAGATCGCCCAAGAAGGTGCCATTCAGATCTTCAAGGTTCCCGGCTCCGGTATGGAAGAGGTCATTGTGGGTGTTGTGGGTACCCTTCAGCTGGATGTGTTCCAGTACCGTATGAAAAATGAGTACGGCGTGGATCTGCGGATGGAGGGTCTGCCCTATGAGGAGATCCGTCTCATCGACAGCTATCCCGGCGACCTGTCCGACCTGAATCTGGGCAGCGATGCTGAGCTTCTGGAGGATTACCGCGGCCGCAGCCTGCTGGTTTTCAGCAGCTACTGGGCCATCGATTTCACCTGCCGCCGCAATCCCGGTCTGAAGGTCAAGGAGATTGTGGTGTCCGAAGGCTAACAGCCAATTGAGAATATTTTAAGCCCCGGCAGCGGAT
>JAZUMW010000002.1:0-10535 GCA_045603825.1 Faecousia sp.
ATCCGCGAGACCAAGGCTGTGGAGTACGCAAAATAAAAATCACACCCCAAGGAAATTCCTTGGGGTGTTTTTTTAGAATATGGCGACGATCCGGTCAATGCCCTTTTGCAGCCGCTCCGGGCCGATGCCGGCTCTTGCAAGGAGCGGGCGCTCCGTTTCACTGCCGTGGGGTACTGCCCAGGCACCGGCATCGGTGCCGGGCGCCACCGGACCTTTGTATTTTTCCAGATTGGCAAGGGCGCTTTCCAGAATGGGCACCACCGCGCTGTCCGGGAATCTTCCCTCCCCCACCAGGTTGCCGATGGTGGACAGGGTGGGCACCCACACCGTGCCGTTTTCTTCCATGGCGCGCAGCGCGCCATCGTGCAGATACGCGCCGTGCCCCACAGAGTCCACACCGTACGCAGCCGCCGCTTCCACAGTATCGCCGCCGTTGGCGTGGGCCATCACCGCCATACCCTCTTCGTGGGCGATGTGGATCAGCTCTTTGATCTCCCCGGGGTCCATTCCCGGCTCCGTTAGCACGCCGTATTGATTGAAGTCCATAAGGCCGGAGATCATGATCTTAATAAAATCCGCACCCTGCTGTTTCTGCCGCGCCACCAGAGCGGCATATTCTTTTATGTTGTTATAAACGGTGCCGATGAAGGCGCCGTAGTGTCCCGCCTTGCTCAGGGGCGACAACGGCGTGCGGTAGGTAATGCCGTATTCCGGTGCCAGTTTCCGCGCCAGGGCGCTCGCGCCCAGACGGTCGCCGCCGTCTCGAAGGTAGGTGTAGCCCTTCTCCTGCCATATTTTCAGCATATTTCGCACAAACACTTCATTGGGCGCAGGCACATGCTGCGCCATGGCGTCCTTCCAGTAGCCGCCGCTTAAGACCATATGCATATGGCAATCCGCTTTCATGCCCGCACCCCCTTTTTGTCAGTATAGCAGCCGGCGATAAGAAAGTCAAATTCCGGGCAGCCTTGCCCGTGGAAAAATTGTAAACATTTTACCACATCTCTTGCACAGCTCGCTGCCCTGTGATAAACTAAAAGGTAGATTGCATTTTGATTTGCCCGTGCCTTATAATAAGGAGGAATCACACACAATGATAAAACGAATCGCCCGGTGTCTCCGGGAATTTACCTTAGCCGCCATATTCAGCCCTCTGTGTATGATCGGCGAAGTCTATATGGAAGTGCGGATCCCCGGCATTATCGCCAACATCGTGGACTACGGCATCACCCCCAGTGATATGAGCGTGGTGCTGCAGCAGGGCTTAATGCTGGTACTCACCGCCATCGGCAGCCTGCTCTTCGGTGTTCTGTCTGCGGTATTTGCAGCTTATGCTGCCACGGGCTTTGCCCGGAATCTGCGCCACGACATGTTCTACAAGGTGCAGACCTTCGACTTCCACAACATCGACAAATTCTCCACCTCCAGCATCGTCACCCGTCTGACCACGGATGTGGCAAGACTGCAGATGACCTTCCAGATGCTGATCCGCATGGCGGTGCGCTGCCCCATGATGATCGTTCTGGCCAGTATCCGTGTCTATAATCTCAGCCCCAGGCTGTGTGTGATCTATCTGATTGCCCTGCCCCTGCTGGCTGTGGGCCTGTTTGTTCTGATCCGCCTGGTGTTCCCCATTTTTGACCGGGTGTTCAAGACTTACGATTCTCTGAACAATGTAGTGCAGGAGAATCTCCACGGCATGCGTGTTGTCAAATCCTTCGTCCGGGAGGACAAGGAGACCGAAAAATTCACGGGCATCTCCGGCAAGATCCATGACGATTTTGTAAAAGCCGAAAAGATCATGGCGTTTAACAACCCTCTGATGCAGCTGGCTGTGTATGCCTGCATCATTACCATTTCCTACCTGGGCGCCAACATGATCGTTCAGTCCGGCAACACCACCTTTACCACCGGCAATCTGACCTCCATGTTCACCTACACCACCCAGATCCTCTCCGGCCTTATGATGTTCTCCATGGTGTTCGTTATGCTCACCATGAGCCGCGCTTCTGTACGCCGTACCTACGAGATCCTCACGGAGACCCCGGATCTGGACAGCCCGGCCCACCCCGTTACAGCGGTAGCGGACGGCTCCATCGAGTTTGACGATGTAGACTTCCGTTACTCCAAGACCGCCAACCGCAACGCCCTTTCCGATATCACACTGAAGATAGAATCCGGCATGACCGTTGGCATTTTGGGCGGCACCGGCTCCGCAAAATCCACCCTGGTGCAGATGATCCCCCGTCTTTACGATGCCTTCCAGGGCACCGTCAAGGTAGGCGGTGTGGATGTACGGGACTATGATCTGAATGTTCTGCGCAATGAGGTTTCCATGGTGCTGCAGAAAAACCTGCTGTTCTCCGGCTCCATCAAGGATAACCTGCGCTGGGGCAATCCCGATGCCACCGACGAGGAAATGATCCACGCCTGCAAGCTGGCCTGCGCCCACGATTTCATCATGGGCTTCCCCGATGGCTACGACACCCATATCGAGCAGGGCGGCACCAATGTATCTGGTGGTCAGCGGCAGCGGCTTTGTATCGCCCGCGCCCTTTTGAAGGAGCCCAAGATCCTGATCCTGGACGACTCTACCTCCGCCGTGGACACCCAGACCGACGCCATGATCCGCAAGGCCTTCCGGGAGGAGATCCCCGGCACCACCAAGCTGATCATCGCCCAGCGTGTGGCTTCCGTGCAGGACAGCGATCTGATCATCATTATGGACGGCGGCCGTATCGCAGCCTCCGGCAAGCACGACGAACTTTTGAAGACCTCCACCATCTACCAGGAAGTCTACTATTCTCAGACTAAGGGAGGTGAGGAATAATGCCTCCTGTAAAATTTTCCGGTGACGGCCGCAAGGCCCGTAACCCCAAAAAGACCATGAGCCGCCTGCTGGGCTATATGAAGCCCTATAAATGGCGTCTTATCGGCGTTATGCTCTGCATTATCCTTACCACCGTAGCCCAGGTGGCCAGCAACAGCTCCTTGAGCGCGCTGATCGACGACTACATCACCCCCATGCTGGCCCAGACGAATCCCGACTTTGCGCCTCTGATACGTTTTCTGTTCCTGATGGCAGGCATCTATCTTGCGGGCATGGTGGCATCCTTCCTGCAGCAGCTGCTGATGGTCAAAGTCGGCCAGGGCACCCAGAAGGATATCCGCAACGCCATGTTTACCAAAATGCAGCGTCTCCCCATCCGGTATTTTGACACCCACCCCGTGGGCGATGTCATGAGCCGCTACACCAACGACATCGACACCCTGCGGCAGATGATCTCCCAGGCGCTCCCCCAGTGTCTGCACTCGGCCATTACCATTGTGGTGGTATTCGTGGCCATGCTCATTACCTCCCCCATCCTCACCGGCATCGTTCTGCTGAGTGTTGTGGGCATTCTGTTCATCACCAAGGCCGTGGCCGGCCGCTCCGCAAAATTCTTTGTGGGCCAGCAAAAGGCCTTGGGCGCGGTCAACGGCTATGTGGAAGAAATGATCCACGGCCAGAAGGTGGTCAAGGTCTTCTGCCATGAAGATGTTTCCAAAGAGGAATTTGACAAGCTCAATGACACCCTCCGGAACAACGCCTTCCGTGCCGGTGCCTTCTCCAATATGATGGGCCCGGTGAACAACAACCTCAGCTATATCCAGTACGCCATTCTGGCCATCGTTGGCGGTCTGCTGGTCATCGCCTCTGACGGCAACCTGCTCACCACCGGCTCTCTGGTGTCCTTCCTGCTGTTCTCCCGTACCTTCAACCAGCCCATCGGCCAGGTCTCCAACCAGATCAACGCCATCGTGATGGCTCTGGCGGGCGCTGAGCGTATCTTTGAGCTGATGGACGAGGAGGAGGAAGGCGACGAGGGCTATGTCACTCTGGTCAATGCCAGAGAGGACGAAAACGGCAATCTTACTGAGTGTGCGGAGCACACTGGCCGCTGGGCATGGAAGCATCCCCACCAGGCCGACGGCACCGTTACCTATACCGAGGTCAAGGGCGATATCACCATGTACAATGTGGACTTTGCCTATGTTCCGGAAAAGACGGTACTCCACGATATCACCCTGTATGCCAACCCCGGTCAGAAGATCGCCTTTGTTGGCGCCACCGGCGCAGGTAAGACCACCATCACCAACCTCATCAACCGGTTCTACGATATTGCCGACGGCAAGATCCGTTACGACGGCATCAACATTAACAAGATCAAAAAAGCCGACCTGCGGCGCAGTCTTGGCGTTGTTTTGCAGGACACCAACCTGTTCACCGGCACGGTAATGGACAACATCCGCTACGGCAAGCTGGACGCCACCGACGAAGAGTGCATCCAGGCCGCAAAGCTTGCCAACGCCCACGATTTCATCACCCGTCTGCCCGAGGGCTACGACACCATGCTCACCAGCAACGGTGCCCAGCTTTCCCAGGGCCAGCGGCAGCTCATCGCCATCGCAAGAGCGGCGGTGGCCGATCCTCCCGTAATGATTTTGGACGAGGCCACCTCCTCCATCGATACCCGTACCGAGAAGCTGGTGCAGGACGGTATGGACGCGCTGATGCACGGCAGAACGGTGTTCGTCATCGCCCACCGCCTCAGCACGGTCATGAACTCCAATTGCATCATGGTTCTGGATCACGGCCGCATCATTGAGCGGGGTACCCACGAAGACCTGATCGCCCAGAAGGGCACCTACTATCAGCTTTACACCGGTGTGTTCGAGCTGGAATAAACAAAAAAAGCCGAGGGTATAGCCCTCGGCTTTTTGATTCTTTTTACATATCTACCCAGACATTTCCTTCTGCGTTGGACTTAAGGCATGCATGGACAAACCGCACGCCCTCCGCGCCGTCATGGACAGTGGGGAAATCCACCATATCCGGGGTAAAGCTGCCGTCTGTCTTGGCCTTAACACACTCCATAAAGGAGCGGTACAGATTGGCCATGGATTCCAGCCAGCCTTCCGTATGTCCGGAGGGGAGTCTGCCGTAGGCTGCCGCGCCGGGTTCGATACCGCCTGCGCCACGGTAACACTCACGGATCATGCCGTCCCGGTCGATCATAGTGACCTTTTCGCATTCCTCCTGCTTCCACAGAATGGAGCCGTTTTCGCCGTAGATCCGCACCCGCAGATCGTTCATGTGGCCGATGGCAAACTGGCTGGTCCAGTATACGCCGGTGGCGCCGCCTTCGTACTCCACCAGCACCACATCGTTGTCATCCAGTACACGGCCGGGTACCACCACATCCATCTTTGCCAGCACCCGCTTGATCTTCAGGCCCGTCATGGTAGACACAGCGTTCTCCACATGGGTACCCAGATCGCCCAGGCAGTTGACGCCGCCGGACTGGGCGGGATCGCAGCGCCACTCGCCCTGCTTGCCGCCCCATTCGCCTTCGTAGGCCAACCAGCCCTGGGGATACTCCGCCATTACCGTGCGGATCTTGCCCAGCTTGCCTTCTGCGATGTAGCGCTTGATGTGCTTGGCTGTGACATGGCCCGTGTAAGTATAGGTCACCAGGAACAGCAGGTCATTTTCCTCTGCCAGCTTTTCCAGTTCCTCCGCCTGTTCCACTGTAAGGCACAGGGGCTTATCGCAGGAAACATGGATGCCAGCCTCCAAAAATGCCTTGCTGGCGGGATAGTGGCTCACATTGGGGGTGACCACCACCACGAAATCGATACCATCGTCTCTGGCGGCTTCGGCTTTCGCCATTTCCTCATAGGTGGTGTAGCACCGATCCTCCGGAACGCCCAGCTGGGCGCCGGTCTGGCGGCACTTTTCCGGGGTTCTGGAGAAACAGCCTGCCACCAGCTCGGCCTGTCCGTCCAGATTGATGGCTCTGCGGTGGGCATCGCCGATAAAGGAACCGGGACCGCCGCCAACCATGCCGTAGCGTAACTTCTTCATAAATGATTCCCCCTGCTTAAGTTAAGGATGCAAAGCCCAGATCCTGGGCGGTTACAGGCAGTCCCGTCTGCTCCAGCAGCTTAGGAATGACCTGTGCCAGAACGGATTTCACCTCTGCCAGCATTCCCTGCATCATCAGGGAATCCTGGGTCTCGGTGCTGACAGTCTCCTGTCCCTCCGGATCCACCACCGTTTGCTTGAAGGTGTCCAGGGACAGCTTTGCGGAGGCATCAAAGGCGGCAAGGTTCACAGTGCCAGAGGCCTCCTCCTTGATCTGACCGCTGCTGGAGCTGTCATAAACCGCCTGGTATGTGCCCTCGGCGCTTTCCCGGCTGAAGGTCATGACAAAATCATTTGTGTACTGCACACCCAGCAGATAACCCTCTTTTTCATAATGGAAGGAAAATGTGCCGTCCTCGTTGGCTTGAAGCTTCACCGTGCCGTCACCGGAGCGGTAAAGGGGCAGGCCGGCGGAAACTTCCCGGTGCAGCCATTGCCATTTTGCCAGACTGACCTGGTTGATACTGTCCTCATAACTGCCCAGGGGCTCCAGCCAGCTTAAGGCTTCCTCATAATTTTCTTCCCCGATGCAGGAAAGGCCAATCTGGTATCTGCAGGCAACAGCCTTTGCGGGACTGTCCATATGCATGCCAAGGCCCTCATACAGCGGCAGTGCCTGGCGGTAGTCACCGGTAGCAAGGAGCTCTTCCGCTTTTTTGTAATCTGCCTTCTGGCTGCAGATCTGTGCCATTTGCGCGCTGTCGGCAAAATCCCCCAGGCTTTGGTACAGCGCCAGGGCCTCGGCATATTCTCCGGCTTCGTAGTGATCCATCGCCTTTTTATAATCCAGCACATTACAGCCGGTCAGGCTCATACATAAACACAGCACCACAGTAAGTGCGATGATTCTTTTCATTTTTGGTCTCCTTTTATCTGGGGTTTGCAATAGTATACCATGCCTTACGGGTACTCACAAGTGCCAATACACATTAAATTCCCGCAGCGCCTGCAAATAATCCTCCGGCGCTACCAAATAGCCCATACCGTGACCGGCACCGGGTACCAGCACCAGCTTCTTTTGGGCGGGGCAGGCCTCGTAATTATCCCGGCTCATCTGCCAGGGAACAAAATCGTCGTCCAGGCCGTGGAAGAAGATCACCGGAAGCTTACAGTTTTTCATGGCTTCCAGGGCTGCGTATTCTTCAATATCAAAGCCGCCGAAGAGCCGTCCGGCCAGCCGGACAAAGGGATAAGCCAGCTTCACCGGCAGCTTCATCTGACCGATGACCTTGCAGATGATCTCCCTGGCGGTGGTAAAGCCGCAGTCTGCCAGCACACCCACCACATTTTCCGGCAGCTTCTTGCCGGCAGCCATCAGCACCGTGGCGGCGCCCATGGAGATGCCGGTGAGGATCAGCTTCCGCTCCAGGCCAAATTCCTTTGCGGCGAAATATGCCCAGTCCACGCAATCCCGATGTTCCCGGATGCCGAAGGTAATGGTATTGCCTTCGCTTTGGCCGCTGCCCCGCTGATCCACCAGCAGAATACTCCGCTGCAGGGCAAAGCAGCGCTGGATGCCGCCGCACAGATCCCGCTCAGCAGAGCCACGGTAGCCGTGGAACATGATCTCAATGGGCGCGCCGGGGGCATATTCATAAAATATCGCGTGCAGCCGCAGGCCGTCAAAGGAAGTGATGTAGTAGTCCTTATAGGGCATGGCCCGGACTTCCTTCATCCACCGGATCATTTGCTCATGGTATGGCTCATAGATCTTTCCCTGGGGAACGGGATACTCTCCCACGGGCGTCCGATCTTTCTTTGATACGAAAAAGGCCATGCGGTAACACACAAGGCAAATTGTCAGCAGCAGGATTGCCACCGCAGCCAAAATGTACAGCGCCACTTTCAAATACTCCCTCTTCTTTCCGGTGTTTTCTTCATTATAGCACCCCCTTTCCCCCAATGCAAGGGAGGGCCGTCTTGCAATTTGTAAACAAATATTGTAGAATCACAACGAGGTGAGAGAGGTTATGAATATCGATGTCAATTATAAAAATAAGAAACGCTACAATACCGCCCGTTACCCCATTCGCCAGCCCATTTATCTCACATGGCTCATTTGGCTGCTGTGTAAGATCATGCTGCTCTTCCAGAACTATAAGATCGAGAGGATCAATATGGATGGGCTGAAAGCCCCCTATATGCTGCTGAGCAACCACATGTACTTCATCGACTTTGAGCTGGCCGCTGTGGGTCTGGGTCCCAATGCCCGGATGAACAATGTCATGAGCATCGACGGCTACTACCGCCGCCCCTGGCTCATTGAGTGGATCGGCGGCATCTGCACCCGGAAGTTCACCATGGACCTGCATCTCATTAAGTCCATCAACAAGGTCTTAAAACGGGGCGACATTCTGTCCATGTACCCTGAAGCCCGCTACTCCCCCTGCGGCACCACATCCTTCCTGCCGGAGTCTTTGGGCAAGCTCATCAAAATGAATAAGGTACCCGTTGTGGTGGCCATCCATCACGGCAACCACCTCCACTCCCCCTTCTGGAATTTCCGGAACAAGAGAAAAGTACCGCTGCACACCACCTTCACCAAGATCCTGACCCCGGAGCAGATCAAGACCATGACCGCCCAGGAGATCAACGAAGCGGTGCGGAAGGCCTTCGAATATGACGACTACCGCTACCAGAAAGAAAACGGCATCCGCATCACCGAACCCTACCGGGCAGAGGGTCTGCACAAGGTGCTCTACCAGTGCCCCCACTGCATGACCGAATCCCAGATGGACTCCAAGGGTGCGGAGCTGTTCTGCAAGGCCTGCGGCAAGCGCTGGGTGTGGCATGAGGACGGCAACCTGGAGGCTTTGGAGGGTGAAACAGAGTTTACCCACATCCCCGACTGGTTCAACTGGGAGCGTCAGCAGGTGGAAAAGCAGATCGCAGAAGGCACATACTCCTTCCAGGACGAGGTGGAGGTCTATTCCCTGCCCCGCTGCTGGCGGTTCATCCCCCTGGGCAAGGCCAGGCTGACCCATGACATGGAAAAGGGCTTTATTCTGGAGGGCGAATACCGGGACGCACCCTATTACATTCAGCGTATACCCCAGCAGACCAACAGCCTGCACATCGAATACGACTACTGCTACATCAAGCCCTTTGACTGCGTGGACATCTCCACGGAGAACGACTCCTTCTACTGCTACCCCACTAAAGAAAATGTGGTCACCAAGCTGGCCTTCGCCACAGAGATCCTGTACCTGGACAAGCAGAAAGAAGCCGGAAAATAAGAAAAACCGCCTGGCTTATGACAGGCGGGGGTTTATTTATGACAGATTGCCATCTTTATCACAACTAAGTGTCAGATTGTAGGTGTTGGTAGCAATTGTAACCCCCAACACTTTTCTTTTGATCGTTGCAGACCCATAGGCGGTGTTTCCGCTTTTGGTTGCGGAGCTGGAATCTTTACTGTAGGCAGTATCGTAAATATTTACCGTTACCGTAGAAGCCGTACAGACGGATGTCGTTCCGTTATAAGTAAATGTTCCCCGGAGAAGTATCTGCCAATCCAACGAGCCGTCACTATCGTACTGCGTTTCCTTCTTTGTTGCTGTTTTACTATTGGTCGCTCTACTTGCTGATTCTTCTATTGTAGTAATAATGTATCCGCCATCGTCAAGGTATTGAATCTCCGTACAAGTATTTCCCGTTACAGCATATCCCGGAATGCTTAACAAACCAATACTGATAAACAAAACACAAATTAACAAAATCAAGCGTTTCATTTTTCACCAATCCTTTTCTAAATCAGTTTAATTCCTCCACGATTTCCGTTGTTCGATAACCATTTGTATTTTTCCATTCATGCACTGCTGCCCAACTAACAACAACGCCCCACAAGAGCATTAAAACCGCTGCCGTGGTTACTACGATTCGCTTTATGGTTTTTCGCAGACGCAAATTCTTGACTAATTTCTTACTGTCTACACTGTTAATATAAGAGGTAACAATGACAGCAGGCGTTCCAAAATACTGTTCTATATCGTTTGTAGTCGCTTCCGGATGTTCCTCCAGATAGGTGTTCATATTGATCTTGATCGTATTGATCAGTCTTCTTTTCTCCTTTCTGGAACAGGGCAGCAGATCGTAAATATCCCGGAAATATGTTTTCATCACGCGGTCATTCTGCTTCATCGTTTTTCTCCTCTCCGTGGATAATCAAAAACATGCCGGATGTCACGGACTCATACTCCTGAACCAATGCATCCAGGTAGGCAATACCAGCAGGTTCAATGTGATAATAAATGCGGGTCATGCGTTTTCCCACAAGAACCTTTTGGCTGGAGATAAAACCATTGTCCTCCAATTTGTACAGTACGGGATACAGAGAGCCTTCTTGGGTAGTAATTTTACCCTGGCTCATTCGTTCCGTTTCCTGGACAAGCTGATAGCCGTACATATCCTGTCGTTTTAACAGCGACAAGATCAGCAGCGGAGCAAGCCCCCGCTGATAATTCGCATGAAAGTTTATATTGTTCATTGGAATCAATCCTCTATTCATTTTTATTTATATTACACCAATATTTTTCTTGTTTCAATACATTTCTTTCAAAAGTATTTA
>JAZUMW010000003.1:0-8467 GCA_045603825.1 Faecousia sp.
GCCGCAATTAATGATATTGACCTTACGACACTCATGATCGAAAAAGATAAAAAAGCATCAATCAAGTATCATCACACAATAAACCTTGAAACCTTCTTATCGGAGAAAAAACAGTAAGGTATACTTTTGCTTGCTTTTACCCCAATTCTGCTCCGTTTGTTTACTCTTTGGCAACAAAAAACGCACCTTTGTCGGTAGACAAAAGTGCGTTTTTTGGATGATGTTTGCCTTCGGCAAATGATGACGGCTTTGCCTAATGATGTTCGCTACGCGAATGAGGTGTGGCTTCGCCGTATTTTATAGCAAACATCGCACCATTGCGAGTGAAACGAGCAACATCATTATGCACAGCATAACATCATGTCGCGACAGCGATATATCACTGTTTTATGGACCGATCTGTGATATAACAAATTCGATAAATAAGAATTTAGACCGTTTCTCCCTATGCAATGAATCATTGCTTGCTTTTACACAATGGCATTGCTACACTAATGGCGAGGTGATTAATATGAGCGAAGTAGCTAACAGCATAAAAAAGCTCCGTCAAGAAAAGCGTCTGTCACAAGAACAACTGGCAGAACAACTCCATGTAACACGCCAAGCAGTATCAAACTGGGAAAATGGGAAAACGCAGCCTGATGTCGATACACTCACGCAGTTAGCAAGTGTTTTTGATGTTTCCGTTGAGCGCATTATCTACGGCAAGGGAAAACCTCATTTACATTTTGCGGTTAAGATTGACCCCCAAAAGGGTGTCCAAGATGTCGTCAGTATTGGAGCAATTCTCGCCGTAGTTATCTCCTATGTCAAATGGGGGTCTATCGGCTGGGCGATTCTCCATGGTATATTGAACTGGTTCTATGTGCTATACTACATCATAAAATATTGACCAATTTCAATTTATCTAACAAATCGGCTACACTACTTTTGCTTACTTTTACCTCAATTCTGCTCCGTTTGCTTACTCTCCGCCAACAAAAAGACCGCATTTGTCTGGTAGACAAATGTGGTCTTTTTGAATGATGTTTGCCTTCGGCAAATGATGTCGTTTCACTAATGATGCCGCTTACGCTAATGATGTCGGCTTCGCCTGATGTTTTGGGGCAAACATCACATCATTGCGCGTGAAACAAGCAACATCATTCTGCAGAGCATAACATCATATCGCCGTCAGGCGATGCATCATTGAGTTGTGTGATTATTGTGATATACTACGCTAAAAGGAGGCGAGATTATGAAGCCATATAAACCATTTTTGTTCGTACTTATTACTTTTGTTTTAATTGTATCTCTGAGTGGTTGCATCATAATTCCCTTGACAAAGTACTATGATATCTCCGCTGAAGAAGTAGTATCTGTGCAGTTTTATGATCTGCGCAATCAAGATTCAGCAAATTACTCCGGATTTGATACAATTCTTGAACCTGTCTATACTGTACAGGAAGAAGATAAAGAAGATTTTTTAGATGATTTTTCAAAGCTAAAATTTTCTGATTCTATTATTATTGTCCTTGCAGCAATAGATCCCAGTTTTCATTATGGTGATTGGGTCGTAAGAATCAACTTTTCTAATGGTCAGTATACCTTATATTCATGCGGTGGATACGGTGAAACCTTTGACTCCGAAGGCAAGTGCATATCTTCCACGCACTTCAGTTGCGATGACGAAGACCTCAAAAATTTAATCGGTAAATACTATGAATCAGAGTAGCTGAACACATGATTTTATATTACAATGTTAAGTGCGATACAGAATAGCTTGGAGTGGTTCGACAATGCACCCCCCTAAACCCTATTTGCACCCCCTGACTTAAAAACGCACCCCCTAAAATGGCTCTGCACCCCCTTACCTCAAAAGGGGGTGCATTTATTAAGATTATGGTTAGTCTTCAAAAAGAACGGTCGTCCTGCAAAGGATGGCCGTTTCTTTTTGGTGCAGGGATTCTAATCGTGGGCTCTTGGCAAAGCACCGGTGGCGCTTTGCAACCCGAGGCGACCCGGCCGAAACCGGGCGAATCCCCTCGCCTCCGCCCTAAACAAAGCAGTTCAAGCAAGGCGGCAAATTCCATATGCACGCCTGCGCGCTTGCTCAAATACTGCCATACTATTGACATCTGCACTCAATGTGTTATCGTTATAATTGTATTCACCCCCTCTAAAGGAGAACGCAAAATGAAAAGAAGAAATATACTCATGTCCGTCATCGGTGTTCTCATCGGTGCTGTCAGTGTTGGCTTTTTCAAGCTGGCCGCTTTTGGTGTTGACCCTTTCCAGTCATTTATGAGCGGTATAGACAAACTCATCCCGATAGGTTTTGGTACACTGTATGTCATTGTCAATGCTGCGCTGCTGATATTTTCGCTGATCTTTGACCGCCACTATATAGGCATCGCCACATTTATCAATCTTTTTCTGCTGGGTTATGTGGTTCAATTCAGCTATGATATGCTGCTGTTGCTTTTCCCGGGCGCATCAATGCCCGTGCGTATAATCTGCTTTGTCGTGGGTTTTGTGGGGCTGTGCCTCGGTTCATCGCTGTACATGACGGCCGACCTGGGTGTATCCACATACGACGCAGTTGCTTTGATAATGGCAAACAAGTGGAAGATCGGTAAGTTTAAATTCATCCGCATCTGCACAGACCTTGTCTGCATTATAGGCGGCATCACACTTTTTCTTATCGGCGGCGGAGCCCTTAACAGCATCCCCGCCTTTGTGGGCGCAGGAACGGTTTTGACAGCCTTTTTCATGGGGCCTCTGATCGATACATTCAACCGCAAAATCGCGGAACCTATTCTTAGCAAATAACAACAACAAAAGGCAGCCCCAACGGATGCCTTTTGTTTTACTCTGTATTATCCGCTTGCGCCTTTCGTTCCCGCCGCATGGTCTGGGCACGAACGGCATCCACCGCCAAACTGATGAGCAGGAAAAAGACATATTCCGCAAGCACGCCTGCCCCTGTAAAACAGTAGTCCGGTGCGCCGTAAATTGGATCAGTCCACATCCACGGAAACACCGCCAAGGCAGAGCCGAATACAAGCACAAAAGTGTAGAACAGCTTATCCTTCATACGGACAGGCTTTTTCAGGATCAGAGTCAGCACAAACAGCGCCGTCCATCCCAATGGATACATATTACGAATAACAACATCCATTATACTGCGTGCCGACAGCACTTTTCGTCTAAGCTCAAATATCTGCAATTCCGTGTCAGTTAGCGTTCCCGGTTCCAACGCGTAATAACGGTTAATTACCCATAACATACCCGCCTGAATAAGCAGCAAAAGCAGCAACACAGCCAACAGAATCACTGCGGTGATTTTCAGTGCCGCGTATATTTTCTCGCCGCGTTTCTCACCGTATATTACTTCCGTCAGCTCTACACCGTAGATATCCGCCAGTTTTTGCAAAGTTTCAATATCCGGCTGGGTCCGGCCTGACTCATAGCCGGAAACAGTCTGCCGCGTCACATACAGCTTTTGCGCGACCTGCTCCTGGGTTAAACCGCTGTCCTGCCGGAAGCGGCGTAAATTTTCACTCACCTTTGCCATGCTTCCCGCTCCTTTCATTGTTCTCATGACAGTTTCAGGATAGCAATAAGGACGCGAAAAAGTCAAGCAACAATTTGTTGCACCCGGGTTTGACCCTCGTACAATCATAATCTAAAAAGTTACAGGCCACCCAAATTGGGCGGCCTGTGTTGCATTTGCGGGTAGATCACCAACGCGCTTACACCTTATAGAGATACCTCACATCCACGCTGCCGGTGACGGCGCCGGTGGGCCGGGTGGACACAACCGCCCGGTCACCGCTGATGCTGCGCACATACAGGTCGGCACTGTACACCCACGGAGAAAAGCCGTAGTCTTTGCCATAGACCTTCGCCCCCTCTTTAAGGCGCACGCTGTCCCCCACGCGGATCACATCGTTAGGCGCAGTAGCAGCAGAAAGACGCCTAAGATACTTTGCATGGACGCGTCCGGTGACCGCGCCCTCTTTAAGTGTGGATACCGTCACCCTGTCGCCGCTGACGCTGCGCACATACAGATCGGTATTGTACACCCACGGGGAAAAGCGCCGCCCGCTGCCGTAAACCACCGCATCCTCCTTCATGCGCACGGTGTCACCCACGGCAAGAGGTGCGTTCTCGTCCTCCATGGGCGTTTGGGGCGCGATGGCGGGGGCATCTTCAACCAGCTCCCACCTGGGGTGTCCGAAGGCTCCGATGCGCGGATCAGTGTGGGCGTAGCGGCGGCGGGCAACCGTATCTGATGCGTTGCCCTCAACGGTGGTGATCGCCGCGTCATCCACATCGACCACAATGCCCGTGTGATAGTAGAGCCCGTCGCTGCTGTCGATGAAGTATATCTGGTCGCCCGGCTGGGGCTGATCGTCAAGCCGCCCCGCCTGGCGGTAGTAACGGGCGGACGAATTGACGCCCGCGCCGTAGGACCGCTCCGGCTGGCAGATCAGGCGCAGGCCAAGGTCCTTGCCGAACTCCATGATATAACACCAGTCGGCAAACACATCGCACCATTCGTAGCCCTGCTTGTCGCCGTTGTAGACGCCCAGTGCGTCAAGGTCACGGGCGTACTTGGTGTAGTTGCCGCTGCCGGCATTGGCGGCATCGTCAAGCCCGGCGGCATCCGCCTTTTCCTCGTACCCCACCTCTCCCAGTGCGCGGGCGATTACCCGCTCAACTGCCGTCATGGATCACTCCTCCTTAACTTCGGGCAGGCCCGCCACGCTGGTCAGCAGCGAAACGATGCCAGCCATTGCCGACACGGAAAGCACCGCCATCCAGTCGGCCTGCATAATGCCCATAACCTCGCCGGTGAGCATGCCCACGGCAGTCTGGGCCACGGTTCGTATAGCTCTGATGGCTGCGGCTTTCGCCCAGCGCAGGGCTATTTCTTTGGTCATGCAGTTCTCCTTTCTTTTGTTTGCCGCCGCTGTAGGGCGGCCTTTTGTTTACAGATATGTGTTTTCGTCCTGACAGCGGCGGTTTATGCGCAGAATGTATTCATACTCGGCATCAAACACGCCGTTTGTCACGCTGTGCCTTTGGCACAGACCCTCATACTTATCCCGCTGTGCTATGATATGCTGAAACTCGTCCTTGGTGTGAAGGCGGCCATGTCTGCAGGAGTTGGCAAACTCCAGAATCTCCCAGCGGATGCGATCCATCTCGTTGGCGTCAATGGCCTCCTGCTGCCGCTGCTGGGCGGTTTTCAGCGCCTTCAGCTCTTTTACCACATCGGCGTTGAGCATACGCCCCAAAAAGCGAAACAGCGCCTTGATAGGGCTGATTTTTATGGGTGATATGTCAATAAAGACCGCCGCTATCAGCCCGACCGTCTTCCAATGCTCACCCAGAAATTCGAACAGTACGTCCATGCATTCCTCCTTCCCCCGGTACTGACAGCATAACAAAAAGGCGGGTGTTATCTCTAACACCCGCCCCGGTCGTGTTCATTCAATTTGCCACGGATGCAGCTCCGGCTGCTGTGCGGTCAGCCCGCGTCCGACATTTCTTCGCTTTCCTCCGTCACCATGTTCTTCCACACATATTTGAGAAAACCGTCCGACGCAAGGTCAGGGTCAAGCAATGCTTCAATGCTGAACTTCTCTGTCGCCGCAAAAAACACAGCCTGCCATTTGGCAAGCTGTGCTTTTGCGTTATATCACTTATTTGCTGTGGCTTAAAATATGCTCTTCAAAATCTTTTGGAAGGCGAAGATTGTATTTATCGATATAGTACGTTAGCTCTGTAGACCAGCTGTATTTTTCATCACACATTATAGTACAAGGTACCAAAAAAAGCTTGCCGGTAAATATATCCTTAGGGTAAGACATACGAGTACATATCTCTTCCCCGTTAAGCAGATAATGTATTATTCTATCTTTGTCTGGATAAACATCTCCCGCAAGATTATCTCTCAAGTTTGGATAATTATGCCCTGGGGACAGCTCATCGTATCCAACATATATTTCATTCATGATTTTTCAACCTCCTTTTGGTTTAAATATCCGCCATCCGCCCGGATTCCACTTTTCCTTTGCCTTGCGAAAAAGCTGTATTGCCTCCTCTTCAGTATCAGCCAAAACCATATATCCCTGACTATTCGTCCATACCGATTTTGTTGGCGCAAGAACAGGCACACCCATTTCATCAGCAAACTGCTGAGCAAGACCATTGTCAAGCCTGCCCGATTCGCACGAAATTAAGCGAATAGGGCCTCCCTTATACCTGCCGCTTTCTCTGACACGCTGCGCAAACTCTTTTGCACTCACATCCTGTACTGTTTCACCGGTTTGAGGATCAATGTAGCCAAATGAATATGGATCTGCATGACAAACTATATCTTCATATCCTGCTATTTCAGGAACATCGTCCATATTTCTGTATAGAACATCTCGATTGCTTAAAAAACGCAACGACAGGCTGTAGATATCATCGTGGCTAACAGCATTATATTGTGCTACTTTGTCTTTTTCAAGTCTGTTTGCTTGATTGTTCTCCGCCTTCTTTCTCAGCTCTTTAACGCTCGTGCCGTTCTCCAGCCTATCCACCTTGCGCTGAGCATCATCTACCTTACGATTCAATGACAACTCGGCAGATTTCAGCCTGATATACTCCGCAGAGTGAACATCTCCCGTCGCGGCAAGCTGCTGCAATCTGTTTTGAGTATCAGCAAGCACGCGCTGCCTATTTTCCAACAGCTCAACCGCATTTTTATACTGCGACAATGACCGCCTTTCAAGAGGCGTATGCGCAGTAGCAGTTAGCTCTTGTAGCACATTACTTTGGGACATACTCACATTGCCGACGGCAGTGTCGTCCCGGGCGATTCGTGAATCTCCCCTACTGCTTGCAAAGTTCACAGCACCGTAACCACCGGACAAAAATCCGCCTGACAGCATGCCGCCAAGAACATCAAGGCCAAGGCCGAGCGCCTGATCGCCCAGGGCATATTCAAAGGCTCGCTCATCGCTGTACCCCTGTGACCGGTAATACTCTACATTCTGCGACCATTGGCTTTGATCACCGGAAATCAAGATATCCGCAAAGCTGTTCAGCAGGTTCGACGCGCCCTCTTCGCTCCCCTCCGTAACCATGTTCTTCCATACATATTTAAGAAAACCATCGGCCATCAGGTCAGGGTCAAGAAGCGCTTCTACGCTGAATCTCTCTGTTGCCGCAAAAAACACAGCCTGCCATTTGGCAAGCTGTGCTTTCTTTGTGTTAACTTATTTAATTGTCGATTACCTCAAACAGTTTTGGCGGAAACAGGTAATCTTCATCAAGTTCAGTCATAATTCGGAACCATCCTTTTTCTACCGAAATCACTTCATATTCTTTTCCCCAATCAAGTGCGGGTGTTTCTACTTTTCCAATATATTTTACTTTCATTCAATCCACCTCTTTACAAAAAAATCAAATTTGCCAATTCCTTCGCATTGCACCCAATGAACTTCTGCGTAATATTCACCGTCAGGTGTATCTAAGTAACCAAAACCTTTCACATGTTGCCAGTTTTCCGTCTTTCCACCATGAAGATTTGCATATTTAGGAGCCTTTCTGAACGCTGTGTTTGCACCCTTACCAGCAAACACCTCTACATCTTGTAGTTTTGTTCCTTCAGCAAAGTAGAAAGTCTCTCCAGTAGTCAAGTCTTTTACTTTATAGTTTTTTGCTTTAGCTCCAACGCTCCTGCCGATTATAATCTCTTCCTGCTCAATTATATCACGCGTTTTATCATAAACAAGTGTCTTCTCTTGCAACTTTTGGATCGTGGTTCCATTTTCCACCAAATCCACCTTACGCTGGGCATCACTAACTTTTCGGCTCAGCGTCATCTCCGCAGATTTCAGCTTGTTATACTCCGCAGAACCGGTGCGGCCAGTGGACTCAAGCAGGTGAATCTGATTTTGTGTATCTGAAAGCACGCGCTGTCTGCTTTCAAGCAGTTCAAGCGCATTTTTATACTGTGACAATGCCCGTCTTTCAAGCGGGGTGTGGGCAGTAGCAGTTAGCTCTTGTATCATGTTACTTTGGGACATAGGCCTCACATTGCCGACGGCAGTGTCATCCCGGGCGATTCGCGAATCGCCCCTACTGCTTGCAAAGTTCACCCCACCGTAACCACCCGACAAAAGCCCGCCCGACAGCATGCCGCCAAGAACATCAAGGCCAAGGCCGGGCGCCTGATCGCCCAGGGCATATTCAAAGGCTCGCTCATCGCTGTACCCCTGTGACCGGTAATACTCCACATTCTGCGACCATTGGCTTTGATCTCCGGAGATGAGAATATCCGCAAAGCTGTTCAGCAGGTTCGATGCGCCCTCTTCGCTCCCCTCCGTCACCATGTTCTTCCACACATATTTTCAAGACAAGGGACTGATCTATGTCTTAACAGTAACGCTCCAAAACGCAAAAAGACCTCCGCCGGCACAATGTC
>JAZUMW010000004.1:0-7588 GCA_045603825.1 Faecousia sp.
ACTACTTCGGTGATGGCTTTGCAAAGGCCTTCGGCATCGAGTTTACCGACAAGACTAACCAGAAGACCAATCCCCACGAAACTTCCTGGGGTGTGTCTACCCGCCTGATCGGTGGCATCATCATGACCCACGGTGACAACAACGGCCTGGTGCTGCCTCCCAAGGTTGCGCCCATCCAGGTCATTATCCTGCCCATCGCTCAGCATAAGCCCGGCGTGCTGGAGGCGGCCAACGAGCTGAAGAACCGCCTTGTGAACGCAGGTTTCCGTGTGAAGCTGGACGATTCCGACAACTCCATGGGCTGGAAGTGCGCCGAGTACGAGATGAAGGGCGTGCCTCTGCGTGTGGAATGCGGTCCCCGTGATCTGGAGAATGGTCAGGTGGTCCTGGTCCGCCGTAACGATGGCGAAAAGACCATCGTGAAGATCGAGGACCTGGAAGCAGCAGTTACCCAGCAGCTGGAGGCTGTCCACAACGGTATGTTCCAGCGTGCCAAGAAGAACCTGGAAGACCACATTTACGAAGCTCACTCTCTGGAAGAGGCAAAGGCCCTTCAGGAAGCCAACGGCGGCTTTGTCAAGACCATGTGGTGCGGCGAGCTGGAGTGCGAGCTGAAGATGAAGGAAGTGGCCGGCATGAGTTCTCGCTGCATGCCCTTTGCCCAGGAACACCTGGACGATGTATGTCCCATCTGCGGCAAGCCTGCCAAGAAGATGATCTACTGGGGCGTCGCATACTAAGTAAGAAGTAATAGTGAATAGGTAATAAGTGAACAGGGCTGCATCGCAGCCCTGTTTCATCTTAGGCGTCATTGCGAGGCGGCCACGCCCCGTGGCAATCTCCCCCCAAAAAAAGGAGCACTTATGGAACGCATTGTCATTATTGGCTGCGGCGGCAGCGGAAAATCCACCCTGGCTCGCCGTTTGGGAGACCGGCTGAATCTGCCGGTAGTCCACCTGGATAAGCTCTACTGGCATCCAGGCTGGGTGGAATCCACAGATGAGGAATTTGATGCCAAGCTGGCTGTGGAACTGGAAAAGTCCCAATGGATCATGGATGGTAATTTTAACCGCACCATGGAATTGCGCCTGGCAAAATGCGACACCGTGATCTATCTGGATTACAGCCGGCTCGTGTGCCTTTGGGGCGTGCTTTGCCGCATCATCAAAACCTACGGCAAGACCCGCCCGGATATGGGCGAAGGGTGCCCGGAGCGCATCGACTTTGAGTTCCTGAAATGGGTCTGGAACTACAACCGGGATAAACGGGAACGCAACTACCGTTACCTGAACGAAGTGACGCACGCTCAGACCTATGCTTTGAAATCCCGCCGCCAGCTGAAGAAATTTCTGAAGACTTTATAAAACAACAGGTGATCACAATATGAAACTAGTACTGATTATCGGCGACGGCGCTGTGGGCAAAATGACCGTCGGCCAGGAGCTCATGAAGCAAACAGGCCTGCGCCTGTTCCACAATCATATGATGATCGAGCCCGTAATCGAAATATTTGGCGGCTTCAACGGTCAGGTCACGCAGCAACTGCGAGAAGTTGTTTTCCGGGAGTTTGCCAAAAGTGAGCAAGAGGGCATGATCTTTACCTATTTGTGGGCATTCGATATGCCCTCGGATTGGGAATATATTGCCCATGTAACAGATATTTTCCGGGAACAGAACGCAGAGATTTATTATGTGGAATTGATTGCTTCTCAGGAGGTGCGCCTGCAGCGCAATGAAACGCCCAACAGATTGGCACACAAGGCATCGAAACGCGACCTGGAAGCCTCCCGTCAGCGCTTACTGCGCGATGATTTCAATTACCGCTGCGTCAGCTTGCCGGGCGAGATCCCCTTTGAAAACTATATGAGAATTGATAATTCCTGCCTGGAGCCGGATGTGGTGGCCTCCATGATCAAGGAGCATTTCGCACTTTAATCAAAAAGGCGTGTTGCAGTAACTTGCAACACGCCTGTTTTTTTGACTATAGACCGCACTTTTCTTTTGTTACCAGTTCTCCTAACCAATTGGCATTTCGTTCGGGGTAGAACTTATAGTAGGAAACTCCTTTTTCTTTCCGCAGCCTTCTGCACGGGGGCAGATTGGCCCATAAGAAAGAGGGAATACCCATCACAGGTAAAAACAGAGGACCCAGGATCATAGATTGCACGCTGTGGCCGAATTCGTGGACCAATACCTGCGCCCGGCGTTCCTCATCGCCGTTCGTTCCCAGGAATAGATACATCCCAACACCCATGCTGCCGCCTTTAGGCCAATGGGTCACCAAAGTGCCACGGTACTCCGTCCGGGGACATTTTATATAGACCAAACGGAAAATAAGTCCCAGCAGAGATTGGGGGAATCCCCAGGTCCACTGCCACAGACGGAATAAAAACTTCTTCATAAGCATCTCACCGCCGCATGGGCAGGATTTTTTCCTGAATGACTTTTACAAGCATATCCAACTCTTCCCGGGTGGTATCCTTACAAATGGATACCCGGAACGAGCCGTCGATGACCTCGCCCGGAAGCTTCATGGCGGTCATCACATGGCTGCGGTGACCCTTTGCGCAAGCAGAGCCTGCGGACACGCAGATTCCCGAATCCTGCAAAACATTGAGAGAATTCTGCGTTGGCACGCCTGGAACAGACAGGGAAAGAATGTGGGGGGCGTCGTGTGCGCCGTTGATCCGAACACCGTCTACAGCAGAAAGCTTCTCCACAAGATCATTGAGAAGCTCCTTTTCCCGTGCGCTGTCCTGGCGGTAGGTAGCACCCACCGCTGCGCACGCAGCAGCAAAACCGAAGATGGCAGGGGTGCCTTCCGTGCCGCTGCGGTAGCCGCTTTCCTGACCGCCGCCCAACAGCAGGGCAGGGAAGGAGCGCAGCTTCGGGCTGATGTACAGTGCACCTGCACCTTTGGGCCCATGCACCTTATGAGCGGAAACGGAGATCAGATCAGCACCCAAGGTTTTTGCGCTGAAGGGGATCTTCAAAAATCCCTGCACCGCATCTGTGTGGAAAACCGCATCCGGGCATACCCGGTGGGTCAGCTTGGCCATCTGCTGGATGGGCATGACGGCACCGGTTTCGTTATTTACCATCATGACGGATACCAGGAATGTATCCGGCCGCAAGGCTTCTTTCAGCGCATCAACGGAAATATTGCCTCTTTCATCCGGTTGCAGATAAGTGATCTCAAAACCCTGATTTTGCAGCTGCTTCATGCAATTGAGGATGGCGTGATGCTCCACAGCCGTAGTAATAATGTGTTTGCCCCGCTTGCCGAAGCGCTGCACTGTACCCATCACGGCCCAGTTGTCTGCTTCTGTACCGCCGGAGGTGAAGAACACCCGATCCGGCTCTGCACCCATAGCGGCAGCGACCTTGCTGCGTGCATCCCGCAGCGCCCGGGCAGCGTCAATACCAAAATCATACAGGGCGCTGGGGTTGGCCCAACCCTCGGTCAGTGCCCGTGTCATCGCCTCCACAGCCTCTTTACAGGGCTTGGTGGTGGCCGAATTGTCTAAATAAATCATAAGTCGGTTCCCTTTAATGTGATTGCGAACCGGTGTACACACCTGTGTGGCAATCTGTTCTTATTTTCCCACGCAGAATCTCTCAAAAATTCTTGCGGTAATATCTTCCCGGACTGTAGCGCCGGTGACTTCGCCCATGGCTTCCATAGCGGCTTCCACATCGGTCAGTACCGCATCCGGAGTCAGTCCCAGCCTCAGTCCCTGCAGGGCAGAAAGCATGCTTTCATATGCCCGGCGGATGGCGTCGAATTGCCGGGGGTTGGTGAGGATCGATCCATCGCAGGGTGTGTCGTTGGCGAACAGCAGATCCACCACATCCGCCAATTGCTCCAGACCCTCACCGGTGGCGGCACAGATATGGATCACGTTCACAAACGGAAGATCTCCGGGCACGACCTTGCTGCCCAAATCGGACTTGTTGATCAGCGCAACTGCGTTTTCGTGGTCCAGACATGCGTCGATTACTGTGCGGTCCTCGTCGGTCAAAGGTTGGGAGCCGTCGCAAACAAACAGTACCAGATCGGCGTTTTCCACAGCCTCTTTGGAGCGCTGAACGCCCATGGCTTCGATCCGGTCACTGGTTTCCCGGATGCCCGCGGTGTCAATCAGGCGCAGGCGGGTAGAACCCAGCATGACCGTCTCTTCAACCGTATCCCGGGTGGTGCCCGCAATTTCGGTAACGATCACACGCTCATAACCGGCCAATGCATTGAGCAGGCTGGATTTACCCACATTGGGCTTGCCCACAATGGCAGCGTTTACACCCTGCCGAAGAATCCGGCCCTGACCGTAAGTTTGCAGCAAATCATAAAGAGCCTTGGCATTGCTCCGCAGGGTTCCTGCGTAACGCTCCAGGCCAAAGTCCTCAATATCCTCATCCGGGTAATCCAGCACCGCATGGAAATGGCTGCACAGATCGGTCAGATCGTTATAGATGGGCGCAAGCTTCTTCTGGAGCTTTCCACCGACCTGACCGGCTGCGTTGGCAGCTGCATCCGCTGTTTCCGCCTCAATCAGATCAATGACCGCTTCTGCCTGCGTCAGTGCCAGCTGGCCGTTCATAAAAGCCCGTTTTGTAAATTCGCCCCGCTTGGCAGGCTTTGCACCGGCCAGGTACAGCGCTTCCAGGCCTGCGGCTAACACAGCAGGGGAGCCGTGACACTGGATCTCCACCGTGTCCTCGCCGGTGTAGCTGTGAGGCGCGCGGGTATATACGGCCATGCACTGGTCAATGATCCGCCCATCCTTGTCCTTCAAAGAACCCAGCATCAGCTTTCTGTTGGATGCCCGGGACAGAGGTGTGCCACTATTCAATGTAAAGACTTTTTCTGCCACCTGGGCGCAGCCATCGCCGGTCAGCCGCAGAATGCCGATGGCGCTGACCTGATTGCCGGTGGATACTGCAGCGATCACATGAGACATGGAACTTCCTCCAAAAGATACAATATGTATTACTATAACATTCCTTTTTCAAAATTTCAATTGCAATCCACATATTCCATAATTACCCGGATAAACTAACCGGGAGGTGAGTACATGTCAACCTATCCCGGTTTATTGACCGATGAAAATATTTGCGCCATCTTTCGAGATGCGGCGGATTTTATGCGCAGACCCCTTCGCTGCGAGGAACAGACAGTCTACGCTTATGCAATCGACGGCCTGATCGCATCCGCTTATGCATCTGATTATATTTTCAAGCCCATTACACAACATCTGCGGGGCAGCGATATGCAACAGCTTTATGACCGGGCACTTTCCGGTATGATTTATAATAATGTTGCTGTACCCAGCAGCGACCTGGACAGCACCGCCAAACTGTTGGTAAACGGTTTTTGTGTGGTACTGTTCCCCGGCGTGGGTGCCATCGGCTTCGAGGTCAAAACCCCGGATAAGCGTGGCCCATCCGCCCCGGAGGTGGAAAACACGGTCAAAGGCGCAAAAGATGCCTTTGTGGAGACTATTCGCTCCAATACCAGCTATATTCGCCGACATCTGCGCAGCCCGGACCTGCGGCTCTATGAGACACAGGTCGGCAGGCGCAGCCTGACCAATGTAAGTGTGATTTGGCTGGAAGGAGTCACCAACCCGGAACTTGTCCGGCGCATGAAGGAGCGCCTGCAGCAGATCGACATTGATGGACTGATTTCACCTGCCGCTGTGGAGGAATATGTGACTGGCTCCCGCTGGACAGCCTTTCCGCTTATTCAGTACACCGAGCGTGCAGACCGTTTCTGCCAGGGAATCTTGGAAGGTCGGGTGGGGCTGCTGGTTGACGGTCTCCCGCTGGGCTACCTCGCCCCTGCGGATCTGATGTATCTGATGGAAAGCCCGGAAGACCGGGGCAGAGATTTTGTGGGGGCGTCCGGCGTGCGGATTCTGAGGTATCTAGCGTTACTGACAGGGCTGCTGCTGCCGGGAATTTATATCGCGTTGGCGACTTTTCATCAGGCTGTGATCCCGCTGCCACTGCTGCGAAGTATCATTGAAAGTAAACGCGCTGTGCCTTTCTCCACAACTGCGGAAATTTTAGGCTTGCTCATCGCATTTGAGCTGCTGCAGGAGTCTGGAATCCATTTGCCCCAAGCAATTGGACAATCCGTATCGGTAATCGGCGGCATTGTAGTGGGTACTGCTGCGGTGGAGGCAGGGCTTGTATCCCCGGTGGCGCTGATTATGGTTAGTATTTCCGGCGTGTGTGGCTTTGTGATGCCCAACCGGGATTTGGCCAATGCCCTGCGCGTGTGGCGGTTTGGGATTGCAGCGCTGTCCTCGATTGGCGGAATGTATGCTGTAGCTGCCGGAGCACTCGTTCTGTTGCTTCACCTCCTGAGCCTTCGTTCCTTGGGAGTGCCTTACTTGGCACGCACAGGCTCGATCCTGCGCAAACCACTTCAATTGGAAAAATTCCGCAGCAGCAAGCTGCATCCCCTGGACAGGAGGAATCAAAAATGAAACGACTTGCTCTGTATGCGCTGATCCTTACGCTTGTGTGGATCGTACCGGTGGAACGCACAGATGTTGCCAAACTGAGTCCGATAGAAGTAATTGCCGTATATCAAACAGCAGATGGTGTTCAACTGCAGACCGATACCGGTGACTTCGGTAGTGGTGCAGATGCTATGGCTGCCCTGGAACATATGCGTCAAACGAGTTCAGCAGTGATCTACCTGGATACAGCTGAATTCCTGCTGATCGGCCAGGGTGCAGAGACCGCATCAGAAGAGCTTCGAAAGGAACTGAAAGATTCGGTAAAGCTGTGCGGCATAAAAGATCGCATTCAACTCACAAATGTTGCTGCATACCTGGAGCTTCACGGATCGTTACCGGTATTAGAGCAATGGAGCGAAGAAAGTCCACTCCCGTTGCTTACAGAAAAAAGGGGGAGATATTTGCTCCAATAAAAACTTGAAAAATTTTGTCAAGAAATGAGAAAAAGTTCTTGACAAAGCGAAAACACCGTGTTATATTAAGCAAGCTAACCGCCGAGCGGAAGGCGCTGTACCTTGTAAATTGAATAACGCAAAGACGAACAAACACCTTGACAATTAAGTAATGGATTGTTTAAAGCGTTTTAGAACGAATAACAGCCAACGAAAATTCTTGAGTATATTTGCTAGACAAATTATTCAAACGATTAGATTTGTAGGGCGGGGGCTTGCTCCCGCCGTATAGATACAATTTTTTGAGAGTTTGATCCTGGCTCAGGACGAACGCTGGCGGCGTGCCTAACACATGCAAGTCGAACGGGGTGATTTCCTTCGGGAGATCACTTAGTGGCGAACGGGTGAGTAACGCGTGAGGAACCTGCCTTCCAGTGGGGGACAACAGTTGGAAACGACTGCTAATACCGCATAACGCAGCGAGGTCGCATGACCTTACTGCCAAAGCTTTATGTGCTGGAAGATGGCCTCGCGTCTGATTAGATAGTTGGTGGGGTAACGGCCCACCAAGTCGACGATCAGTAGCCGGTCTGAGAGGATGAACGGCCACATTGGGACTGAGATACGGCCCAGACTCCTACGGGAGGCAGCAGTGGGGAATATTGGGCA
>JAZUMW010000005.1:0-3782 GCA_045603825.1 Faecousia sp.
AGGAACACAGGAACTTCCCGAGAATACGAGCAAGGCACCGAACGAAAAGCCCGCCGTAGTCGAAAAGGACAAATGTTCCATCTGCGGCTTCTGCAGCGTACCGCTGGGACTGTGCATCTTCATTTGGATCGCTATTGCAGTAGTAATGATTATCATCGTAGTAATCATGATCGCAACTAAAAAGAAGAGATGCCCCAACTGCAAAGCCAAATGTGAGAAAAAAGACAAATGCTGTCCGAATTGCGGACAGCAGCTCAGATAAGAACGGGGGAAAGAAAATGAGTAAATTCTGCACCGAATGCGGAAGCGAGATCCGTGATGGCATTGCCTTCTGCACCAACTGTGGCGCGAAAGCGGAGCAGGCCACCCCTGCTCCCCAGGTAATGCCCGAAATGCAGCCTTCAACAAGACCAGCGCCCCGGCGCACAGCACCTCCGGCACCCCAACCGAAAGCAGAGATTCCCGCTGACAAAACCGTCAGCACCGGAACCTTCTTCGGTCTGATATTCCTGTTCTCGCTGCCTATAATTGGCTGGCTGATCTGCCTGATTATGGCCTTTGCTTCCAAGAATAAGAACATCAAGCATTTTGCCCGGGCCATGCTGATCTGGCTTATCATAGCCCTTGTGGTTGGTGTGCTGATCGGTCTTGCGATCAATGCCTTAATAAACTCTATTACTCCCTATCTGGAACAAGCTATGGGAGAATTGGGCCGAATTGGCAGTTCCGGGGATCTGGGCGAACTGACAGAACTGATCGAACAATTCGGTTCCCTGGGTGATATGATGGGCGAACTGGAGGGCATGGTTCCTACAGAGTGACCTGAAAAACAGGAGGAATTATGAAAAATCTGAAAAAACTGACCCTCCTCCACTCCAATGATATGCACGGAGATTTTCTTGCCGAGGATAAGAGCGGCAAGCTCACCGGCGGTGTTTCCATGCTTTCCGGCTATATCCAGAAGGTCCGGGCAGAGGAGGAAAATGTCCTCTATGCCATCTCCGGTGATATGTTCCGGGGCTCCATCATCGACAGCGAGTTCATGGGTCTTTCCACCATCGAGATCATGAATATGCTGGCTCCCGATGTGGCGACCCTGGGTAACCATGAGATTGATTACGGTGTGGGGCATATGCTGTTTCTGGAAAAATGCGCCCGGTTTCCCATCATCAACGCAAACCTCTACCTGACCACCAACCAGGTGCGGCTGTTCCAGAGCCACATCATTCTGGAAGTGGGCGGCATGAAGGTGCTGTTCATCGGCATCCTCACCGAGGAGGTGCTGGCCCAGGCCCGGAAGGAACGGCTGATCGGTTCCTTCATCAATGTCCACGAGGCCGCTTCCGAGGTGGGCAGGATCTGCAACGCTTACCGGACAGAGGATGTGGATCTGACGGTGCTGCTGACCCATATCGGCTTTGAGGAGGATAAGAAGTTGGCTGCCCTGCTGGATCCCCGATGGGGCGTGGACATCATCATCGGCGGACATACCCATACCTATCTGGAGGAACCCTGCGTTGTGGCCGGTATTCCCATTGTCCAGGCTGTCACAGGTACGGACCAGATCGGACGGTTTGATCTGACCATCAACACGGACACAAATTCCATCCACAGCTATAACTGGAAGCTGATCCCCATCGACAGCGACTACTGCCCCAGAGATGAGGCTTTGGAAAAGCTGATCGAAACTTACAATGCCGCTGCGGAGGAGAAATATAACCGCTACATTACCCGTCTGGCAGGCACCTACACCCATCCCACCCGGGACCGGGAGACCCAGATGGGCCGTCTGGTTGCGGACCTGTTCCGGGATAATCTGGGTCTGGATGTGATGCTTCTGGGTTCCGGCAGTCTGCGGTTGCCGAAGCTGGGGCCGCTGGTGACCCTGCGGGACCTGACGGAACTTTTTCCCTTTGAGGAAGAGATCATCCGCGTCACCGTCACCGGGCGGCAGTTCAAGTCCATGATCCGTCACATCTTCCGGCCCGAAGCACTGGCGGACGACCATGCGGAATACTACCAGTTTTCCCGGGATCTCCGGGTGGTGGTATCCCTGGGGGAAAGGCGTGTGACAGAGCTTACCTTCGCAGGCGCGCCTATTGCGGATGACCGGCTGTTCCGGGTAGGCTTGCAAACCTACCATTTTATGAATATGGCGCAGCTTCTGGGCATCAGTCAGGAGCAGGCAGCCCAAAACGCCCCCATCAAGACCCTTGCCACCAGCGCAAGAGACGCGCTGGATGAATATTTAAGCCGGATGGAGCTGGTGACCTGTCCGGAGGACCTGCGGTGGATCACCCTGGAATGAGGAGATCCGCAATTCGCACTTTTCAGATAAGGAAGGAAAGTGATAGAAAGTGAAAAAACGAATCATAAGCCTTGTGCTGGTATTGTGCATGGTGGCGGCGATCCTGCCCATCCCTGCCGGTGCCTATGTGGGTGACATCCCCGGGGTGGACTACACCCGCATCGAGTACAATACCATTCTGGATCAGGAAGTGAAATTCAAGATCGGCAGCCATGAATTCACCGGCAACCTCTCCAACGGCAACCGTCTGGATGACGAGGAAGTGGACCGGATCATCCGGGAATTCATGACCAGCTACAATATCACCTCGGAAGAGCTGCAGACCCTCCACGCCATTGAGGGAAAGGCACTGAAGTATGACGAGAGCCGGGAAGTGCCGCCCCGGGTGCTGGTGGAGCTGATGCTGGCGGCCTGCGGTGTGGACAACGCCGAGGACTTAAGCAAGATCCTCTCCGGCGATGCCACCTTCGATCTTTCCACGCTCACCGGCGAAAGTGTGCTGAAAAAGCTGAAGGACATGGCCATCGACAAGCTCATCGACTTTGCCCTGGGCAAGGTAGTGGGCGAGACCTACAAAGAGCTGTTCGGTCTGGTGAAGAATGTGGGCACCGTTGCCACCCGGGAGTATATGGAGTATGTTGCCAGCGACGAAAATGCCCAGCGCAGCTTTGCCGCTGCCCTGGCGCTGGAGAAGTTCTACTCCCTGTGCAATGCCCGGATCAAAGCCCGGGAGCGGGAGCTGGGACAGGCCCAGTGGCGCTTGACCTGCAACGAATCGGTTATCACCACCAAGACCCTGTTCGGTTCCATCAACGTGCCCCAGATCTGGAAGCTGGCGGTGGATCTGACCCAGACCACCCCTGACCCTGTGGATCCCAACGGCTGGGGCGGCATCTACACCGGTGTGGTGCAGATCAATGTGAACCACGATATGAAGCCCTTCGACCAGCAGTTTATGAACAGCATCGCGCTGAAGTCCAGTTCCGTCTTCTCTGCCCTGTCTGCATACTTTAGGTTTTCCGATCAGTATACAACGGGCAGCACCATGAAGCGGCAGCTGCGAAACGGTAATTTCTCCATCCAACTTGGCTATGGCGATGCCAAAAACGGCCAGGTGGAGAAGGAATTCAGCCTGGCAGGCTTTGAGGACCTGTCCTATATCTGGATCAGCCATCCCATCTATGGCGGTTTGGAAGGCCCTTACTGGTCCAACGGCCATGCGCATGTCAGTCAGGGCGGAGTAACCGTCTCCGGCGACTGCAATATTACCTTCTGGTTCCACGGAGAACCCACCGGGGGCAACGAGGGCCTGATGATCGATATGTACAACTATACCAACACGGTGATCGTCAGTGTGAACGGCCCGTTCATTTCTGAGACCATAGACAACAGCGGAGGCGGCATGGTCAGCTCCACCGTGGCGGTGGACAATACGGTTTACGAGGAACTGAAGGGCGGCTGCACCATCACCATC
>JAZUMW010000006.1:0-4329 GCA_045603825.1 Faecousia sp.
GATCCACATCCCGGTAGTCCTCCATGCCCCGGCGGAGCTTTTGTCCAACGCCGCTGTTGCGGGCGTGGCTTACCACGGCCTTGTGCAGATACTGCCGGATCCACCAATCCCGGTGGGCAGCAAAGTCACCGCCATCATAGCACAAAACGCCCTGCCACAGACCAAGGCTTGCCTCCTGGATCAGATCCAGCAGCAACACGCCTCTGCCGGTCATTTCCCGGGCAAGCTCCACACAGCGGCTTAGGGACAGATTGACCAGCCGCTCCGCTGCGGATTCATCGCCGGAGGCGTAGCTTTCGGCAAGCAGCTGCTCATCTCCGCAGGCCGGGATCCCGGCAAGCTCCTGCAGATACAGATACAGAGGATCGGTATCCTCCAGGCCGTCACGCAGATCCTGCTGCTGCGCCAGTTCCTTTTCCTGCCTGAGGCGCAGAGCCATGTCACCGCTGCCGGTGTCCATGGGCAAAGAGGCGATATCCAGGCCGATCCGGCCCTCATCCAGGGCAGCAAAGGCCTGCTCCGCCCCATCTTCATCCTCCGCTTCCAGCAGGGTGAGAAAGCGGACCGCGTCTATGGTATCCCCGGGCTCAAGCTGGGCAAGCGCCTCTTCCCAGGGGCTTTGTTCAAAAATAAAATCCATCACGAAAGGAAATCCTCCAGTCCAAAATCGGTACCCAATTTTTTCAGCTTGTCCATGGCCTGCTGCCGGATCTGGCGCACTCGCTCCTTGGAAACACCCAGCATCCCGGCGATCTTTTCCAGAGAATAGCACACGCCGTCCTCCATGCCGAAATGTAGCCGCAGCACCTGCTGCTGACGCTCTGACAGCATGCCCAGCAAGCTGTCCATGGTGGTTTTCAACTCCCGGCGGATCAGCTCCTCCTGGGGTTGGGGCGTATGGACATCCTCCAGGGTCAGCAAGGAGCCGTCTTCACCCAGAAAAGCATCCAGTGAGCAGACTTCGGGTACCAAAGACAGGTACTCAGCCACCTTCTCCCGGGGCAGTCCGGTATATTCTGCCAATTCTGCCACACCCGATTCCTGGCCGGTGCGCTGCTGTAGTTCGGTCTTGGCCGTCAGCAGTTTCCGGATCCGCTCCGCCGTGTACTGGGGCACACGGATCAGACCGGCATGGTTCATGATGCACCGGGTAATTCCCTGCCGGATCCATTTGGTGGCATATGTAGAAAACCGATAGCTGAGGGTGTAGTCGAACTTTTGGGCGGCGGCCAGCAGGCCGATGCTGCCCTCCTGTACCAGGTCCAGGATGGGCACGCCTCTGCCGACATACTCCCGGGCATCCGACACCACCAGCCGCAGATTGGCATTGACCATCTGCACGATGGCATCCTCATCCCCGGCAGCGCACCGCTTTGCCAAAGCCAGCTCCTCCTCAGCGGTCAGCCGGGGATATTGGCGGATCTCGTGCAGGTAGCCGCTTACATCCTCTTCACGGTTCTTTTCCAAAAGAACTGTCATGCTTTGGTTCCTTTACTTTCCTTTAGTTTGTTCTGCAGTGCCCGCAGGTCGTCATCAGTAGAGACGTTTCTGGACTGGCGCTCGGAAAGAATGATCTTCACGCAGTCACGGAACGCAGTCTCGTTCACCACGCCCTGGTGCCGCTGCAGGATGCCCGTCATGTGGGACATCTCCTCCGGTGTCAGATCGGAGAGAACTGCCAGTGATACTTCCAGACCGCTGTTATGGCGGTTTACCATCTGTGTATACACCCGCCCCAGAAGGTCCACGGAGAAATCCTCACCCTTCAGGTTGGTCTGGTCCAGCAGCGCCGGTTCACGGAAGGCCTGGGCGATGATACCCTCTTCCGCCATAGCCGAGCGCATATTGTCGTAACGGATGGAGCGGTCCTTGGGCTGCAGCGCCTGCATAGGTGCCAAATTGATCTTCTCCTGGCGTTTCTTCTCCCGGGCAATGCGGCGCTTATAGGCCTTGCCGATCTCCAGCTTCATGGCCTCCGGGCTAATTCCGGCGCTTTCCGCCACACGACCGCCGTAGACCTCCCGTTTAATGGAGCTATCCAAGGTACAGATCAGTTCTGCCGCCTCATGGACATATTGTATTTTCTGCTCATCCACCCGCAGATCGTACTTTCTGCGGATGGCGTTCAACTGATATTCCACCCGGCCTGCGGATTCCTCCAACAGGATCTTGAATTTATCCGGGCCGAATTTTTTCAAAAATTCATCAGGGTCTTTTGCATCCCGAAGCTGCAGCACCTTGATCTGCAGGCCTGCCTTTTCCAACATGGGAATAGCCCGGTGAGCGGCCCGCTGACCGGCATCGTCACCGTCATAGATCAGATAGACCTGCTCGGTATAGCGGCTTAAGATGGCAGCGTGATCCTCTGTCAGAGACGTACCCAGAGAGGCCACGGCGCAGTCAAAGCCGTACTGGTGCAGGGCGATGGCATCCATATATCCCTCAACCAGAATCAAATAGCCCAGCTTGCTTTTCTTGGCAAGGTTCAGTCCGAACAGGTTTTTCCGTTTGTTGAAAATCAGCGTTTCCGGGGAGTTTAAGTACTTGGGAGTGGAGTCATCCATGACCCGGCCGCCGAAGCCGATGATGTTACCCCGGACATCGATGATGGGGAACATCAGCCGGTTACGGAAGCGGTCATAGATCCGTCCGTTTTTCTCGGAAACCAGGCCGGCGTCCCGGAGTTCCTGGTCGGTATAGCCCTTTTTGCGCATGGCATCCACCAGGCCATTCCAGGTGTTGGGGGCAAAGCCGATGCCGAATTTGGTCAGTGTTCCCTTGGGCATGCCGCGCTTTTGGGCGTAAGCAAGACCCTCTGCCCCCACAGGGGCGTACAGCTGGCTATGGAAGAACCGGGCCGCTTCCTTCATCAGCGCCCACAGCCGTTCCTGGTAGCGGTAGCGGCTCTGGTACTGGTCATCCTCCGGGACTTCCAGCCCTGCCCGTTTGGCAAGGGCGCGGACGGCGTCGGGATAGCTCAGACCCTCCAGCTCCATCATAAAGTTGATAGCGCCGCCGCCCTTATGGCAGCCGAAGCAGTAGTAAATGCCTTTATCCGGAGCAACAGAGAAGGAGGCGGTCTTTTCTCCATGGAAGGGGCACAAACCGAACAGGTTGGAACCGGAACGCTTCAGGCTTACATACTGGCCCACCACATCCTCAATGGGGTTGCGGGCAACGAGTTCATCGATAAATGATGCCGGGAATGCCATGGGATTTGCCTCCTTTCATTTTCAGTAACGATTTATTATAGCACAATTTTACCGGATATGCCACCCTGCGGGAATGAAAAGTTCCGTATATTTGTCCACAGCGTAGTTATCTGTCATACCGGCAATATAATCCGCCACGGTGCGTTCCATGCCGTCAAAAGACAGCTGGGGCTGGAAATCCGCGGGGATGGCTTCCGGATGGTTATAGTAGTATTCATACAGACGCCGGAGCATATCCTTGGCCTTGCTCTCCTCCCCCTTGGCAACAGGGTTACGGTAGACATGCTCAAACATGAATGCCCGCAGCTCCGCCAGCGCCTTCTCCACTTCGGGAGACAGCAGGATCTGCTTTGCCTCCATGGAAGTTTCGATGGTGTCGCAGACCAAGGTGTTCAAGCGCTCAGAATGGGTATTGCCCAGTACCTTGGTGATGGATTTGGGAATATCCTCGTTTTTCAGAATGCCGCCGCGGATGGCGTCGTCGATGTCATGGTTCACATAGGCCATCTGGTCGGCCCGGCGGACGATCTGTCCCTCCAGGGTTTCCGGCATACGGGCGCTGGAGCTGTGACCCAGAATGCCCATACGGACCTCGTAAGTAAGGTTCAGGCCCTCACCGCCCTTTTCCAGAATATCCACCACCCGGAGGCTCTGCTCATTGTGACGGAAAGGCTGGCTCATCATATCGCTCAGCGCTACCTCGCCTGCATGGCCGAAGGGCGTGTGACCCAGGTCATGCCCCATGGCAATAGCTTCGGTGAGATCCTGGTTCAGATTCAGTCCCCGGGCAATGGCACGGGCAATCCGGGAGACCTCAATAGTGTGGGTCATGCGGGTGCGGTAGTGGTCACCCTCCGGATTCAAAAAAACCTGGGTCTTGTGCATCAGCCGGCGGAAAGCCTTACAATGGATGATCTTATCCGTATCCCGCTGGTAGCAGGTGCGGACTTCGTTCTCCTCCACGGGGCGCATGCGGCCCCGTGACTCGTCAGAAAAGGCCGCTCTGGGGTCAAGCTGCTGATGCTCCTGCCGTTCCAGTTCTTCACGAATGGTCATAAGTACCTCCTATTCTGCGGTAACAGGAAATGCTCTGTACTCCTGTCCGGTTTCCATGGCC
>JAZUMW010000007.1:0-3796 GCA_045603825.1 Faecousia sp.
TGGTATTAAGGTTTCCCACTCCCACCGTCGTTCCAATCGTACCTGGAAGCCCAATGTAAAGCGGGTCAAGGCTATCGTGAACGGTACTCCGTGCCATGTGTACGCTTGTACCAGATGCCTCCGTTCCAACAAGGTGGAGCGCGCTGTTTAATACACGGCAACTAATAACGCCATTGTGAAAACAATGGCGTTTTTTGTTTGCCCTGCAATCCCAAAAAATTCCGATTTGTCGGGCAGTTTACCTAAACTCCATGTCATTGCGAACCAGTGCGCACACTGGCGTGGCAATCCGTTCTCCTTTTGCAACGGCCCAGTAATGCGTACCCTTTGGGGAATGCGGATTGCCATGTCGGGCGTTGCCCTCCTCGCAATGACATGGTTGTGACGAAGGCGGTTCAACTAACCGACAAACTGAAATTTGCACATTCTGCCCATAGCATATCAAAAAGCATCCATGCTCTGCACATGGATGCTTTTTGTCGATATTTTTTGCTAAAATGCTTTGCTTACAGCCAGCCGGGGTTTTCCGACTCGGCACGCTTGTTCCGCTTTAGCAGGCTGTGCACCGCGTCAGCAGCAGAAGCGTTTTCATACAGTACACTGTAGGCAGCCTGCAGAATGGGCATCTCCACGCCCATTTTTTTGCACAGCTCCCATGCGGACTGGGCAGCATAGTAGCCCTCCACCACAGCGCCCACCTGGCGCATGGCCTCCAGAGGCGCGACGCCCTGGCCAATGAGGATACCGGCTCTGCGGTTACGGGAGTGCATGGAGGTACAGGTAACGATAAGGTCGCCCACGCCGGCAAGGCCGGTGAAGGTCTCTTTCTTCGCGCCCAGAGCAACGCCCAGACGGGCCATTTCCGTCAAACCTCTGGTCATGAGCATGGCCTTGGTATTGTCGCCGTAGCCCAAGCCGTCGGAAACACCGGCGCACAGGGCAATGACATTTTTCAGCGCTGCGCCCAGCTCCGCACCCACGGCATCGGGACTGGTGTAAATACGGAAGTTCTCCGCCATGAACGCATCCTGCACCAGCTCTGCCAAAGCCTGGTCTTCACAGGCAGCAAGGCAGGCGGTCGGAATATCCAGCGCCACCTCTTCTGCGTGGCTGGGACCGGTGAGCACCACCACTTCCCTGCCCGTTTCTTGTGACACCACCTGGCTCATGCGCAGTTGGGTTCCCAGCTCCAGGCCCTTGGTAACGCAGACCAGCACCGTATCCCGGTCCAGATAGGGTGCGACCCCACGGCAGACACTGCGGATAGGGAAAGAGGGACAGGCGATCACCACCATACCGCAGCCGGAAACACAGGCATAGTCAGAAGAAACTTCCAGTCCCTCCGGCAGCACCGCGCCGGGCAGACGGGGATTGGTGCGCTCCTGCTCCATCTGGGGGATCAGGTCCTTTTCAAAGGTCCACAGGCAGACCTTGTGTCCGTTTTTATGCAGGCGGATCGCCAGTGCTGTACCCCAGGCACCGCTGCCTACTACTGTAACTTTCATTGTTGCTTTCCTTTCGAGAAGAGATCGGTTTTCCGTTCCTCACCGTTGCACAGACGGACGATGTTGCTCCTGTGCATAAAGATCGCCAGACAGCTCATGAGAATACCACAGGTCATCACCGGCAGATCGCCGAAATGCAGTGTAGCAAAGCCGATGCCGAATGCTGCGGCGGCGCACACAGATGCCAAAGACACATACCGTGTCACAAAATACACGGCGGCGAATACCCCAAGGATGATCAGTGCTACCCGCCAGTCCACCATGATGGCGACAAACAGGCCGCTGAGGATGCCCTTACCCCCACGGAAGCCCAGAAAGGCAGGAAATGCATGACCCAGCATAACAAACAGTCCGCCCAGGGCGCTGCCCTGCTGATACGAACCGAAGCGCTTCAAAAGCAGTCCCGATAGCAGGCATGCCAGTACGGCCTTGCCCGCGTCAATGGCTATCACCAGCAGCGCACGGCTCACACCGTAGTTGCGGATAAAGTTGGTAAGGCCGGCATTTCCGCTACCGTGATTGCGTACATCGTCCTTGGCAAATACAGAGGATATGATCACTGCGCCGTTTAAGTTGCCCAGCAGGTAGCTGGACACCGCGGCCAGAACAATCAAAAACCACATGTTTTACTCCTCCTTGTCGCCCTTCTGACGAATGGTAATGCGTACAGGTGTGCCCTGCAGGCCAAATACTTCACGGATCTGATTTTCCAGATACCGCTGATAAGAGAAATGGAACAGACGGGCATCGTTGCAGAAAATAACGAAATGCGGGGGCTTGGTGCCAGCCTGGGTCATATAGTAGATCTTCAGACGGCGGCCCTTGTCCGTAGGAGGCTGGACACGGGCGGTGGCATCTGCCAGCACAGAGTTGAGCTGACCGGTGGTAATGCGGCTGGTGTTTTGCTTGTTGACATCCTGGATCACCTGGAACAGCTTGTCCACACGCTGACCCGTCAGAGCGGACAGGAACACCACAGGCGCGTAGGTCATGTAGCTCAGACCGTCCTTGACATCCAACTCCTTGTCACGCATGGTGTTGGTTTCCTTGTTTTCCACGGCATCCCACTTGTTCACCACGATGATGGCGGCTTTGCCGGCTTCATGGACAAGGCCGGCGATCTTGGTATCCTGCTCGGTGACGCCCTCATTGGCATCCACCAGGATCAGACAAACATCGCTGCGCTCGATGGCGTTGATGGTACGCATATTGGAGTACTTTTCAATAATATCGTCCACCTTGCTCTTACGGCGCATACCGGCAGTATCGATGAAGCAGTACTTTCCGGTTTCGTTTTCATAATAAGAGTCGATGGCGTCACGGGTAGTGCCCGCCACATTGGAAACGATGACACGCTCCTCACCCAGGATCCGGTTCAGAAGACTACTTTTGCCCACATTGGGCTTTCCCACGATGGCGACCTTGATAATATCCTCGTCCTTTTCCTCGTTGTCACCTTCGGGGAACTGCTCCAGACACCAGTCCAACAGGTCGCCGGTACCGTGTCCGTGGATGGCGGAGACTTCAAACAGGTCGCCGATACCCAGACCGTAGAACTCATAGACCTCGGGGTTGGTGGGACCAACGGAGTCACATTTGTTCACCGCAAGGCAGACAGGCTTGCCGGACTTGCGGAGCATGGTGGCAACATCCTGGTCGGCGGCAGTCACACCGGAGTGGACATCGGTAACCATAACGATGCAGTCTGCCAGCTCAATGCCGATCTCCGCCTGGCGGCGCATGAATTTGAGCATATCGTTTTCCGTGTTAGGCTCGATACCGCCGGTATCCACCACGGAAAATTCCCGGCCGCACCACTCGCAGTCGCCGTAGATCCGGTCACGGGTCACGCCGGGGGTATCCTCCACGATGGAGGTACGGTGACCGGTGAGTTTATTAAAGAGCATGGACTTGCCCACATTGGGGCGTCCGACAATGGCAACCAAAGGCTTTGCCATATTCCCACTCCTTCCTTTTGCACATTTCTATCATTATGGCATAAATTTTCCGTTAAATCAAGAAAATCCTGCCAGTTTATGGATTGTTTACAGATTGTATTGACAATCCCTCCGTCTGTGCTTCCCACAGCCACCTCCCTTTACACAAGGGAGGCTTTTATCCGAAACAAGGAAAAAGAGGAAGGTGAATGCACCTTCCTCCATGATTTCCTTCCTTAGTCAGCCTTGGCGGTCAGAACCTGACGGCCATTGTAGTTACCGCAAGCCTTGCAAGCTCTGTGGGGCATGACGGGCTCACCACACTTGGAGCAAACTGCCACGCTGGGGGCAGAC
>JAZUMW010000008.1:0-5031 GCA_045603825.1 Faecousia sp.
CCGCCGGTGCAGTCGGCATAGACACAGATACCCTTCCAAAGATTTTTGTCGATTTCCTTGGTTTCTTCCACGAATTCCACCAGACCCTGACCCTTTCGGACGCACATTTTGCACATCTTACATCCAGAGGAAATATCCAGCTTTTCGTTTTCGTAGGAAATGGCACCGAAGGGACAGAGCTGCATCAGAGCTTCCGCCTTTTCCGGGGTTACAAGATTACGATTGATTACCAGTTTTCCCATTTCGCGGCACCTCCTTACAGCATTTTCTTATTCAGCAGGAGCTGATACAGCGCCTGTGCGGCTGCTTCGGAATCTGCATCGATGGTCTGCTTCTGGCTCACTTTTTCCGGTGGAAAAATCCGTTCCACCTGGGTAGCAGAGCCGGAAAGACCATAATGGCTTTCGTCTTGATCTGCAAAATCCGCAAAGGTCAGAAAAGACACAGAATCTTCCGTCAGGGTCTTCTTGATCTTATAGGAAGGCAGACGGGGGGTGTTGATATCCCCATCCACGGAGATCAGACAGGGCAGGGATATGGCCATAGTTATGATTTTTTCGTCCAGGCTGGCAGTCAGGTGCAGTTCTCCATCCCGGCAGTCTTCAATGGACAGTACATTGGATACGTTGGGAATACCCAAATATTCTGCCAGTTCCGCACCCACCTGGGCGGTATCGCCGTCGGTGGTCTGCTTGCCGCAGAGGATCAGATCGAAATCACCGCATCTGCGGACACCCTGGGAAAGGGTGTAGGCGGTGGCCAGTACGTCCGCGCCGGCAAATTTTCGGTCCGTCAGCACAGTGCCTTTTCGGGCACCCATACAGACGGTTTCCTGAATGACGGCTTTCGCCTGGGGAGGTCCCATGGTCAGGGTTTCTACGGTGCCGCCAAAGGCCTCTGTCAGGGACAGCGCGGTTTCGATGGCATACAGATCGTAGGGGTTGATCTTACTGGGAATGCCGCTACGTTTCAGAACACCGGTGACTGGATCCACTTCCACATTACTGGAACCGGGCACCTGCTTGACACAGACAAGAATTTTCATAACACACCTCCGGTTGTTTTCCTGTTGGGGGTAATAAATATAGCTGCATGCTGTACAATCAAATTGCCTTTAAAACAGGGTATACCCATCCATCATACAGCACAAATCAACAGAATTTGTTCCTTTATTATACCGTTTTTTGTACCATTGCACAAGTCGTGCACATCTGAGAGTATATGCTATTTCCTGTTGTTTCGTATCATTTCACACTGGTTTTCGAGGTACACCCACAACTGTTGTGCTGTTGCACCCCGCGACATATCGCACATAAAGTAAAACAGAGCGGCTGGCGGATCGGCTCCACAGGCGCTCTGTTTTGTATTTGAACACTCAGGGACAGCTCAGCACACCTTCTGCCCACAGGCAACCGCCGCAGGCGGGGTGCGTATTGCCGATGCAGTCCTCTTGATTCTCCTCGAACAGCTCGCAGTGGCCGCAGTAGAGACAGGAGGCAAATTCGAATTCGTCGAATTTTCTGCGGAAGATCTTGTATTCCTTGCTGCTCCAGATCTCGGACAGAGGTGCTTCCCTGATATTTCCGAAAGAGCAGTGGGTGATCTTCCGACGGATATTGTGCATGTATGTATAGCCGTTGTGCAGCAGTGCCATGCAGGGGCACACTTTACCATCCGCCCGGACAAAGGTCATGCCTTCCCTGACAAATTTGCAGTAGCCTGTTTTCCGCAGCACCGGCTGATCGTTGAAATAGAGGTTAAAATTCTGCTTGCGCATCAGGCTGTGGATGCTCTCCGCCGCTTCCGGGCTGTTCATGTCGAAGTAGGGCAGCCGAACCGTGGGCAGCACACTTCCCTTGCCGGGGCCGGTGTACATATTCACAAGTCCTGTGTAGAGCATCTCCTCCTGGGATGCTTCGTCCGTGGGGGAGATGTTGGACACATTCACCTCGTCCACCAGATGCTGGGCAATGAAGAAAGGCAGCTTCGCCAGCTGGTGGACATTGCTCTTCATCGCCACGAAGGTGATACCCAGAGAAATGCTACTGATGCGCTTCTGGCGGATCTTGTTCAGGGTGCGGATATTGCTCAGCACTCTGCCGGAATGGTCGTGACCGGAATGCTCCGCGCCACTGTCGCTGTCGGCATTGATGGAGGAGTCGGTTTCCAGATCGTCAATGGAGATCCAGAGCCGGGTCAGCCCCGCGTCCAAAATGCCGTGGATCATAGCTTCCGTGAGAAGGGTTCCGTTGGTCAGCAGTTCCACATCCGCGCCGGTTTCGGCGGCAAGGCGGATCATGGTGAGAATGTCCTTGTGGAACAGCGGCTCGCCCATGCCGCCGAAGAAAATCATCTCCACGGATTTGGGCATAGTTTCCAAAGCCCGCCGGTAATCTTCCAGGGAAAGGTCGCAGATGGGTTCGTCAAACCAGGTGTGGCGGAAACACATTTTGCAGTTTAAGTTACATTTGGTGGTGGGCTCGATGTAGAGTTTTTTCAGCATGGGGCACCTCCATCAAATGCCGTAAAAATCCAGAAACTGCCTGGTTTCCAGGGTTTTCGGCTCATAAAGAACCTGTTCTTTCCCGCCGGATTCCAGCAGCTTTCCCTTGCGAAAATACCAGACCTCGTCCGCAATGCGCCGTGCCTGCTGCAAAGAGTGGGTCACCAGAATCAATGCACAGCCGGTTTCCCGGACATACTGCGAAATCAGATTCTCTGACAGCAGTGTGGTCTCCATATCCATGGCGGCGGTGGGCTCGTCCAGGATCGCCACATCATAACGTTTCATCATCAGCCGCACCAGTGCCATCCGGGCAGTCTCACCGCCGGAGAGCCGGTCAGCCCGCTTGTTTTCCAGGTGTCGGATCTGGATGGCATCCATCAGCGCATCTACCCGGTCTGCGTCCTGACCGTTCAGGAGGATGTTTGCTTTGGTGCCCATGCGGAAGGCATAATTTTTCTGGGGCATATAGCCCACGGACGGGGTGTCCAGAAAGCTGCCCCTGCGGTCAGCCTTCAGAACCCCGGCGAGAATTTTAGCGAAGGTGGATTTTCCGCTGCCGTTGGCTCCGATGACGGCATAGATCTTCCCGGGCTGCAGCTCCGTACCGGGGAAGTCCAGCACGGTTCGTCCCTCGTAGGTCTTGGAGAAGGGGAGAATCTTCATCGGCTCAGCCTCCTTTGCAGCAGGGAGATGACAATATTCACAATCAGGGAAATTGTCAAAAGAATGATACCCAGGGCAACACCCAGGGTGAAGTTGCCCCGGTTGGTGTGCTGCATAATCGCCGTGGTCATGACGTTGGTCTTCCAGGCGATGGCGCCGCCTACCATGGACACTGCGCCCACTTCCGCAATGGAGCGGGCAAAGGCCAGCAGGTAGGCGGAAATGATCTGGTAGACGCATTCGTTGCACAAAAGTCCAAAGGTTTTGAAGCCGTTTAAGCCCAAACCCTTTGCCGTCTCCCGGACTGCCGGGGCAACGGAGGATACATAGGTCTCCATATTGCCCACCACGATGGGGGTAATCAGCACGATCTGGGCCATGACCATGATATCCACGGTAAACAGCAGCTTTAAGTGCCGGAAGGGCCCCACACCGGAAAACAGCATATAGAACAGCAAGCCGCAAACCACCGGCGGCATACCCATCAGAGTTCGGTTGGCAACCAACAGGACATTTCTGCCTGGGAATTTACAGGCTCCCAGCCAAATACCGATGGGAAGGCCGATCAAAAGGGCAAAAAAGGAGCTTTGAATACTCATTTCCGCAGTCACACTCAAAATATCCAGCAATTCTGCGTCCATGGAAAGAATCAGCTGAATGGCTTTGATCACAGATGTTTTCACAGTTTTGCCCCTTTCTTTTGAAAAATCCCGTGGGAGAAACTCCCACGGGATTATTGTAGCTTATTTCATACAGAAAAGCAATCCGCAATGTCGATATTCAACAGCAGTAACGAACCGAGCGGCGTAGGGCAGTAACGATTACTACCGCACCGGACACGTACTGTCTGCGGGCACTGCCCGCTTAACCCATGACGCCGTCGTTGGCAACGAAGGTCAGGAAGGTAGCCTTGTCAGTCAGAATGTAGGCGCCCATCTCTTCGGCCATGACCAGACATGCACCCATGCCGGTGTTGGCAGAGATGTACCACTCGGTGTAGGCGGCGAAGGACTCAGCTTCCTTGGTGATGCCCAGATCGGCAGGCCACAGAGCCAGTTCCTTGGTGTGGGTGCCGGAAGCATCGCCACGGGAGACGAACAGGAACTTACCCTCGGCGATGGCAGCGAAAGCATCCTTGACGGAAGCGGCGGCAGCAACACCGGCGGGGTCAGCGGAAGGACCGCACAGGACGTAGTAGTTGTAGATGAAGGAAACGCGCTCCTTCTCGAAGCCATCAACCACACGGGCAAAGCCGTCAGCAATAAAAGCTTCTTCCTGGCTCTTGGAGTGGACCAGGATCAGGTCAGCGTTACCCATCTTTGCATTGTTGATGGACTTGCCGGTACCGGCGGAGTAAACCTCCACGGTGTAACCATACTTGGCTTCGAACTCGGGCAGCAGCTTGCCGAGCAGGCCGGAGTCATTGACGGAGGTGGTGGTGGACAGGCGGATGACCTTGGTCTCTTCGGTGGCGGCAGCAATCTCACCGGTGTAGACGGGAGCGTCTTCCTTGACGTAGAACAGGTTGGAGCCGTACTCTTCAACACCGTAAGCGCCGGCCATATCCAGAGCTTCCTGGGAAACCAGCCACTGGTACAGAGCGTCAGCACCGGCGGTGTTCACAGCCACGTCGGCAACGGCATTGCCATCAGCGTCCACAAGGGGAGCCTCGGGATTGACTGCGATGACGGAATAGGTGTTCAGCATGTCGCTGTCAGCTTCCATCAGGATGCAGGTGTCCACAACCAGAGCAGCCTCGGTCTCAGGTGCTTCGGTCTCCGCTACGGGAGCCTCGGTAACAACGGGTGCTTCGGTGGCAGGCGCCTCGGTCTCAACGGGCTTGGCTGCGCCGCAGGCTGCCA
>JAZUMW010000009.1:0-11782 GCA_045603825.1 Faecousia sp.
ATCGCCCCTTTCCCACTTAACTTCATAAAAAATTCCCGGAATACACAAAGTATTCCGGGAATTTTCTTATTTGTTAATTGAAAAAGTTGCTGCTTCAAAACTGCAACACATCTGAAAAGAATGGGGTTTGGTGGCAAGACAAAGCAAAAAACGCAGGAATCCTTGGTGGATTGCGCGTATTTTTGCTGCAGTATTGTCCCAAAGCACGTCTTTTCAGACGATTTTTCACTATGGTGCGCCGCCCAACCGGAGGGGGTTGTTCACAATTTTGTCGTTTTTTGTTTTCATTTGTGTCATTTGCCGTTCAAAAGCAGGGGGTATTGTATAGTCAGAAGGGCTTCTGATAGTCACGCAGGGCCTTTCTTTGATGGGTTTTATACAGAAAATCCTCTTTTCTACCTCTCTTCTTTTTATTCCCTTTCGCGGAAGACCCCGTTGCAAAAAAGCAGCGGGGTCTTTCCGCTGCACAGGGAAGCCGCCTCCGGCATAGAATAGTCGGAGGCGATTTTTATGCCAATTGTCAATACAGCAGAACCCATTACATCCCAAAGCTGCGAACGCATGATAAAGGAATTGGTGGAAGCCTATCCCTTCTGCCGTACAGAGCTGCTTTCTGCCACAGCGTTCCAACGACCCATCCGCACCCTGGTCATCGGCAACGGCCCCAGAAAGGTGATCTATTCCGCGTCCCATCACGCCAATGAGTGGATCACAAGCCTGGTGCTGCTGAAATACGCCGAGGATTTGGCCCAGGCCATCGTATCCGGGGGCAGAATATTCAATGTACCCGCACAGCAGATCGCCGAGGCAGTCACCATATATATGGTTCCTATGGTGAATCCGGATGGGGTAGATCTGGTCACAGGCGCCATCGGGCCGGGGAATATCCAGTATGAGCTGGCCAGCCGTATTGCTGAGGATTACCCTTCCATACCGTTTCCGGATGGATGGAAAGCAAATCTTCTGGGGACGGATCTGAACCTAAACTATCCCGCAGGCTGGCTCATGGCCCGGGAGATCAAATTTTCCCAGGGCTTTACCCGTCCCGCCCCCCGGGATTATGTGGGAAGATCACCCCTAAACCAACTGGAAACCCAATCATTGGCCAGCTATACCGAAGCGGTTGACCCGGATCTGGTGCTGGCATATCACGCCCAGGGGAAGGAGATCTACTGGCAGTTTATGAATTACCAGGTGCCCGGGGCGCAGGAACTGGGGCAGCTCATGGCACAGGAGAGCGGCTACAGACTGGCAGAAGTGCCCTATGCATCCAGCTTTGCCGGGTATAAGGACTGGTTCATACAGGAATTCCGCAAACCGGGGTATACCATCGAGGTGGGGTCAGGCACGAACCCGCTGCCCCTGTCGCAGTTTGACGAGATATACCGGGATAATGTGCCCATCATGACCATCGCCGCCCTGGGAGGACTGCCTGCGCAGGAGGCAAACAACGGTTGACAAGGAAGAGAATCTGTTGCAAAATAACAAAAACCAAAGATGAACAAGGAGAATCATTATGAACCGGTATCTGGACATCAACCCCGAGGTAGCGGCTGCCATAGCCGCAGGAAAGCCTGTTGTCGCTTTAGAGTCTACCATTATTTCCCACGGCATGCCCTATCCCCAGAATGTGGAGACAGCCCTGAATGTGGAGCGGATCATCCGGGAAAATGGCGCTGTGCCTGCCACTATCGCCATCATCGGCGGCAGACTGAAGGCGGGACTCACCCCTGAGGAGATTGCGTATTTCGGCAAAAAAGGGCAGGCCATTACCAAGGCCTCCCGCCGTGACCTGGCGGTGCTGTGCGCAAGAGGTGAGGACGGCGCTACTACTGTTACCACCACCATGATCATCGCCCACATGGCGGGAATCAAGATCTTTGCCACCGGAGGTATCGGCGGTGTGCACCGGGGCGCGGAAACCACCATGGACATCTCCGCCGATCTGGAGGAGCTGGGTCAGACACCGGTGATGGTGGTCTGTGCCGGCGCGAAAAGCATTCTGGACCTGGGGCTGACCCTGGAATATCTGGAGACCAAGGGCGTGCCCGTCATCGGCTTCGGCACCAAGGAGCTGCCCGCCTTCTATACCCGCACCTCCGGCTTCCAGGTGGATTACCGTGTGGATACGCCGGAAGAGCTGGCTGGAATCTTCAAAGCGCAGCAGGAGCTGGTCATGAAGGGCGGTATGCTGGTGACGAATCCCATTCCCCAGGAATACGCCATGCCCTTGGAGACCATCAACGCTGCCATCGACCAGGCCATCGCCGAGTGCGGCGAAAAGGGCATCCACGGCAAGGAAACAACACCCTTCCTACTTGCCCGGGTGGCAGAGCTCACCGGGGGCAACTCCCTGGCATCCAACATCCGGCTAGTGTATAACAACGCCAAGGTAGCAGCCCAGACCGCTGTTGCCTACTGCAATATGTGAGGCCGCCCTTGGTTCCGGTTTTTAGTCGTTAAAGAACAGTAAAGAGTACCAGGTGACGATGTTGCTGCCGTAGTAAAATTCCAGTCCGTTCTCCTCCAGAGTGGGAATGATATTGATGCCATGGCTTTCAATACAGGGGTGCATCCTGCCGGGCATACGGCAGGGCAGACCGTCCAAAAACGCGCAGCGGTCGCAGATGGCACAGGCCTCGGTGGAGAGGATATAGGGCTGCACGCCCTGCTCCCGCATCAGATCCCGTACCTGGTTGGTGACTTTTTCGTGGGCAGGTCGGGTGGCCAGAGTCTCCACGATGTCAGCGGAGTCCACAGCCTCCACGATGGTGCCGATGAGCAGGCAGTTCGCGTAGCCCAGGCACTTTTCTTTGCATGTGGCCACATCTCCCACACCGGGAGGGCAGGCCCAGGTCCTGCCGTACATGGGACACTCGGTTTGACAGATGTGCCGGATACGGTCAGAAAATTCTATGGACTTGGGGTCTACATAGGCGTAGATGTACAGAGGCAGCTCCTGGAGCTGCTTTTCCAGTAAAGTGCGGTTCATCATGCAAATTCCTCCAATATCCGGCTGCAGCCTTCCCAAATATCTGCCCAGGTTTGGGTGAAATCACCGGTATACCAGGGGTCTGCCACGCTCCGGTCAAGGAAGGGAAGGAACTTGGTTTCTCCGGGGAACATCCGGTTCAAGTATCGCAGGTTGGATGCGTCCATGTAATAAATATAGTCATAGTTATCGCAATCGGCTTGGGTAATCTGTCGTGCCCGGCGGCGGTCAAAGGGAATGCCGTGGCGGTTCAGCTCCCGCTGTGCCGGGGGATAGATGGGGTTGCCCAGCTCTTCCTGGCTGACTGCTACAGAGGCGATCTGAAACTTGTGGGCAACGCCGGCCTTTTTTGCCATATCCTTCAAAACAAATTCCGCCATGGGACTGCGGCAGATATTCCCGTGGCAAACAAATAAGATCTTGACCATAAATCGACCTCGCTTTCGTGAAGCTATTGTAGCACAATTTGCGGCGGGAGTAAACCCCTGCCCTACATCCCGTCGGCAAGAGTTACGCATCTATAGTAGATGATGAAAAATCGGCTTTTGGAAACGGAACAAATACCGGACAACATAGGTATAAAAATTCCGCTACCGCTGTCATAGCTGCATTTGCAGATATGGACGGGTAGCAGAAAAGCTCAATCGATGCGGAATTTCTTGATCTTTGTGTGTTATCTGTTTATAATTCAATTGGGAAAACAGTTTGATAATAATTGAATGGAGGCCTATAGATGAAAAAGATAATTTGCTTCGGCTTGGTTCTGTTGGCCTTACTTGGATGTTTGACCGCCTGCAATTTTACGCAAAGCATGTCAGGTGCAATAGCTGGTGAGGCAGAAGCTACCCCGAAAGTAGAGGAAATGATGGCAGCGCTGGCTGATGATAACACATCCAATGCGAAAGCTCTGTTGCATCCCCAGGTTGCAGAAACATCCGATAATGCTATCGCCCAAATGAGTACCTACCTGGCAGGAAGAAAAGTAAGCGCCATTGAATTGATCAGTATCAACATCAGCACCTCCACTGGCACAGCGGGTAAAACCAGACAGGAATGCGTAGGCTACCAAGTTACACTGACTGATGGTGCTGTAATTTTCTTAAACGCGGTTTATATTTCCAATAATCAAGGTACTGGCTTCGCCTCCTTCCAAGTGGTTTTAGGTATAGTTTAAAAGCATTTTATAGTAAAAACAAACCAGCCGCCTCCATCACGGGGGCGGCTGCTTTTTGCTTATTCATGAAGCGCCTTGCGAAGCACCGGCACGATGAGCAGCGCCACGGCACCGCCGATAAGGGCCGTGATCAGCTGGGGCCAGGAGAAGGTCGCGGGCAGGGCCTTAAGCATGGGCTCTTTCAGGACACCGGCAGCCAGCAGGCTTTCCGCAAATACACCGCAGATGAGCCAAACCACGATAGCATACAGTGTGGCGAACTTGGCGGCAGCGGCAGCTAACAATGCCGGGAGCTTTTTGTTGTACCGGCCTGCCAGCACATACAGAAGCACCACATATACGGTGTTGCCTATCATGATGGCAGGAACGGTCAAAATCTGGGGCGCGATCCCCAGCAGGTATGCCAGCACCGGGGAAATAACGGCCACGGTGATGCCGCTGTAAAGGCCGGCAACCAAGGCGGTAACCGCCAGAATGGCATTGACACAGGAGCCGGTGACCAGCTGACCGAAGCCTTTGGTCAGCGCCTGTAAGGCAATCAGAAGCGCCAGCATAAGGGCAGTTTGGGTGATCCAACGAATTTTTTTATTCATGATTTTTTTCCTTTAACTTTCAGCGGGTAAAGCTTTTGAAGAAGCCAACCAGCCGCTCCAGCGGCAGCTGCCGCACACGGGATTCCATGGCACGGGAGATCCGGCGGTACACCTTGCTCCACTCGGCGGCGGTCATATTGGTTTTGGGAATACCTGCCACATAGGGACAGGGGGGCTGAATATCCCGGCCAAACCGGCTGGCGAAGGCTCCGTCGGCGCCAAGGGCCAGGGCGTAAGGCGCCAGGGCGTGGAAATACTCCGGATTCTGGCGGCAGATATGGTGCAGCTGTACCCGGGGCAGAGTCTGCAGGAACAGACGGAAGCCCATGGTCTCGGCCATAAGCTGTCGGCCGGCAGCAGTCCGCCGTCCTCCCAGAGAGGTCATCAGACCGGCCAGAAGCTGCAGCAGCACGATCCATACATCCAATTGGAAAGTGCCTGCGTGAATGCTCAGCGCCAGCCATGCTGCGCACAGCAGCAGACTGACCACCAGCTTGGTCTTATACTGGGCGTACAGACATTCTGCCCACTCCTGAATGAACCAGCTTGCCAGACCGCAGGCAAGACCCAGCAGCGCTGCGGGGAACCAACGCACCGCGGCTTCAACGCTGAGCACCATGCCCAGACACACGCCGCAGAACGCACCCACCAGCGCCATGAGGAACCGGAAGGGGAACTTGCCGCCGCACATGGGATGGACAAGACCCTGGAGATTGGGCTTTGCGGAAGCGATCTTCTGATACAGGGATGTGAACCGGGAGCCGGCAGTATCCACCACATTCCGGGTTCCGAAAAGGCTGCGGAAGCACTTTTGCTCATGGGCGCTGCGCTCGTTGCCCATTTCCATCTGTTTATAAAGCAGCACCCGGTCGGTACGGCCGATCTGAATGGTCAGATACCCCAATTGCGCCCAGGAGAAGATCATAGCGGTGAGATTCGTCTTTTGCAGGCTGATCAGCGTACCCAGCTGACCGGCACTGTAACCCTCCGGAGGAGCGGCTACGGCAGAGATCCGGGGCGGCAGATTCCTTAGGAACAGTATCCAGTACAGCACAGCCAGCACACCGCTGATGGCCATGACCAGATAAAAGGGCTCCAGATTCTGAAGCTGAATAATAGACTGGGGGAACATCTCCTCCGTGACCTGCAGAGACATGGTCAGAGTCTCCCGGTCCTTCAGGGGTTGGTTGGAGGTGCCGGTGACGGTGTTGCCGGCGGCAGAGAACACCAGCTGCTGCTCGATATTGGCGTGGTGGTAGCCGCTGGAAAAGCTGGGTTTATAGGAAAGAACACCGGGCATGGTGACTGTAAAGCCCAGCTTCTCCACGGGATAAGTAAAGCCGGACAGAAGGGGCAGCTCCAGCTGCAGAAAACCGTTTTCGTCCCGATCCACCACATCGCTTAGCTGGTAGGTCATGGTGAAGGTGAACTCGCCGGACATGCTGCCTACCAGTCCGGACAGATCCACATGGCGGACCTCGTTTACAATGGAGGAGCCCACACGGGAACCGTTAAGGGTGATATTAGAAGCCTCCGCGGGCACAGGGAAGGTCAGTTCCTCCAAAGGCTCATCCAGATGCACCGTGCCGGAGACGGACAAGCTGCAGCTTTCGTCGGTGGAGACGGTAGCCTGGTAGGTGACCTGTGTTGCGTATGTTTCGGCAGATACACCCACTGCCAGCACGGTCAGCAGCAGGATGGTAGCCGCGAGAAGGAAGATTCGGCGCACAGTACCGCCTCCTTTCCGTAAAATGTCTCTTTAACTTTAACAGTTTATCATGAACAGGCCGTAAAAGCAAGGGAATTTGCCGGTATATGCCCTAAAAGCCGGGAATTTCCACTTGCTTAATCATGGGTTTATGGTATACTTAAAGGGGATAAATAAAGAGAAGAGGTGAGGCGGTGGACTGGTTTTTCGATTTGATTACCAACCGTTTTTTGATCACAGGTGTTACCTCCTGGTTTCTGGCGCAGGTGATCAAAACAATTATTTATGCGATCATCAACAAAAAAATAGTGCTTGAGCGAATGGTTGGTGACGGCGGCATGCCCAGCTGTCACTCTGCTACGGTTTCTTCCCTGGCGGTCATCAGCGGTCTGTGCTGCGGCTTCGGCTCCTTTGAATTCGCGGTGACGGCGCTGCTGGCAGTGATCGTCTGTCACGATGCCATGGGCGTGCGTTTGGAGACCGGCAAGCAGGCGATCATTATCAACGAGCTGACCAAGGCTTTTGAGGTATTGACCAAGGAAGACCTGCCGGAAGTAAAGCTGAAGGAATTTGTGGGGCATACCCCCATCCAGGTCATCGCCGGCATCACCATTGGTATTGCCAATGCCCTTGCGCTGTATTTTTGGCTGTTTCCTTTATTCTAATAAAAAAGAGCGTGTGAAAATCACACGCTCTTTTTTTATAGCAGTTCCCGCAGAGCCAGGATCTGCGCTGCGGTGGCAAGTCCCAGAGAGAAGGCGGTGGCGCTGCCGGCGGCGATGCCGGTCTTCAGTGCGTGGGTGTAATCGCCGGATTCCAGCCAGCCGGCCAAGAAGCCTGCCACCATGGAATCTCCCGCGCCCACGCTGTTGACCACTTTTCCCTTGGGGCAGGGAACCCGGTGAGAGCATCCGGTCTCGTCCAGCAGCAACGCGCCATCCCCGGCCAGGGAAACCAGAATGTTTCTGCCACCCATGGCCTGCAGCCGCCGGGCACAGTCCAGGATCTCATCGTCGGTGATGGGGGTGGTGCCGAAGATCTCTCCCAGCTCGTGGTTGTTGGGCTTGATGAGGAAGGGACGGTAGGGCAGCACATTTAAAAGCAGCGCGCCCGTGGCATCCACAACGACGGAAATATCCCGCCCCTGAAGATGTTCCAGAATGGATTTGTAAGTATCACCGGGCAGACAGGAGGGGATGGAGCCGGACAGCACCAGAATATCTCCCGGCAGCAGCCCATCCAGCTGCGCATACAGCGCGGCCATATCGGCGGGGGTGATCACCGGGCCAAGGCCGTTGATCTCCGTTTCCTCTCCGGCGTTGACTTTTACATTGATCCGGGTCATACCCTCCCGGACGGAAATGAACCGGGTGCTAAGACCCATATTTTGCAGACCCTTTTCCAAAGCCTCACCGGTGAAGCCGGCGATGAAGCCCAGGGCAGTATTCTCAAAGCCGAGATTCTTTAAAACATTGGACACATTGATACCCTTGCCGCCGAACTGGAAATCCTCTTTGGCGTTTCGGTTGATCTTTCCCGGTGTCAAGGGGTGGGAAAGCTGCACCACATAGTCAATGGCGGGATTGAAAGTCACGGTATAAATCATGGAAATCACCTCTACTCTTATCATAGCACACCGAAAAGGAAAAATCTACTGCCGGGAGAGCGGTATCCACCCCGGGTAGGTTGCCCCGGAGGGCGGGCTGTGGTATAGTTTGGGCAGAAATTGCAAGAGGAGAGGGCCATGACCGGAAAGGATACGCTGAAATGGATGCCGCTGGACAACGCGGCGAAAATATATCCCGCTGCCCGGCGGAAAAAATGGAGCAATGTGTACCGTCTGTCCATGACTCTGACAGAACCGGTGGATGAAAAGGTGCTTCAGTCTGCTCTGGATGTGACGGTGCGGCGGTTTCCCTCCCTGGCGGTGCGGCTGCGGCGGGGCGTATTTTGGTACTACCTGCAGCAGATCCCCGGGGCGCCGGAATTAAGCCCGGAGTACAGCTGCCCGCTGGTGTGGATGGACAAAAAGGAGCTGCGGCGCTGCGCCTTCCGGGTCATTACTTGCGGCAACCGGATCGCGGTGGAGCTGTTCCACTCCCTTACCGACGGCAACGGCGGTCTGGCCTTTTTGAAGACATTGGTTGCCGAATACCTGGAGCAAAAATACAAGATCACCGTTCCGGCGGAGGCGGGTGTTCTGGACCGGCGGGAAGATGTGAAGGCAGAGGAGCTGGAGGACAGCTTTCTCAAATACGCCGGCCCCATCCAGGCAAGCCGACGGGAACGGACTGCGTGGCACCTGTCCGGAACCCGAGAGGAAAACGGCTTTCTGCATGTGACCTGCTTCCGGGTGCCGGTAGAAGCGGCGCTTTCCAAGGCCCATGAACATGGGGTCAGCCTCACGGCCTTACTCACAGCAGCCATGATGGATGCGCTGCAGCAATGGCAGAAGGAGCTGTATCCCCGCCATAAACGCAAGCCCGTGAAGGTGCTGATCCCGGTGAACCTGCGGAAGCTTTTCCCCAGCAGCACCATGCGGAATTTCGCCATGTACACCACCCCGGAGATCCTGCCCCGGCTGGGAGAATACAGTTTTGAGGAGATCTGCCGGGTGGTCACAGCCAAAATGGCGGAGGAGATCACCCCCAAGCAGATGAGCATGAAGATCGCCACCAATGTGAACAGCGAAAAGCTTATGGCGGTGCGGGTCCTGCCGCTGTTTATCAAAAATGCCGTGATGAAAGCGGTGTTCGATGCCACCGGTGAGACCAAGTCCTGCTTGAGTCTGTCCAACCTGGGGCAGGTGCGGCTGCCGGAAGTGATGCTGCCCTATGTGGAAAGAGTGGATTTTATTTTGGGCGTGCAGGCAGCGTCCCCCTACAACTGCGGGGCGGTGTCCTTCAAGGACTATCTTTATTTGAATTTTATCCGCAACACCAAGGAAGCGGCGCTGGAGCGCCATTTCTATGAGGTGCTGCATCAGTTGGGTCTGCCGGTGCAGGTCCAGACAAATGGGTGAAGAATATGTATTGTATCAAATGTGGAGTGGAATTAGCGGATACGGAAAAGGTGTGTCCGCTGTGTAATACCCGGGTGTATCACCTGGATCTGGATCGGGCAGAGGCACAGCCGTTGTACCCTGCGGGAAAGCTGCCGGAAAGCAGACCTGCGTCCAAAGCTTTTGCAGTTTCTATGACGGTGGTGTTTTCTCTGGCACTGCTGTTTACGGTGCTGTGTGACCTGCAGCTGCACAGGAGCTTTACCTGGTCGCCTTATGTGGTGGGTGGTCTGGTGGTGGCCTATGTGAGCGTGATCCTTCCCGGCTGGTTCCGGAAACCCAACCCCGTGGTGTTCATTCCCTGCGCCTTTGCCGCCGCAACGGCCTATTTGCTGTATATTGATGTGGCAACGGGGGGCGATTGGTTTTTGACCTTTGCCTTCCCGGTAGTGGGAGGACTGTGCCTGCTGAATACGGCACTGGTGGCCCTTTTGCGGTATGTGCCGGGGGGAAAGCTCTATATCGTGGGCGGATTTTCGGTGGCCCTGGGGGGCTTTATGATGCTGGTGGAATTTTTGCTGCATCTGACCTTTGTCCGCAGCGGCGCGGAGGGGTGGTCTGCCTATCCCATGACGGCGCTGGTGCTGCTGGGGGGCTTTCTGATCTTTTTGGGGATCTGTCGCCCCGCCCGGGAAGCCATGGAACGGAAATTCTTTTTCTGAACAAACAACACCGCCTGACCGGGTATCCGGTCAGGCGGTGGTTTATTATGGTCAGTTTAGTTGGAATTCCACACTGACAAAAAAGGCTTCGTCATACTTGCCGTCGGGGTAAAATTCCTTAATGAAGCGGTAGCGGCCAGCTTCCAGTTCAGAGGGCCAGGAGCAACCTTCTGTCCGGCTTGCGCCTGGATCTATAAAGCGCTCCTCGGCGGTGGCATCCAAGCCCGCATCCATGGTGTGCCAGGCATTGTCCTGCCAGACCTCCAGATAAAATTCCGCGCCGTAGTAGTAAAGCGCATCGGTGGGATTTTCAATGCAGACCTCCACGCCAGTGGGGGACACGCCGCCTTCCGCAACGGAAAGGGTCAGAGTGTCCGCAAAAACACGGGCGCTCTCTTCACCTACAGACCACGGGTACAGATGTTCTGCGGACTTTCCGCAGCCGGTGAGCAGTAAAAGAACAGCGATCACCAGCACCATAGAAACCGTGCGTTTATACATAGAACATTCCTCCCTTTTTAATCTAAGAATTTTGTTTGAATCTCATAGTCCAGGCTGTTCCAAAGGCGGTCTGCGGAGATGCCGCGGGCTTTGTGAACAGAGCCGGACGCGTCGGTAAACACAGAGGTATTCACCCCAAGGGTAATGACCGAATAGGTGTATTCCAAGCCGTCTTTTGTTTTGAACAGGATCTCACATCCGTAGCTTCCGGCGGGCAGATCCTTACGAGCATCGGCACTGTCGGGGTAGAGCCGGATCTTGTTGAGCACATCTGTCACTGCCTGGATCCCGGTTTCATCCTCGATCTGCTTGTATTCGTTCCAAACAGAGGATACTGTGACGGATTCGATTTCCCCGGCTTTAAAGGGCAGACAGAAAGACTCCAACCGGGCATTGCGCCACAGAAGAAAAGAAGCAGCTGTAATCACTAAAACGAGCAATATGATCAGTAATGTTGACTTTTTCATAAGCATGAACTCCTATGGTACTACTCTATACAATTTTTCCGCTCGGAAGTGATCCAAACAATCATGTCATTCCGAGACCAGTTGGCAAACTGGTCGTGGGAATCCGTTTTCCCTGCGGCGCTTTGCGCCGCACCGCTTTTCAAGCGGCAAGAATGCGGATTGCCACGTCGGGCCTTGCCCTCCTCGCAATGATGTGGAATATTGGCGGCCCAGTAGGGGACGATGACCACAACGGCCCGCGGACACCCCGGAGGGGTGTCCCTACGGATTCTAATTGCAACGATGAATGATAAATGATAAATTGCGGTGTCTGCGGTTTATACGGTTTCTTTTGCCTTTGCCTTTTCGGTCTGCTTGTTCAGGTACAGGATCTCTGTGGCGAAGGCCAGCTTGGTGACCACATTTTCCTTGGTGGGGTAGCAGTAGAAGGAGTCGTTCTCCGTGGAAATGTCCACGCAGTCAAAGGGTTTGATATAGCAGTAATCGTATTCGATGTGGAGGCTGTTGGTTTGCTGGGGCAGGCGCTGGATATAATAATCCGCATCCCGGTAATTGCCCTCCAGGATGAAGCCTTTTTCCATATCGTGGGTCAGCTTGGCTTTCCCCAAGGGGATAAACCGCCAG
>JAZUMW010000010.1:0-6646 GCA_045603825.1 Faecousia sp.
TCATTTCCTGGTTTGCCATTGTTTGTTTCCTCCTTGATAAAACGTACTCAGTTTTCGTGGTGCCTGGGTACGGTGAACTGCTATCCACGCCGTCGTGCGTATCATTCCGAGCCAAGAAAAATGGCCGACGCAAGGCCGACCCTTTTCCTGTCGCAGCGATATACGCAGCGCAAACAGGACAGTTCAGCCGCCCGATGACCGGACATACTCCGCAGAAGTTACCGTCTTTCAACGCAATCTCCTGCATCATCGCAGTGCACGCATAGTTTCCCTACGCACGCTCGATTATCTTACCATTACTCAGGCATTTTGTCAAGAGCATTTTTAGAAAAAATCACAAAATTTTATAGGAATTTTCAGCAATTTCGCAGAATTATTTTTGAGGTCAAAACAGCAAAAAAGGAACCGGTTTGCCGGTTCCTTCGATGCTTGTTATTAGCCGCGGTAGCGGGGCTGGCAGGTCAGATTGACACCCAAACGCTTGAATGTCCGCTCATCCACTGCAGACAAAATTACAGAGGAATGGACATCGCAGCCCCGGAGCTTGTACAGCTGCTCCATGGCCTTTTCGGCGTTGGGGTCGGTAACAGCACTCATGGACAACGCAATGAGCACCTCGTCGGTATGCAGCCGGGGATTCCGGTTGCCCAGATGATCCACCTTCAGATGCTGGATGGGATCGATGACCTCCGGTGCGATGAGGTGTACCTCATCGTCCAGGCCGGCCAGAGCCTTCAGCGCGTTCAAAAGCAGCGCAGAGCATGCGCCCAGCAGATCTGAGGTCTTGCCGGTGACGATCCTGCCGTCGGGCAGCTCCATGGCAGCGGCTGCCAAGCCGGTCTGTTCTTCCTTGTTCATGGCGGGAGCCACTACTCTGCGCTCTTCGGCAGATACACCGGCTTTCTTCATCAGCAGTTCCAGCTTCAGAATCTGAGATTGCTCCACCTTGCCCTGCTTCAGGTCGCACAAGGCGGTATAATACCGCCGGAGGATCTCCTGCTGAGAGGCATCCCGTGCCGCTTCATCGTCTATGATACAGTTGCCCACCATGTTGACACCCATATCTGTGGGAGACTTGTAGGGACACTCACCCAGGATCTTCTCGAACATGGCAACCAGAACAGGGAACGCGTCCACATCACGGTTATAATTGACGGTGGTCTTGCCGTAGGCTTCCAGATGGAAGGGATCGATCATGTTCACATCGGAAAGATCTGCCGTTGCTGCCTCGTAAGCCAGGTTGACGGGGTGATTCAAAGGCAGATTCCAAACGGGGAAGGTCTCAAACTTGGCATAGCCGGATTTGTTGCCCCGCTTATGGTCATGATACAGCTGACTCAAGCAAGTGGCCAGCTTGCCGCTGCCGGGACCGGGAGCGGTAACCACCACCAAAGAACGTGTGGTCTCGATATACTCATTTTTACCAAAGCCGTTATCGCTTACAATATTGGACACGTTGGCAGGATAGCCTTCAATATCGTAATGGTGATAGACCTTGACCCCCATAGACTCCAGTCGGGCTTGAAAAGCCTTTGCAAGGCTCTGGTCATTGAAGCGGGTCAGCACTACGCTGGACACATACAGACCGAAGTCACGGAAAATATTGATAAGGCGGATCACATCCCGATCGTAGGTAATGCCCAGGTCGCCACGGATCTTATTCTTCTCAATATCGTCGGCATTGATGGCGATGACCATCTCCACCATGTCCTTCAGCTGCAGCAGCATCCGCAGCTTACTGTCGGGCTGAAAACCGGGCAGCACCCGGGAGGCATGGTTGTCGTCATACAGCTTGCCGCCAAACTCCAGATACAGCTTGCCGCCAAATTGAACGATCCGCTCCTGAATATGGGCGGACTGGGTCTGAATATACAGGTCATTATCAAACGCAATCTTAACCATAGGAACTACCCTCTTTCATGTTATCAACATTTATATATTTTATAAGAAAGCAGTGAAAAAGGCAAGTCCTTTTCTTCAAACCGCAGGTAAGGTTTTTTATCCGTTGACAGCTTTTTTCAGCTGTTCCATGGCCCGCTCCACAGTCGCTCTCGGGCAGGCCAGGACCACCCGTTGGAACTGCGCGGCACATTCGCCGAAAATGGCGCCGGAATCCAGCCACAGCTTGGCCTTATTTATGATCATATCATCCAAATCTTCTTTGCTGAGATTCAAGCCGCTGCAATCCAGCCATGCAAAGTATGTTCCCTCCGGCTCTACCAGCTTGATCTGGGGCAGGTACTCCCCCATATAAGCGCGGACATAGGCCAGGTTTTCCCGCATATAGGCCTTACAGGCATCAAGCCACTGCTCCCCTCCCCTGTACGCCGCAGTACAGGCAACCGCACCCAGGCAGTTGGGGCTGTGGTAGCTGCATACGTCCATCTCATTTTGGAACTTCTTCCGCAGGTCCTCCCCAGGAATAAAAATATTGGACACCTGCAAACCCGCCAGATTAAAGGTCTTACTGGGAGCGGTACAGACGATGGTCTGGCCAGCCATGTCCGGACAGGCCTTTACAAAGGGGGTATGGGGATGCTCTGGAAAGGCGAAGTCGCAGTGGATCTCATCAGAGACCACCTTCACACCGTGCTTTTTGCAAATAGCGCCTATACACTGCAGTTCCTCCCGTGTCCAGACGCGGCAAACAGGGTTATGGGGAGAGCAGAGGATAAAGAGCTTTACATGGTTTTCTACGATCTTCTGCTCAAAATCCGCAAAGTCCATGCTGTATTTTCCGTCTGCATACACCAGGGGATTTTCCACGATGACTCGGTCGTTCTGACGGATCACGTTGTAGAAAGGATAGTAAACGGGAGGCTGAACCAGCACTCGGTCACCGGGCTGGGTGGCTGCCCGGACGGCGGCAGACAGTGCAAATACCACGCCGGGAGTGGGGATTAGCCAATCCTTCTCCAGCTGCCAGTGGAACCGACGGTCAAACCAGCCCAAAACGGCACTGTAATACTCCTCACTTAAAAAGCTGTAACCAAAAATGCCATGCTCCACCGCATCGCTCAGGGCTTTACGGACGCACTCCGGTGCCTGAAAATCCATATCCGCCACCCACATGGGCAGTACATCTTCCGGATAGCCTTGTTCCTTGACCAAATCAAATTTGACGCTGTTGGTATTGCAGCGACTGATGGGTTCGTTAAAATTAAACATGGTTGTACACTCCCCCTGTTTTTCTTGCTTTAATGATACCCCTTTCCGCATCAATCGTCAAGCACAGAAAAAACGGGTACTTTCGTACCCGTTTCTATTATTTCATCAGCTTGCACACAAGTTCTGTATACGCCACGGGATCTTCCAAAGGAAGCTCTGCCATGAGCTGTGCTTGGCAGCACAGCAGCTGGGCATAATCCTTGGCCTTTTGAGTGTCGGAGACCATGGCCTGTTGCAAGGCCTTTACCGCCTCATGCTCGGGATTCAGCTCCAGGATCCGCTGGGAGGGGAAATCCAGCTCGGGATTCACCCGCTTCATATACTTTTCCATCTCAAAGCTCATGCCGGAAGCAGGCGTCATGGAAACAGGCACATCACCCAGATCGCCGGAGATCTTCACTTCCACCACGCTGTCGCCCAGAGTGTCCTTGACAAAGGTCAAAAAGCCCTTCAGTTCCTCTGCCTTCTCTTCGATCTGCTTCTTCTCCTCTTCTGTCTGCAAGCCCAGGTCGTCGGTGGCAGCGTTACAGAACTGTTTTTCCTCATAGGTCATAAGGGTCTGAGGGATAAATTCGTCCACCTCATCGGTAAATAACAGTACATCGTAGCCTTTTCTTTCCAGGGTCTTGACCTGGGGAAGCTTAGAGAGGCGATCTTTGTTTTCACCGGTGATAAAATAGATCTTCTCCTGACCTTCTGCCATGGCATCCACATACTCGCCCAGGGTGATGAGCTTCTTCTCCTTGTGGCTGTAGAACAGCAGCAGGTCCTGAGTCGCTTCCTTATGGGCGCCGTATTCGGCAACTGCGCCGTACTTCAATTGACGGCCGAATACACCGTAAAACTCCTCGTACTTCTCCCGCTCATTTTCCAGCATAGATTTCAGTTCGCTCTTGATCTTCTTTTCAATATTCCGGGCGATAATGGTGAGCTGGCGGTTGTGCTGGAGCATCTCACGGCTGATGTTCAGGGACAGATCCTGGCTGTCCACCACGCCCCGGACAAAGCGGAAGTGCTCAGGAAGCAGATCTTCACAGTTTTCCATGATCATCACGCCGGAAGAATACAGCTGCAGACCCCGCTTGAAGTCCTTGGTATAGAAATCGTAGGGTGCTTTTCCGGGGATATACATCAGCGCCTTGAAAGAAACCGTACCCTCAGCGCTGGAATGGATGGTGCGCAAAGGCTTCTGGAAGTCGTAAAACTTTTCCCGGTAGAAGCTGTCATACTCCTCCTGGGTCACATCCTTTTTTGCCCGCTGCCAGATGGGGATCATGGAGTTGAGGGTATCCTCTTCAATGTAGCTTTCGTACTCAGGCTTATCCTCGGGACTGTCTTCCTTGCGACGGGACTTAGACACTTCCATGCGAATGGGGTAACGGATATAGTCGGAGTACTTCTTTACCAGGCTGCGGATCTCATATTCCTCCAGAAAGCGGGAGTAGGTCTCGTCCTCGGTATCCCTTTTCATGGTCATGATCACATCGGTACCGGGGAATTCCCTTTCAGCAGGCTCTATGGTATAGCCGTCCGCGCCATTGGAGGTCCACTTCCAGGCGGTGTCTTCGCCGTACTTTTTGGAGATAACGGTAACGGAAGATGCCACCATAAATGCGGCATAGAAGCCAACACCGAACTGACCGATGATGTCGATGTCCTCAGGCTTGTCCATGGCCTGCTTAAAGCCAAGAGAGCCGGACTTTGCAATGGTGCCCAGGTTTTCTTCCATCTCCTCTTTGGTCATGCCGATGCCGTTATCGGACACCGTCAGAATACCTGCATCCTTGGCGCGGGTGATGTTGATGGCAAATTCGTCCCGGTTGATACCCACCTTGTCGTCGGTCAATGCGGTATATGCCAGCTTGTCGATGGCGTCTGAAGCATTGGAAATGATCTCCCGCAGGAAGATCTCCTGGTGGGTGTAAATAGAGTTGATCATCAGATCCAGCAGGCGCTGGGATTCTGCTTTAAACTGTTTCTTTTCCATAATGTGTTTCCTTTCTGCTTTTTAGCACTCTAAAGTTCTGAGTGCTAATATTATACCGCACATTTGGGAAAATGCAACCCCCAAAGAAAAAAGTTCTTTGATTATTCACACTTTTATGTTAGTATTATAATGTATGAGTATGCGCCCGGACAATGTCCGGTGATAAGGCGCACATGTCTTGGCTTGGTCAGGCACTTCCCTGCCCGGCCGGTACCCTACCCTTTTGTTGATAATATCATGGATATATAAGGAGCAAGTAATGATCACTGTCAGTAATTTAGGAATGCAGTTTGGCGGTCAGTGGCTGTTCCAGCATGTAGACCTGCAGTTCCTTCCCGGAAACTGCTACGGCATCATCGGTGCCAACGGTGCTGGTAAGTCTACCTTCCTGCGGCTGCTTACCGGCGAACTGGAATCCACCACCGGCTTTATTTATGTGGACCCAGAAAAGCGGGTCTCTGTTCTGAAGCAGAATCAGAACGCCTATGACGAATACAGCGTCATGGACACCGTCATCATGGGCAACCAGCATCTTTACGATGTGATGAAGGAAAAGGATGCTATTTATGAAAAGCCTGATTTCACCGACGAGGACGGCATTCGTGCCTCGGAGCTGGAAGCGGAATTTGCGGAAATGGGCGGCTGGGAAGCAGAATCCGACGCATCCCGTCTTTTGCAGGGTCTGGGCATCGGCACAGAGCTGCATTATGACATGATGTCCGCCACCGACCCCCGTCTGAAGGTGAAGGTCCTGCTTGCCCAGGCGCTGTTCGGCAATCCCGACATCGTCATGCTGGACGAGCCTACCAACAACCTGGATATCGAGGCCATCAACTGGCTGGAAGATTTTCTCTTAGATTTCCCCGGCATGGTCATTGCCGTTTCCCACGACCGTCATTTTTTGAATACCGTCTGCACCCACACCGTGGATATCGACTACGGCAAGATCAAGATGTATGTGGGTAACTACGACTTCTGGTATGAATCTTCCCAGATGGTCCAGGCCATGATCCGCAACAAGAACAAGCGGAATCAGGAGAAGATCGAAGAGCTGCAGCTGTTCATTCAGCGGTTCTCCGCCAACAAAGCAAAGGCTAAGCAGGCTACCGCCCGGAGAAAGCTGCTGGACAAGCTGACCGTGGAAGAAATGCCCTGTTCCACCCGCCGGTATCCCTTCGTGGGCTTCCACCCCGAGCGGGAGCTGGGTAAGGATATCCTCACGGTAAAGGATGTTTCCGTCACCGTAGATGGCGTGAAGCTGCTGGATAAGGTCTATTTCTCTGTGGGTCGTACCGACAAGATCGCCTTTGTGGGTGAGAACGAGCTGGCGCAGACCGCTCTGTTCCAGGTCCTGATGGGTGAGCTGGAGCCGGACGAAGGCTCTATCAAATGGGGTATCTCCACCTCCCAGAGCTACCTGCCCAAGGATAACACTGCCTACTTTGAGGGCAATAAAATGGAGCTGGTGGATTGGCTGCGGCAGTACTCCGT
>JAZUMW010000011.1:0-4717 GCA_045603825.1 Faecousia sp.
CACATCAGCCATCTGAATGACGAACAGCACATAGGCGCCGTACCCCTGCCGTGCCAGGTCCGCCAGCTCCCGCAGATGCCGGGCACCCCGGAGGGTGGGCGCGTCGGGGAAGGCGCACACCCCATCATTCTCCAAAGTCACCCCTTTGACCTCTAAAAAGCATTTCCTGCCCCCTTTCACAAAGGAGAAATCGAACCGGGAGCCGCCCCAGGCGGTTTCCGGTTTTAATTCTGACAGTTCCCCCAGACCGCCTCCCAGGAGCCATTCCTTTGCCGCTGCGTTGGGGGCCTGGGAATCCATGTTGATGAGCCGGCTGCCCTTTTTCACGGTGATGAGGTCATATTTTGTCTTGCGGTTGGGGTTGCCGCTTTCCTGGCACCAGACCGCAGCGCCGGGGGTCAGCAGCTCCTTGCACCTGCCGGTATTTTTCACATGGCAGATCTCCTCCCGGCCGTCAATAACCGCATGGGCGATAAACCGGTTAGGCCGCCGGAGAAATACACCGGGCACCATATTTTCGTAAACCATAAGCGTAACCTTTCTGACAGTTTCAGCTTGTTGTGCTGTTCGGCCTCCATGCGCATTGGCCCCCTCTGATGAGGGGGTTGGCATGGCGTCAGCCATGACTGGGGGAGAGAAAACTGCTGACATGATCTTCTCTCCCTCAGTCTTTTGCTTCGCAAAATCCAGCCCTGCCGGGCCCGCGCCCCTTTTGTCCGCTTCGCGGACATTTTCCCCGCTATCGGGGAAATCTGCCCTCGGCAGAGGGAGCCTTTGATACCATTATCGTAACCGTGGGATTCATCAAAAGTGACCGTGCTGTTTTCTCCAGTATAGCACACCCATTATTTTTCGCAATATTTTTCTTGACAGAGGCGGGGTCGTGTGCTATAACTGTATTAGTACAGTTAATACGGTTAACACAGTTTGAAGGAGGCGGTGTAGTGGTACATCTGGATTACCGGGATGCCCGGCCCATTTACGCCCAGATCGCAGAGCAGTTTAAACGGCAGATCCAAGCCGGGGTGCTGCGAGAAGGGGAGAAGCTCCCCAGCGTCCGGGAACTGGCGGGGGAGCTTGCCATCAATCCCAATACCATCCAGCGGGCTTACCGGGAGCTGGAGCAGCAGGGCTGGATCGTATCCGTATCCGGCAAGGGCAGCTTTGTGTCCCAACTGCCCCCAGGGGAGCAGACAGCGCTGTGGCAGGCCTTTGACGGGGCAGTTGCATCACTTTTGCAGAAGGGCATTTCCCGTGAGGAGCTGATTGCCCGCCTGCAGGAAGGAGGAACAGAACATGCTTGAACTTCAGAATGTAACCAAGTGCTTCGGCACAGTTAAGGCTTTGGACGGCTTGACCCTCACCGTTCCCAAGGGGGCGGTCTACGGACTGGTTGGCCCCAACGGCGCCGGCAAGACCACCGCCATCCGGGTGATGCTGGGGGTTTACTACCCCGAAAGCGGCGATGTGACCATGGAGGGGCAGCCGGTATTTGAAAATCCGGCAGTGAAGGAGCGGGTCTGCTCCATCCCCGACGATGTGTTTTATTTCCCCACCGCTACCTTGGAGGATATGCGGAAATTTTACCGGGGGCTGTATCCCAAGTTTGACGATGATTTATTTGAGCGGCTGCAGGAGATTTTCAACCTGCCCCGAAAGACCCCCATCCGCCGGTTTTCCAAGGGCATGCAGAAGCAGGCGGCCTTCCATTTGAGCCTATGCACCCGTCCGGAGCTGCTGATCCTGGATGAGCCTCTGGACGGTCTGGATCCGGTGATGCGCCGGCAGGTCAGCAGCATCATTCTTTCCGATGTGGCGCAGAACGGCACCACCGTGGTCATCTCCTCCCACAACCTGCGGGAACTGGAGGATGTGTGTGACCATGTGGGCATCATGGACAAGGGCAAAATGCTCCTGGAGCGCTCTCTGGCGGATATGCAGGGCAGCACCGTGAAGCTGCAGATCGCGGGAGAAGTGCCGGAGGGCCTGGAGATTCTCCACGAGTCTGTTTCCGGCCGGCTGCAGACCCTAATCGTCCGGGGTACTGCCCAGGAAGTGACGGAAAAGGTGGAGGCGGTGCAGCCTGCCTACTTCGATGTGCTGCCCCTTTCTCTGGAAGAAATTTTCATTTATGAGCTGGGAGGTGTAGAGTATGCAGTCAAGAACATCGTTCTTTAACGGCCATGTCCTCAAAAAGGACATCACCCGGTTTGCACCCCTGTGGGCGGTTTATACCGTATTTCTGGCGGTGTGGGTGTTTAACAATGCCGCCTCCATGCTGCGTAATGCCGGTACGGAACAGCTGGCCTACACCGTTTCCCGGAATATAGGTGATATTTCCTATCTGTTTTTGATCTACGGCTTCGTCTGCGCCACCCTTCTGTTTGGCGATCTCTTCAAGACCCGTATGGCAGGCGGTCTGCATGCCATGCCTTTGCGCCGGGAGACCTGGTTCGGCACCCATGTGACAGCGGGCATCCTCTTTGCCGCTGTGCCCAACGCTTTGATAGCCATTGTGCTGGCCATCATGCTGGGGGAATATGCCTTTGTGGCAGGCCTGTGGTGGCTGGTGCTCACGGGACAGTTTTTGTTCCACTTTGGTCTGGGTGTGCTGTGCGTACAGCTTGCCGGCAATCTTTTGGGTCACGCCGCCACCTTCTGCACCGTGGAGTTTTTCTCCCTGCTGGTCTACGGCATCTATGAATCGGTGTATGAGCCTCTGCTGTACGGCATCATCACGGAGAGCAAATGGTTTGAATTCTTTGCCCCCGTTCAGTACTGGAACTACCGGGACTGGATGCAGTGGGATGTGCAAAATGCCGAGGCGGCCATGGAAGCATACAGCTTTGTATCGGCACAGCCCGCGGTTACCCAGACCAAGTACATCTATGAGGGCATCATTACAAAAGAGTGGCTCTACCTGGCGGTCTGTGTGGTGCTGTCCATAGGATTCCTTGCCCTGGCGCTGACCCTCTACCGCCGCAGAAAGCTGGAGTGGGCCGGTGACTTTATCACATCCCCCGTCATGGGCTGGGTATTTCTGATCCTGGGCAGCGTCTGCGCCGCCATCGTGGTCCCGGTAGTGGGCTTCGTCATTGCCTTCTTCGGCATCCTCATGCTGTGGGAGCGGACGCTGAAGGTATTCCGCAAGAAAAATCTCATCGCCTTCGGCATCACGGTGGCGGCTGTCCTGCTGACCCTTGGCATGACCTCTTTGGATGTGGCAGGCATCACCACCAAAGTACCCCAGCAGGCGGACATCCAGTTTGTCACATTGAATCCCCGCTGGGGCAGCAACACCACCGTTCTGACAGATGCCGAGGATATCCGGGCTGTGATGGACGCCCACGAGTATGCCCTCGTTGACCGGGATCCGGAGGATGGGGACTGGTACAGCCTGGAGCTGGAGTATACGCTGAAAAACGGCAGTACCATGCGCCGTTACTATTATCTCAAGGCCGATGTGCCTGCCATGAAGGGCATCGAAAGGATCCTCAGCACCTGGGAGAATGTTTTTGACGGAGCGGATCCGGAATCCGTCCGGGACAGCCTGGAGAGAGTGACTCTGTGGCAGGAAGTGTATGACGAAAACGGCATGTACATTTCCGCCAATGAGGTGGCCATCCCCGAGGAAGCCATCGGCGGACTTTTAGAGGCCATCCGGCAGGACTGCCAGGAGGGCACCATGGCACAGAATATGGCTTTCCACGAAGAGGAATACGCCAGCCTCACCTTCTGGTATGCCGATTCCTTTGACGGCCGTTATATCCGCAACAGCTTGACGGTATTCGGCGACAGCGCCCATACCGTTGCCGCCTTGGAGCAATATTTGCAGTAAAAAAACAGGGGCAGCCCATGGCTGCCCCTGTAAAACGTAGGGGCGATTCATGAATCGCCCCTACGCATATGCGAATTAGGCCTTGCCTGCGCAGCCCAGAACGTTCACCAGCTTGTGGCGGACGATCTCCTTGATGTTGGCACGGGCGGGCTTCAGGTACTGACGGGGGTCGAAGTGATCGGGATGATCGTTGAAGTACTTACGGACAGTACCGGTCAGAGCCAGACGCAGGTCGGAGTCGATGTTGATCTTGCAGACGGAGAGGGAAGCTGCCTTGCGCAGCTGCTCTTCGGGAACACCGATGGCGTTGGGCATCTTGCCGCCGTTCTCGTTGACCATCTTTACGAACTCCTGAGGAACGGAGGAGGAGCCGTGGAGAACGATGGGGAAGCCGGGCAGACGCTTGGTGACTTCTTCCAGAACGTCGAAACGCAGAGCGGGGGGGACCAGGATGCCCTGCTCGTTGACGGTGCACTGCTCGGGGGTGAACTTGTAAGCGCCGTGGGAGGTGCCGATGGCGATGGCCAGGGAGTCACAGCCGGTACGGGTCACGAATTCCTCGACCTCTTCGGGACGGGTGTAGGAAGCAGCCTCAGCGGAGACATTGACTTCGTCTTCGATGCCGGCCAGGGAGCCCAGCTCAGCTTCGACAACAACACCGTGGTCATGAGCGTACTCAACCACCTGACGGGTGATGGCGATGTTCTCCTCGAAGGACTTGGAGGAAGCGTCGATCATAACGGAGGTGAAGCCGCCGTCGATGCAGGACTTGCAGGTCTCGAAGCTGTCGCCGTGGTCCAGGTGCAGAGCGATGGGGATGTTGGGGCACTCGATAACAGCGGCCTCAACCAGCTTTACCAGGTAGGTGGGGTTAGCGTA
>JAZUMW010000012.1:0-9102 GCA_045603825.1 Faecousia sp.
AACTGCGCCAGACGGAGCTGGCTTGTTTTCTGCAGACCGCTGCCACTCGCTCAGCTCGCTGTATCTGCCACAGGCAGTGCTCGCATTGCTCCCCCAGAAAAACAGGTAACGCGAACACAAAGCTCCACTCTAACGAGTGGAGCTTTTCTTTTTAAAAAATGTAGCGGCACCGTTTATCCGGTGCCGCTATTATTATTTCTCATATTTGCCCTTTTTGCGCCTAAACTTCGGTTGATACCCAAGATAGTATATGAATCCGAAGAGTACTGCACAGCAAAGGCTGATCTTCCAGCCAAGGCTGAAGGAATGGTTTTTGTAGGCGAAGGAGACGGTGTGCGCACCCTCAGAAAGATTTAAGCCGCACATAACATCACCAATCAAAACGATCTGTGCCGGCGTACCGTCAATGGTTGCAGTCCAGTTCCCATCCTGAGGGATGGAAGTGTACAGAACTCCGTCGCGGTTACATTCAATGGTGCCTTCTACATAGTTCGTAGAAAATTGGGTCAGATTGAGAGTGGAGCCGCGCAAAACATCGTAGCATTCACGGAAAACACTTTCATCAAGTATTGCAGCGGTGACATTGATGGTGCCGGCTTCGCCTGCGGTACAGGTGAATTTAATGCTGACAGTATCACCTGGTTTGACTGTACAGGTACTAAGGGACTGGGGCAGACTGTAAGTTTCCGAATAGAGCGCTTTCTCAATGTCATTGTAATAAACAGAGAAATTATTCCGCTTTGTTTGATTCACATGGAAGCACAGCAGACCTTCTTTATCCGCTGTGTAGCGGAAGGTGACAGTTCCCTTGCTGTCACCGGCCTCATAGGTGCAATAGCCGGTTTGGTTTTGAGAGGACAGCGTCAGATCGCTGCCGTGGATCGTTACGTGGTTGCCGGTGATCATATGCCAGCAGTCACCGGAGATGCCGGTAGCTTTCTGCATCAAGGCATTCTGCAGCTGGAAGGGATTATCTCCGACTGTAAAATCAACATTCAGGATCTGTGCATCGGCAAGAAAGCCCAGAGGCAGATATGCGTTGTTGAGCAGCAGGTGATTCTTGCCGACATGATATACTTCGTCAAAATAAGGATTGCTCTCCACTTGACCGTTGCGCTCGATCATATATTTCAGATTTAAAAACAAATTGGCAACGGGGGATGCTTCTTCAAAGCAGTAGCGGTTGTAGGTGTTTTTGGCGCCGTAGCCCAGTGCCTGCATAAATTCTGTAACTTTAACATTTGCGGAGCTGGTAAAGGCGGAAATGCCGTTATAGCCGTTTAAAGCGCCGTCATTCAGCGTTTGGGAATGGGTAGTTTCCGCCCGATAGAACAGGACGCCCCTTTCTGCCCGTTCCATATAATCAAACACTGCCTGGGAATCCTCCTTGCCCTTGGGATAATCGGAAACATTTGTGGCAGGGAACAGAATTCCAAAATTCACCAGGATCAAAACAAGCTCCAGTCCCATTGCGGACAGAAGTACGATGCGTGAAAGACACCGCTGGAATTGGGCTTTCTCCAGCCAGTCCAGCCGACTTTGATGATCGGTCTCCTCTGGAGCGGGCTTGCGGCAGCCAAAGAGGAAGGCTGCCATATAGGCTAGGAGGAACAAGAGATTATATGCAACATAGGAGCTGCAGGTGGCGATGGTCTCAAGATTGTGCCAAATACTGTTCCAACCGCTCCATGCAAGCATATGCTTCTGTCCGGTAAGAAGCTGGAAGAACGGCTTGATCTCTTCGCTGCAGAACACAAGACCGAAGGTTAAAACACCGGCGGCGACGATCTGCCAGAGCCGGAAGTTCCGGCGGTGCAGCCATGTCCGATAAGCCATGTACAGCATGACAAAGCTGTACAGGAAGCTGAACCGGTAGGGAATCATGTTGGTAAAGTGGAAACCGTGCCAAATATAATCAAGCTGCCGGATAATAAAACTGACATTGAAAAACAGCAGCAGCAATACAGAACAGACCTTGTCCCGTACTTTAACTTGCCGATCAAACAGGAATAAAACAGCAAGGATATTGGTTCCAATACCACAGTACAGATTGGGAAGCCCCTCTTTATAGGTGGGCTCCAGACCGCCGTTCATGTTACCTGCAACCTGCCGCATGGCATCCAAAAGACCCAGCCAGGTGTTCTCGTCGGCAATATTCAAACGGAATCCCTCGGGGAACTTATTTACGCCGGATTGCGTTGACTGAAGGGCAGAAAAAGCAGGCAGCGTCAAAACGGCTGTCATGCCAATGGCGAGCATGGAGAATGCTGCCATCCGGAACAGATCAGCAAAAAACTTCTTAAAGCCTTCCCAACGGCAGATCTCATAGCATATAAAGGCGAGGAGAATAAAGATACAAACAAAGAAGCCAATATAATAGTTGGAATAGACGGACAAAAACAAAGTGACGGTATACAGCACGAATTTGCGCTCTTTCAAAAGAGCTACCATTCCCAGAACCACCAGAGGAAGCAGGGCAAAGGTGTCCAGCCACATGATATTCCATTGGTATCCCAAGGCCCAGGCACAGAGTGCGTAAAAACCGCCGAAAAGAGCAATAGACAGATCGTTTTTTTCAAAAACCTTCTTTAAAAAGATCGCAAAGAACAAACCGGCAAAGCCCAGCTTTAGGGGCATTAAAAGGGAAAAATAGCCCAGCATCCAGTCTTCCGGGAGCAATACGGACAAAAGGTTCAGCGGTGAAGCCAGGTAATAGGCGATCAGCCCCAGATAATCCATGCCAAGACCGACATTCCAGCTGTACAGCAGGGATTCACCGGAAAGCAAAGCGCTGCGGTACGCCTTGAAGAAGGGGAAGTACTGATGATAACAATCGGAGTACAACAACGAGTAGTCTCCGTTAAAAAACAGGCTGCTGATCAGCCGTACACACAGCATACCCGCAAGCGGCAGCAGGAAAGCCAGTGCAGCATAATTCCATTGAAAGGATCTTGAGCGGGTGAGCTTCATAACGATTCCTCTGTTCTCAGGTAGTGACAATCATTTTATCACAGATACCATGACCCGTAAAGTGAAAAGTGTCGGTTCAAAGAGGTTTTTGCCGTGAAAAAGCCGGGAGCGGAAGCTCCCGGCAGTAACTTAATTATCGTTTTCAATATCCAGATCGGAATCATCGTCCGCATTGAAGTTGTCGGACATGATCTCACCCAGACGGACACGGCGGCGGATCTTCATCTCTTCTACCTGGCGGTGAAGAAGTTCTTTGACTTCCAGGGGTCGTTTGATATTTTTCAGCACCAAAGTGGGCATGGTCTGGTCGGCAGAAACTACGCTGACAGTGCCAACGCCGAAGAGTCGCTGCCCCAGGGTACGGGTGGTGTTGATGTCACGCACGCGGTAGAGAAGAACTTCTTCGTCCTTAATATTAAAGAAACCCGCAGACAGGAACAACCGATCCTCGGACATAGCGTACCGGGTAAAGCTGATGGGCATACCCAAATAGCGCTTGCGATCTTTCCAGATATATTCCATAGTGTTGACCTCCCGTTTTTCCTTTTATTCTACTGTCGTACGGGAAAAATGTCAATTACAGAATCAAACAAATCAGACCGGAGGCACCCTCGTTGACGATGCGGGTGAGACTGCCGCGGAATTTGGCCCGCACATCCTCCGGGGTACGCAGCAGCTTGGAGGTCAGCCCTTCCCGGATCAGATCATAGACCGATTTACCGAAAATATTGCTCTGCCACAGCTTTTCCGGATCTTCATCTGACAAAAAGGAGATCAGATCCTGGGACTGCTGCTCACCCCCCACCATGGGACTGATCTCAGTATCGATATCCACCCGGATCATGTGAATGGAGGGCGCGCCTGCCTTCAGCTTGACGCCGTATGCCGTGCCCTTACGCACAACCTCCGGCGTCTGCAAAGTCATTTCCTCGGCAGTGGGCATGACAATGCCATAACCGGTTGCCTTTACAGAGGAAAGAGCATCAGAAATTTTGTCATACTCCTGCTTGATCACGGAGAGCTGAGACAGCAAAGACAGCAGTTGGGCGTCATTTTCTACGGAAATACCCGCCTTGCTGCTGAGGATCTCATAGAACAGCGTCTCCGGGAAGGATAGACTGATGGATACAGTACCGGTGCCAAGATCCATACGCTTCACGGAAAAATCCATGACCTGTTCCAAGTCCTTCAACTTAGAGAGCGTCGTTTTTGCCTGCCCCAAAGCGGAGATCTCCTCTGCCCGCTGGAGCAGCGCCTGATACAGGGCGGCTTTCACAGGATGCTCAGGCTCCAGCTCATCCATCCAGCGGGGCAGCCAGACCCGCAGTTCCCGCAGCGGGAAGTTGTACAGAAGCTGCCGCAGCAGGTCGCCGATCTGCGCAAGATCCAGACTTTGGCAGTCGGCAGTAATGGCATCAACCCCAAACCGTTCCCGCAGATTCCTCTGAATGTCCCGTGCCGGTTCACCGGTGGGATTCTGAGAGTTTATCACCACAAGAAAAGGCTTCCCGGTATCCTGCATATCCCGGATGGCCCGTTCTTCGGCGGCAATATAGTCCTCCCGGGGAATATCTGTGACAGTTCCGTCCGTGGTCACGACCAAGCCGATGGAGCAGTGCTCCTGCATCACCTTCTTCGTTCCCAGCTCAGCAGCCTCTGTTAGTGGGATTTCGTAGTCGTACCAGGGGGTCGTGACCATGCGGGGAACGCCGTCCTCTTCCGCACCTACCGCACCGTCCACCATATATCCCACGGAATCGATCATCCGCACCTTCAGGTGGGAGGTGCCGTCTGGGAAGATGGACACAGCCTCCTCCGGAACAAATTTCGGCTCGCTGGTCATAATGGTTTTCCCGGAGCCGCTTTGGGGCAATTCGTCCTTGGCGCGTTCTCGTCGGTAGGGGTCATCAATGTTTGGAATCACCAGGGTTTCCATGATCCGTTTGATCAAAGTGGATTTTCCGGTACGCACAGGCCCCACCACACCTATGTAAATATTCCCTCCGGTGCGCTCAGCAATTTCAGAGTAAATCGTTTCCATAGCCAGCCTCCTATCCATATACCGCAGTTGGTTTACAACAGAGTATGTCCCGCAGTGGACAAATAGAACGGATACGGATTTGCATTTTGAGGGCATATATGCTATGATACAGTTACAATGAAAGGAGAATGGATATGCTGTATGTAGGATGTCACCTTTCCGCCTCCGGCGGCAACTATGCCATGGTGGAAACCGCACGCTCCATTGATGCCAATACATTTGCTTTTTTCACCCGTAATCCCCGGGGCAGTCAGGCAAAGAAAGAAGACCCCGTGGATTCCGCCAGGGCAGTTCGGGCGCTGCAGGAGCTGGGCTTCGGCAAGCTGGTGGCCCACGGTGCCTATACAATGAATCTTTGTACCAAGGATCCGGACGCCAGAGAGTTTGCCGCAAGCATCCTTGCCGATGACCTGCGCCGTATGGCGGCACTGCCGGGGAATTTCTATAACTTCCATCCCGGCAGTCATGTGGGGCAGGGAACAGAAACGGGCATTGCTCAGATCGTGGACGCGCTGAAGCATGCGTTGGCACCCGGCTATCCCGTAACGGTGCTGCTGGAGACCATGGCCGGCAAGGGCAGCGAGATCGGCGGAAAGTTTCAGGAGCTGAAGGATATAATCGACGGTGTGGGCAGCGACAATGTTGGTGTCTGCCTGGACAGCTGCCATGTTTATGATGGCGGCTATGATATTGTGAACGATCTGGATGGCGTGCTGGCAGAGTTTGACCGCATTGTGGGAATCGACAAGCTTTGCGCCCTGCACCTGAATGACTCCAAGAATGTGTTTGGCAGTCATAAGGATCGCCATGCCTGCCTGGGAGAGGGCAGTCTGGGCCTGGAGACCTTCCACGCCATTGTAAACCATCCGCTTTTAAAGGACAAACCCATGATTTTGGAGACTCCCAACGAGCTTCCCGGCTATGCCCGGGAGATCAAGCTCCTGCGGGAGATGGAAAAATAAGAAAGGAGAACCTATGTCGGTTCTGTTTGAACTGCTGCAAGGGGCGGATTCCGCATTTTATAATATTCTGACAGCCGTCATGCGCTGGGCAGCGCCGATCATAGCTGCGCTTCTGCTGTTTCGCTGTATCCGGCCTTTACTGACCTTCCGCAGGGAGCCGGAGATATGGGGCTGGCTGCAGCTGTCCGATGGCAGCAGGCTGCCCATCACCCATTGGGAGAATATTATCGGCCGTCACAAGCGCAGCGATATTGTGATTGATTTTCCAACGGTGTCCCGTACCCACGGTGTTTTGACACGGTACGATGACGGCAGCTGGACCATTACTGATACAGACTCCTCCGGTGGAATTCTGGTGAACGGTGTTAAAACGGAGATCAGCGCCATTACGCCGGAGGATGTGATCTCCCTTGGCGGCATTGAGATGACGCTGAAGCCGATTTCCAAGCGGCAGGAGCAGCGCCTTGCCCAGCTGCGAACAAAGGCATCCACGGTGACATCCAGCCTGTTCAATGTGCTGCTGCTTTCTATTTTTCAGATACTGACGGCGCTGCTGTTTCTGATGGGCAGTCTCCCGGAGCAGGGAATGACCATATTCATCGGCTTTGGCGGCATTATGGTCTGCCAATGGCTGCTGCTTCTGTTTTATGTGTGTATCCGCAGAGCGTCCTTTGAGATCGAAACCATCGCGTTTTTCATGTGCACCATGGGAATGGCGGTGATCGCCACCATCGCACCGGAGGAAGCCACAAAGCAGCTGATGGCGATGATTCTGGGAATCGTCCTGTTTCTGCTGGTGGGCTGGTCTCACCGGGATCTGGAACGGGCAAAGAAGCTGCGGTATGTTGCAACGGTTGCAGGTATCGGCTTTCTGCTGATCACACTGGTATTCGGAGTGGAATATTACGGCGCGAAAAACTGGCTGGTGATTGGCCCTATGTCTTTACAGCCCTCTGAACTGAGCAAGGTCTGTTTTGTATATGTAGGTGCTTCCACCATGGACCGCCTGGTAAAGAACAGAAACCTGATCGGCTTCATTGCCTATTCAGTAGCCATCTGTGGCTGTCTGGCGCTGATGAACGATTTCGGCACAGCGCTGATCTTCTTCTGCGCCTTTTTGGTGATCGCGTACCTGCGTTCCGGAAGTGTGGGTACATTGGCTCTGGCCATTACCGCACTGGGCTTTGCCGGTGTGGTTGCGCTGAAGATCGCGCCCCATGCCCTGCAGCGCTTTGCGTCCTGGCGGCATATTTGGGACGATCCCTTCGGTGCAGGTTATCAGCAGACGCAAACTTTGATGTGCATGGCGGCCGGTGGCTTTTTCGGGCTGGGTGCCGGCCAGGGAAAAATGCGCAATGTGTTCGCAGCGGACTCTGATATGGTAATCGGTACCGTCACGGAGGAGTGGGGACTGATCATGGCGATCCTGCTGATTCTGGCAGTAGTTGCCCTTGCTTTGTTCACATCCCGCTCCGCTGCGGTAGCCCGCAGCAGCTTTTATACCATCGGCGGTTGCACTGCGGCAAGCATCATGGTGGTGCAGGTGATCCTGAACGCATTGGGAACGGTAGATGTTGTGCCGCTTACCGGCGTAACATTCCCGTTTTTATCCAACGGAGGTTCCAGCATGATCTGCGCGTGGGGCCTGCTGGCATTTATCAAATCAGCGGACACCCGCCAGAACGCAAGTTTTGCGGTGCGGTTGAATAAGAACGGAGGCGATGAGGAAGATGAATAGAATTGCCGGCCGTACAACCATAACCGTACTATTGGCGCTGCTTTTGGTGGCGGGCTTCACTTTCTTTGTTGCCGAATATGTAATGGATGCCGATGCCTGGGTCATTTCCAGTGGATCGCCCCATGTGTATAACGCAGGCAACATCGGCACCGGAACCGTGGTGGATCGGGAAGGTGCTCTGCTTTTGGATATGTCCGATGACTGGACTTACGCATCCACTGAATCTGTACGCAAGTCAACGCTCCACTGGCTTGGAGACCGTGACGGTTATATCAGCGCACCGGCGCTTGCCAACTACTCCGCTGAGCTGGCCGGTTACGATACGGTCAACGGTTTGTATACCTATGGCGATGCCAACGGCGTTGCCGTGCTGACGCTGTCTGCGTCGGTTCAAAAAACTGCCCTTGCTGCCATGGGTGACTATAAGGGCACTGTGGCCGTATACAATTATAAAACCGGTGAGCTGCTGTGCGCAGTCACCACACCTTCCTATGACCCGGATAATGTACCGGATATAGAAGGGGACACGACCGGCAAATATGAGGGCGCCTATGTCAACCGCTTCACCCAGTCGGTGTATATCCCGGGCTCCATTTTCAAGATCGTTACCCTTGCTGCTGCGCTGGAATCTGTGGATGACATAGAGGACCGCCGGTTCACCTGTGCAGGCAGTTATACCATTGATGCCGACGAGATCACCTGCGAAAAAAATCACGGCGAGCAGACGCTCCAGGAGGCTTTCCGCAACTCCTGCAACTGCGCTTTTGCCCAGATTGCCCTTGAAGTGGGTGCGGACGAGATGGAACGTTATGTGGAGCTGTTTGGTGTGACACAAAGCGTGAACTTTGATGGCATTACCACTGCTGCGGGCAATTATGAGGCAGTGGGCGCTGCGGATGCGAATATCGCATGGAGCGGCATCGGTCAGTATAACGACCAGGTGAACCCATGTGCTTTTTTAAGATTTATTGGAGCAATTGCAGGAACGGGTAAAGGCGTGGAACCTTATTTGGTATCCCACATTCAGGTGGGGGGAAATACCACTTATTCCGCCTCCACCGCTTCCGGAAACCGCATCATATCCACAGCTACAGCAAAGACCCTGCAGGCGTATATGCGGGCCAATGTGGTGGAGAAATACGGAGACAGCAATTTTAACGGCATGCTTGTATGCGCCAAGACCGGCACCGGCGAAGTGGGAGGAGATCAGAAACCCAACGCCATGCTTGCCGGCTTTGTACAGGACGAAAACTGCCCTCTGGCATTTATCGTGTTTGTGGAAGATGGCGGCTACGGCCGTGAGATCTGCGTACCCATCGCGGCAAAGGTACTGGATGCCTGCAAAAAAGCAATAGAGTAAAAAATTTGAATGACAGCCCTTTTTTGGGAGG
>JAZUMW010000013.1:0-5330 GCA_045603825.1 Faecousia sp.
GAAACTCAGGGAAGCACTTGAACGGCTCCTCGTTGCATCCAATGCAGGTCATACCCCACCGTCTCCTCTATTGCTCACTTCTTTTGCGGGCCAAGGTAACGCAGGCCCAGCATTGTGATATCATCCACTTGCTGTGCGTCCCCAACAAAGGCATCTATATCGTCCTTGACGGCTTGCAGCAGCACTTCCGGACTGCTGGACACATGGGAATTGAGAAGTTCAAGCAGACGTTTGTCACCATAAAGCTGCTGCGCTGCGTTTGTTGCCTCTGTTACGCCGTCCGTATAGAGATAGAGGGAATCTCCCGGCACCAGTTCCAGGCTGGCGGAACGATAGCGCATTTCTTCCATTCCTGCCAGGATGAAGCCGGAGCGGGTGCGGAGAAACCGATATTCGCTGCCTTGCCTGAGCAGAGGCGGATTGTGTCCGGCATTGACATAGGCGAGATGACCGGTAGACAATTCCAGCACGCCCATCCAGGCAGTGACGAACATTCCTTCATCATTGGCTTCGCAGAGCAGGCGGTTCACCTCGGTAAAGACTTCCTCCGGCCGGATGCCCTGCTGTGCATGATCCTTGATCAGCGTCTTGGCAATGACCATAAACAGAGCTGCAGGCACCCCTTTTCCGGAAACATCCGCGATGACAACGGCCAGGTGGTCTTCGTCCACCAGGAAGAAGTCGTAGAAATCTCCGCCTACCTCCTTTGCCGGATTCATGGTGGCGTAGATATCAAATTCTGTCCGTTCGGGGAATGCCGGAAAAATACAGGGGAGCATGGAGGTCTGGATGTGGGTGGCTACACGCAGCTCCGAAGCGATCTGCTGCTTTTCCGCGCTATCCTTGACCTGCCGTTCCAGAAGCCTGCGGGTGCGGTCTGACAGCATTGTGCAGATAGTGGACAGGCCGCAGAGGATCAGGCTGCGGGGCAGGATATAGAACAATATCACCCGCCGGAGGGTGTTTCCTGTGATCACCCGGGCACCGCTGATATCCAATGCATAAAGCAGATTGCTGTCCCACTCGCCCACATAGATGCCCAGAAGCAGCGACGCGGCCATGCACACCACGGATACAATCAGAAGATTGTAGGAGAACCGCCTGGAGTAGTAATGACAGCCCAGAATGATAGGTGCCGGCCACGCCATGACTGCGTGCTTTGGCAAGGCGGTGGACAGAAGCGTGATTCCCAAAATGCAGCACAGCAGGATGTAGAGCTTCAGTCTGGGACAACCCCGATCCAGCAGGCGGAGCAGCAGTGTTGGCAGCAGAAACAGCACGATGCCGCCCACTGCCGCAATGGCCATGATCACGGGAGGAACGATAAACAGATGCAGAAGGTTCATCACCCAGATGACTGTCACTACAACAGCAAACACCCGCATACACCTTGCGGCGTACAGGTTAGCCTCCTTTTCGTTTTCCGCAAAGGCGGCAGAGTAGTCAAATTCATTCATCGCAGCACCTCATGTGCACCGTTCCCATTCGTGCTTATTTTATTGTGATGATATCCACAAAGCCGGTGATCTCAAACACTTCCATAATGATCTCGTTGACATTCACGACCACCATTTCCGCCTTCTGCTTCTGCATCTGCTTCTGGGCCGCCAGAAGCACACGAAGTCCGGCAGAGGAGAGGTATTCCAGCTTTTCCATGTCCAGCGTCAATGCTTTGGTATCATACAGGGATACCTTTAGCTCATTTTCCAGTTGGGGCGCTGTGGTGGTGTCCAGCCGACCCTCCAGAGCCAATACCAGCGTGCTTCCGTCTACTGTCTTTTTGATCGTCATCATGATTTCCTCCAATCAAATACTTGTATGATGAAATTTTTTTAGGACTGTGATGCTTACCTTCTCCCGACGCAGGCCGACACGAACATCATCTGCCAGATGGTTCAGGATGGAAGTCTCAAGCGCATCCCATTTCTGTGCTTTTTTCTCCCGGGCCTGCTGATTGCGCAGCCGTGCAAGAGACCACTCGTCGGACGCTTCCTCAGAAAAGCCGCCTCCGACATTTTGGCAGGCTGAACGGTCACCGCCCTTTGCATACCAGTCCGCCACCATGCGCAGCTTTCCGGCAAGGCCCTGATGGAGATCATTTTCTCCGCTGGAGGATGCGTCCAGCAGCTTCCTCTGTGCCACTTCTCCAATGGGGAACGTCCGGGCAGACAGGCAGAGCCGATACGCTCCGTCTTCCCATTCCATGACGAAGGAACCGTCCCGCACCTTCGCGGCCCCGTTGACTACACCCAGCAGTTCTTCCGCCAAAAGGCGAAACTGCAGGGCCTGTTTGTCTGTTAATCCGGTTTCTTTCGCAAATCGGTCTGCTTCCTGAAGCGCAGCCATGATGGTTTCCCGGCTGCCGTCAATGACACAATTTCCGGATGAGATCACGCAGATCCCCTCTCTTCCTTCATTTGATTTCTTTTTTGATGGTCAGTATGTTTTTTCCATTCTCGTAGGTATACTCCACCTGATCCATGATCCTTTTTACCAGCAGGATACCAAGCCCGCCAGGTTCCCGTTCCTCCGCTTTGCGTGTTGTATCCGCATCCGGCTTTTCCAGCGGATTGAAGGGATGTCCCTGATCTGTAAACCGGATCGTAACCGTGGGCGGATCTGTTCCAATATCCACGCCGATCTCAGCGTCACCGGTCTGCGGATGGTACGCGTAGCTGGAGATGTTAACAAAAATCTCCTCCACCGCCAGCTCCACCTGCCTTTGGATCTTCACCGGGCACTGGAAGGAGTGAAGCCTATCCCTGACAAAGGTATTGACTTTTTCCAGTGCGTCCGTCATGGCCGGAACTATGATCGTTTCCATGATACGCATCACCCCTTTCGGAGAATCATTTTCTGCGGTCAAAACTTTTTACGAAGTACATTCACATCCAGGCGGTCCAAAGCCCCTGCCAACTCCACCAGTTCCGCCTGCAGACAGAACAGGTTGACAGCAGTACCAAAGAACTCCAGGATCACATTCAGTGCAATGGTAATGGCAACAGCCTCTGCCGGAATGTTCAGCTGCAGGAACAGCATGGTATAGCAGGTCAAACCGCCACCGGGGACCGGCGGCGCCGCCACAGCCAGTACGACCGTGATGATCAGAGCGCTGACCAGCCAGGCCGGAGAGATGGGTACACCATAAACTTCTGCCATACACAGCCCTGCTGCCAGGAAGATGACCGCCGCACCAGGCATAAAGACCACTTGACCCAAAGGTACTCCGAATCGGATGATCTGGCGGTCAATGCCCAGCCGTTTCTCGCAGCACTCTACATTTTCCGCATAGGCGGCAGCAGAGGATGCTGTACTCAGACCGATCAGGAAAGTAGGTGCCACCTTCCGCACAAAAACAGGAACAGACACCCGCTTGCGGATACAGACCAGCGCAAGATAAACTCCGCAGACCAGCACATGTCCCAGCAGCATAATGGGCAGCAGCTTGGCCGATTCCAGCAGGATACTCAGGCTTCCGCTGAGAATCATATTATAAATGCTGGCAAAAACGAAAAGATGAATCAAACTGCTGACCGTCTCCATGATCAGCTGCAAAATGGCATTGGCCTGTTCCACAAGGGCAGACACGGCAGCACATTTGCCGCCCATTACCAGCATGGCAAGGCCCATCAGAACCGCTGTAAAGATGATCTGCAGGGGATTGGACTCGGTGAAGGGGGTAACGAAATTATCCGGCACGATATCCAGTACCATCTGCAGCATCGGCGAAAGATCGAAGGAGCTGCTGCCGCTTCCTGCCAGGGGGAAGAAGGGCAGCATTGCACAGCCGGCCAGAACTGTCAGAATAAAGGACATCAGCAAGAAGCGACCAATCATCCGCTTTCCGATCTTACTCAGCGTTGCAGTATCTCCGATGCTGCAAACACCCCAGGCCACGGACAGGAAGATCATTGGCCCGGCAATGGCAGTGAGCAGTCCCATAAAGGTGCCGAACAGCGGCGAGACGATCTGTTCGGACAGGTGATGGCGCACACCTTCCGGCAGCAGCGTGCAAAGCCCGCCGCAAAGGATGGCCAACGCCACCGAAGCCGCCAACCGCCGAATCTGGGATGGACTGCGCTTTTTGGGCAGGAACATCACAAGGTTTACACCATTCTTATACCGCCAGACCGGAGCAATGCCCATCCCCGCCAAAATGCCACGAAGGAGCTCGTCTCCCTCTTCCTCGACTGCGAAGGGATCCAACCGATCTCCGGGAATACGCAGCTCTATCCGCAGCCGCCCCAGCCGCTTGATGCACAGCAGAGAGAATCGGGCATCCATGCCCATGGCCTTGCGGTAGTTCAGAAGTGCCTCCTCCACGGCCAGACGGATGCGCAGGATCTCTTTGTCATCCACCCTGGAGGCGGCCATAAACCGCTCCACCTCTTCCACGGCTGTGACGATGTTTTCGTTTGTCAAGGGTACATTCTTTCGCAGCATCTTGCCACATCCCCTTTTTCTTTTTTTATTCCTGCTTCAGCTTCAGTATCAGTTCATTTGTGAAACCTTCGGAGCAGATGCTCCCGTGGGACACGCTCCGGCACAGGCCTTTCACCAATCTGGCAGACAGCGCATCTCCCTCTTCAAGAGGGTCATAGGCCGGGCCTGTATAGCGGATCGTCATAACCGTGTCCGCATTTTCTTCGGAATACTCCACAAGTAACTGCATCCGGGAATCCCGCTCCATTCCGGGCACCAGCATCTGCATGCAGAGCTCTTCGAAAATATTCTGCATTCTATGGATGGTTCTTTGTCCCATTTCATGCTTGCGGCCAAACTGCTCCAGCTGGCTGTTGATGCCGATGAAGTCAAAGTCCGGTGAATCGATTACGGCTTCAAATACCTTCAGACGGCGGATAAACTGCCGGGTACGCTCCCGCCTGGGGTTCTCAAAAATCTGCTCCGGAGAACCATCCTCGTAAAGTTCACCCTGATCCATGTAGAAAATACGGGTGGATACATCCCGGGCAAACTTCATCTCGTGGGTGACGATCAGCATAGTCAGCCCCTGACGTGCAAGGGAACGGATCACAGACAATACTTCGCCCACCATGGTGGGATCCAGGGCGGAGGTGGGCTCGTCAAAGAGAACGATTTCCGGTTCCATGGCCAGTGTCCGGGCAATGGCGGCCCGCTGCTTCTGGCCTCCGGAAAGCTCGTCCGGGTAGGACAACGCCTTGTCGCCCAGACCCACGGTACGCAGCAGCTCCATTCCCTTGTCATAGGCCTCCTGACGGCTCTTTCCCAAAAGGGAGACCGGGCCGGCCATGATATTCTCGATGATGGTCATGTGGTTGAACAGGTTGAAGGACTGGAATACCATGCCC
>JAZUMW010000014.1:0-2951 GCA_045603825.1 Faecousia sp.
TCACAGACTGTCAAAAAAGTGCCGCAGTACAAAGGCCCCCTCTGATGAGGGGGCTGTCAGCGAAGCTGACTGGGGGAGAGAAATGTCAAAGCTACAAATATATTAATAAATACGGTACCAGATACAATATTTTCTCTCCCCCAGTCGCCTACGGCGACAGCTCACTGCGGTGAGCCCGGTCGCGGCTCTGACAGTCCACCGGACTGTCATTCACTACCGCGACTGCGCTTCGCTTACCCTCATCAGAGGGAGGCTTTGCTTATTCTTCAGGTTCTTCGGCTTCGGCAGGTTCTTCGGCTTCGGCGGGTTCTTCGGCTTCGGCGGGTTCTTCAGCACCCTCCAGAGCCTCGTATTCTTCCTCTTCTTCCTCTTCCAGAAGGGCGGCTTCCTCTGCCTGCTGGGCCTTCATCTTCTTGTACTCCTTCCATGTGATCCAGCCGATCCACGCAGAGCCTAAAATGAAGAAGGCGCTGCTGCCGATGAGCATACCCAGAGAGGGGGCATCCTCACCGCCGGCAATGTACAACTCGATCATGCCCTTCACCGTCCACAGCAGATAGCCGATGGCCAGCAGACGGATGAGCAGCATGGTTCCGGGGTTTCTTTGGGGGCGGGGTGCTTCCTCCACCTCTTCCTCCGTTTTTTTCTTTTTAAAATTAAACAGTCCCATGGCAGACTCCTTTGTTTTGTTTTCCCCATTATAGCCGTAATTTTCCTTTTTGTCTATGGCAAAAGTGTAAATAATATTGTATTTTCTCCCGGGAGGCTGTATAATAGCCTCAGAAATAAAGAAAGGTCGTTTGCGCTATGACACACGAAACCATGCAGGCCTACCACCGCATTTTGAAAAAGGAGCTGGTGGCCGCCATGGGCTGCACCGAGCCCATCGCCATCGCCTACGCCGCCGCCAAGTGCCGGGACGTTCTGGGCATTATGCCCGAGCGCTGCCATGTCCACTGCAGCGGCAATATCGTGAAAAATGTTATGGGCGTTACCGTGCCCAATTCCGGAGGACTGAAGGGTATCGATGTGGCTGCCACCCTGGGTATTCTGGGAGGTAACGCGGAAAAGGATCTGGAGGTTCTGGAGTCCGTCACCGACGCCCACATCGCCGAGGCCAAGCAGCTGCTGGCTCAGGATTTCTGCCAATGCTCTCTGGTGAAAAATGTGGAGAACCTGTACATCCGCATCCACCTGTACGCAGGCGAAAGCGAGGCTATGGTGGAGATCCGCAACTACCACAAGAACATCACCCGCATGGAAAAGGACGGTGTCCTCATTTTCGAGGATGAGTTTTCCTGCAACGAGGTGCCTGTGAAGGACGACCCGGACAAGGCCCTTTTGAATATTGCCGATATTTTGGAATACGGCGACACCTTTGAGGATCCCTCCATCAACGAGCTGCTGGAGTACCAGCTCAGCTGCAATCTGGCCATCTGCAACGAGGGCCTTGCCAAAAATTACGGCGCCCAGGTGGGTAAGACGCTGCTTTCCACCGTGAAGGTCCGCAACACCGACACCGTGCGCACCATCGCCAAGGCCTACGCCGCCGCGGGCAGCGATGCCCGTATGCACGGCTGCGCCATGCCCGTGGTCATCAACTCCGGCTCCGGCAACCAGGGGCTGACGGTGTCCATGCCCGTTAAGGTCTACGCCGATACCTACCATATCTCCCACGAGCGGATGCTCCGCTCTCTGGCGGTAAGTAATCTCATCGCCATCCACCAGAAGCAGTACATCGGCAGCCTTTCCGCTTACTGCGGCGCGGTCAGCGCTGCCTGCGGCGCAGGCGCTGCCATCGCCTATATGCTGGGCGAGGCACAGCCCAGGGAAGCACTGTACCGGCAGGTTGCCGACACCATCACCAACACCATCGCCACAGTGGGCGGCATGGTGTGCGACGGAGCCAAGTCCTCCTGCGCCGCCAAGATCGCCACCGCTGTGGACTGCGCCGTCACCGGCTACGAGCTGGGACTGCGGGGTCTGGCCTTCCAGCCCGGCGAGGGTCTTGTCATGGGCAGCGTGGAGGATACCATCGAATCTGTGGGCCGCATGGGCCGTGAGGGTATGCACTCCACCGACGAGGAAATTTTGCAGATCATGCTCAGAGGCGAATAAACAAAACCACTATCGTCACAACCTCGTCATTGCGAACCAGTGACCGATGTCACTGGTGTGGCAATCCGCATTCTGATCAAAGAGAACGGATTCCCACGCCAGTGTGCGCACTGGCTCGGAATGACGTTGTTTTTTAGGCAAGCAAGACTTTATACAGGCAACAAAGGAATTGACTTTTTCTGTTTTTTGTGAGAAAATAAATCGATATTTTTATAGAACAAGAGGGTTTTCTTATGAAACAATCCAGAACACATAACTGCGGCCAGCTGCGGCTTGCAAACGCAGGTCAGTCCGTCACCTTAGCAGGTTGGATGGAAAATGTCCGTGAAGTGGGCGCAAACTTCGCCTTTGTGGTGCTCCGCGACTTCTATGGCACCACCCAGGTGGTCATCGAAAACGAGGAAATGATGGCTGCCATCAAGGGTCTGAACAAGGAGACCACCATCCAGGTCACAGGCACCGTCCGTGAGCGTGAGAGCAAGAACAGCAAGATGGCCACCGGTGAGATCGAAGTCGTTCCCTCCGCCATCAAGGTGCTGGGCAAGTGCATCCACAACTCCCTGCCCTTTGAGATCAACAAGAGCAAGGCTGCCGACGAGAACGCCAGACTGAAGTACCGCTATCTGGACCTGCGGAATCCCGAGGTGAAGAAGAACATCATCCTGCGCTGCCAGGTGGTGGCCGACATCCGCCGCCGCATGACCGAGGAAGGTTTCCTGGAAATGACCACCCCCATCCTCACCGCCTCCTCCCCCGAGGGTGCCCGTGACTACCTGGTCCCCGCCCGTAACCACCCCGGCAAGTTCTATGCTCTGCCCCAGGCTCCCCAGCAG
>JAZUMW010000015.1:0-3608 GCA_045603825.1 Faecousia sp.
GCCTTTTACCAGCCGTGCCTGTAGGCTCATCGAATTTTCTTTCGCTTGAGTGTTCTGCCCTACCACCGCAGATGCGGTTAGGGGCGCACTAAGGCCCCCTTGTGTAAAGGGGGCTGTCACCGCACAGCGGTGACTGGGGGATTATCACTACGAGTACAACCCCTCCGTCACGGCTTAACGCCGTGACACCTCCCCTTACACAGGGGAGGCTTTCCGCTGCGGCGGGACTATGCATAGCTAAAGCTTTTTGGAACCAACGGCACAGCCGGAGGTATTCTTATACAAGAAAAGTTCCCGACCAGTCGGGCAGGGACTATTTTTTATGTCCAGTAGGGGTCAGCTTCCAGGGCTTTGCGCTTTTTCCGGTTGTGGGCCATGACGCTCACAGTGCCGATGGCGGTGCCCAGCACCGTGCCGCCCATGATGTACCACACGAACTCCCAGTTCTGGGACTCTGTCTCCGCCACGCTCACCGCGCCGCAAACAGAGCAGGCGCCGGTGGCCATATCCCAGGCGTGGATCTCCGGGCCCAGATCATCGCCGCAGCGGCAGGTTCCCCAGTGCATCTGGCTGTCACTCTGCAGGGGGGCGTAATCGTGGACATGGGGGATCTGGGCAGCCAGCTCATAGCCACAGACGGTGCACAGCTGGGGATTTTCCTCGGTAGCCTCGGCACCGGGGATGTGATCCTCCAGACCCTCGATCTTACCGCAGACATCACATTCGTACCAGTGGCTGGCGTGGTCGGTGTCCATGGTCTCCGGGAAGGAGTGGGTCACCTCACGGACATAGCCGCAGACATCACAGTCCTCGTCACATTCGGCAGAATAGACATGGGCTTCCAGATTGCTGAGCTCGTCACACCGGGTGCACTCCCGCCAGTGGTTTTCCGCGTCGGTGATCCATTCCTCAGTGAAGGGATGGCCATCGGGGCGGACAAAATCACAGACCTCACAGGGGTCAACGCAGTTCTCGCCGAAGGCATGCTCGTCCAGATTGAACTTCTCCTTACATACGCTGCATTCCTGCCAGTGCTCGGTATCGGTGGTCTGCCAGGTATCCTCGTCCACCTCGTGATCCTTGGTGGTTACCTTGCCGCAGACGGTACACTTGCGCTGGTGCTCTTCGTCGTTTTTATACTCCCACTCGCCGTAGTTGTGGTTGTTGGTCTTGCTGATAGAGGTGGTGCGGGTGGCGCCGCAGGTCTTACACTTCTGGGACACGGAGCCCTTTGCCGCACAGGTGGCTTCCTTCAAAACCTCCACATCTACCCAGGTATGGGAAGCTGTGGTCTCTTTTCCGCACTTGGTGCAGACCTTTTTATGCTTGCTGTCGCCGGTGGTCTCCCAGTCGCCGTAAGAGTGGCTGCAGTTTTCCTGAATGCACTCGGTGCAGTCTTCCACAGTCTTGGTATCGCCGGTGTAGCTCTTATAATCGCAGGAGGTGCAGTACTGGTACTCCTTGTGGGGGTGAGCAGACTCGTAGGCAGTCTCCTTGGTATGGGTATGGGTGGCATTGTTGCTGCCGCCGTAGTTGGGAGAAGCGAACCAGTATTTGCTGCTGTACAGATCCAGCTTTTCGATCTCCACCTGGTCGGAGGAGTTGCCTTCCACAGACCAGAAATACTTACCCTCTACCTTGTACACCAGACCCACATGGCCGGACTTGAAATACAGGTCGCCGGACTGGGGAAGCTTCTGGCTGGCGGTAAAGGTGGAGCTGAAGCCGAAGCTGCTGGCTCTTGCCAGACCGGTACGCTTCAGCACGCTGGTGGGAACCTCTGCCTGGGCGGCACACCAGCTGACGAAATAACCGCACCAGTCCGCGTTGGCGTTGCCGAAGTACTTGCCGTACTTGGTGTAGCTGTTGCTGCCCTCTTCGTAGCCAACCTGGGTCAGTGCCACCTGGATAATATCATAACGCTGATTGCCTGTATTGGAGTGGGTATTGTCATAAGCCGCACTGACCGGCACTGCCACCGGCACCGCCGCAAGGAGCAGCACCAGAGACAAAAACAGCGAAAGTAATCGTTTTGTCATTTCTTTTCCTCCAAACATTGCGGCACTTCGCCGCATACGCCAATATTCTACAAGTTTTTCCGGAAAAAATCAAGAGGTATTACAAAAATAATTACAAAAAATTACAAAACCATGTTACCCTTCTGCGCCGCTGCGCACAGCGGGGTGTTTCACCTGCACATTTGTTAACTTTTTCCCCGGGGGTGTTCCTCTCTTTACTTTTGGGAAAGAAAATGCTATACTGTAAAATAAAGTATTATCGGTCGGGGAGGTGACGCTTTGCGCCGGTATTTAAGACAATTTGCCGCCACTTTCCGTAAGGGCGATATGGTGCTGCTGCTGATCCTTCTGATCACCACGTCCTTCGGCTGTCTGGTCATTGCCAGCGCCACCAATACTTCCGACTCCCTGCGCTATGTGACGCTCCAGATCGTGGGCGCGGCCATCGGTGTGCTGCTGTACGCCGTTATCTCCACCGTGGACGCGGAATGGTTCTCGGAGCACCGCAGGGCTCTGGTGCTGTTCAATATGTTCCTGCTTTTCCTGCTGATCCCCTTCGGCACCGACATGGGTTCCGGCAACAAGAGCTGGCTGGACTTCCCTATCCTGCCCTTTAACATTCAGCCCGCGGAGATCTGCAAGATCACTTACATCCTCATCATGGCCTCCGTGATGAATGCCCATCAAAACAAGCTGTCCTCCATCCCCTCTGTCATGCACATGGTGGTACACCTGCTCTTGCTGGTGGGTGTGAACATGGTGCTCTCCGGCGACGCGGGCGTGTCTCTGATCTTCGTGTTCATCTTCATCGGCATGGCCTTTGCCGGCGGTGTAAATCTCATCTGGTTCCTGGTGGGTGCCGGCGGACTGGCTGCCGCTTTTCCCATTATATGGAACTATGTGATGGATGATTACCAAAAGTTGCGTATCCGGGTGCTGTTCGACCCGGAGCTGGACCCCTACGGCACCGACGCCCGGTACCACACCGTCCGCAGCCTCCGTTCCCTTACCGGCGGCGGTATGACCGGCCAGGGCCTGTTCCAGGGTACCCGTACCCAGACCCCCGGCTCCCTCCCCGCCCAGCATACGGACTATATCTTCTCCGCCATCGGCGAGGAGCTGGGCTATGTGGGCTGCTTTATTGCCATAGCCCTTATGGTTGCCATCATTTCCCGGTGCATCTGGGTGGGCAACCGCAGCCCGGACTTCATGCGCCGGCTGATCTGCTACGGCGCTGCCTCGGCGCTGATCTTCCAGGTGGTCATCAATGTGGGCATGTGCATGGGCGTGATGCCCGTTATCGGTCTGACCCTGCCCTTTATCAGCTACGGCGGCTCCTCCATCGTTTCCCTGTACGCCATGCTGGGACTGGTCTCCGGCGTGTACGCCCGACCGTCGCCTGCCAGCCATGAGCGGTATATACGGGCGCCTCTGAGCACTTACCGTTAAAATCATAACCACCGGCCGTGCCGGTGGTATGCACAGGCCCCCTTAGGGCCTTTTACCAGCCGAGCCTATAGGCTCATCGAATTATCTACCGCTTGCATATCCTGCCCTACCACCGCAGATGCGGTTAGGGGCGCACTAAGG
>JAZUMW010000016.1:0-11783 GCA_045603825.1 Faecousia sp.
AAATTCCAATTTGACAAGCTGATTAGCATGGTTTCAATCTAAAAAGAGAGTTTCACTTCCCGTTTAATAGTTTCATTTTTTGAGTGAAACCAAATGAAACTATTTGAAACCGTATCATTATTATCAATACACTTCAAAAAAGCACGATGGTTTTGATACGAAACCATCGTGCTTTTTCTCTTTTCTGTAAAGTCCTGTGCAGCGGGGATCCCGGCGATGACGCTTTTTGAGGGCGTCAATGCGCGTCTTCCGGCGTTTGCTGTCTTTTCTTCAGACTTTCGTTGACCCGGGCGGTATTCCTTCTGGTTATGGGATAAATAACAAGCCAGATCACAATATAGCCCACAATAAAAATCCCGGAGAAGACTACGACGGGTATGACACCCCACTCCAGCCAGCCGTTCACCAGATATGTGCCCAGGTAGCTGACATATAAAACGCAGCCATGGATCAAAATTGCCGTCATCAGAGGAAGCCGCTCAAGCTGATAAAGGGCATTCAGTCCTCCGGCAATAAAAGCCAGGGCGGCCAGGGAAAAGATACCAGTACAGACCTGGCTTACGGTCAGCGTCTCTACAGCAGCAGTCTGCCGCAGGATCAAATAGAGCGCCGCCAAAACCAGGGGGCCGAAACCGCAGGCCACAAGACCCCGGCGCAAAAAATCCAAAACAAACTTTTTCATTCATACCTCCTGCGGATCTCCGCAAAACAGCGTCTGGAAACATATTCCCGGTAGCCACACGCAAACACCGCATCTACGCCGCCGCTGAAGGTAGCATCGAAGCGCAGGATCCGATGCTCGTTGGCAAGGGTGGATTTGTTGATGCGGATAAAATAGGAGGGCAAAACAGCCTCCAGATCACGGAGCCGGTCCTGGATGCGGTAACGGTTGCCGGCGGTATCGATGGCAAGCACCTTTCTGTCCAGAACGGTGATACACTCGATTTCCTCCGGCGCCAGCTTCCGTATTTCGTCGTCCCTGTGGCCCATAAGGCAGTCGAAGCCGGAATGGCTGTAAATAAGGGTCTCGATCTGCTGTGTCAGAGAGGAAGGGGCATGGACGATGGCGATGATTTCTTCCTCTGCGTTTTTGTCAATTATGAGCTTGTATTTCATTGCCTCATATCCTTACTGTCTTTTCATTTGTCTGAGGAAACAGACCACAGCCACGGTTGTTGTGAGTACGCTGTACAGCAGCGGCAGCAGGAGGTGTGACCCTGCGGCCTCAAAGTTTCCGGCAACCAGCGCTTTTTCCAGCGCTACTGCGTGCACAAAGGGAAGGGCGTTGGCGGCTTTCTCGAAAACGCCGCCTATAAGTTTCAGGTCGAACCAAACGCCCGAAAGCCATGCGGAGAGATTGGTCAGCAATGCGCCGCAAATGCCGCCGACCTGTTTTACACCGAAAACGCTGCCGCACAAAAGACCCAATGCGATATTGAAAACAGCCGTGGGGAGGATCCCAATGATAGCATAAACGATATTGATGCTAACAGTCAAGCCCAAAGGTATGGACGCCAGATAGCAGAGCAGAACCTGCCCGATGGCGATGGGCAGCAGCGGGAGCATATACCCCAGGATAAAGTCAAAGCCCGTGAGGGGGGTTGTGTACAGCCGCTGCAGGAAGGCACTTTCCCGGTCTTTGGCGACCAGAGTGGCTGAAAAGAGCGTCATGAAGGATAGGCCGAATACGGTAATGCCCGGTGTCAGCGTATTGATCTCAAACAGACTCACGGGAATGTTGGCCTGCAACGCGCTCAGCAGAAACAGCAAAACCAAAGGAAAGCCCAGGCCGAAGCCAAGATTGATGGGATCCCGCAGGATCTCTTTGGCGCATCTTTTAGCAAATGTCAGCATTTTCATGCTTACCCCTCCTTCACAATGGAAACAAAGGCGGTCTCAAAATCATTTGTTCCCGCTGCCTGCTTCAGCTCCTCCGGGGTGCCTGCCGCAAGGAGCCGTCCGCTTTTCATAATGCCGATGCGGTCGGAAAGGGCCTCTGCTTCCTCCATGTAATGGGTCGTCAGAATGATGGTGATCCTGCCCTTCAGCGCACGGATCACATCCCAGAGGTCGTGCCTTGCAAGGACATCCAGACCAAGGGTGGGTTCGTCCAGGAAGAGGATCCGGGGTTCGCTGATCAGGGCCATGGCGATGCTCACACGGCGCTGCCAGCCGCCGGAGAGCTTGCCGGCTTTTCTGTGAAGGACCTCGTCCAGAGAAAACTGTTCGGAAAGCTCCCGGAGCTTTGCCTCCCGTTTCTCCTTGGAAAAACTGTGGATGCCGCAGATCAGCTCCAGATTTTCCTTCACGGAAAGGTTCGGCGCAACGGCAGTCACCTGGGGAGATACACCGATCAGCCGCTTCACCTGCTCCGGTTCTCTGGTAATGCTGTAACCCCCAACAAGAGCATCTCCGGATGTGGGCGTTGTCAGGCAGGAGAGCATTTTGATGGCGGTGGTTTTTCCGGCACCATTCACACCCAGCAGAGAAAATAATTCCCCCTCCTGAATATCCAAATTAAGCGTGTCAACAGCAGTAAGCTTTTTGTACCGCTTGACAAGCGCCGTTGCTTTAATTGCCTGCATAACATGACCTCCTGCTCACTTTTCTTATTGGGTCTATCATAGCAGATCAAAAGGCCGAAATGTTGTTTTTTGCCTGTTCGGTCATTTCCCGTGTCTCATCGGTGAAAAAACGGCGGCAGAAAGGGGCTGCTCCTCCCAGCTTGGTCAAGGGCAGAGAATTTTGCCGAAAAATGAATAGTTCTTGAACTTTTTGAAAACATGCGGTATAAATAAGATACTATACCATTCACGGAAGCGTGGAGTTACATGAAACAAAAAGATCGGTCCAAAACCACGGTGGGCAAGTACAGCCGCCCTCTGGTGACGGTGGTGTATGGTGTGCTGCGGCTTTACTTTTTCCTGTGCGGCATCCGCATCCGGGCGGTGAACAAGCTGGGCGCACAGCCGGAGGCCCCCTCCATCGTGCTGTGCAACCACGGCTCCTTCATTGATTTTATTTATGCCGCTGCGCTGCTGTGGAAAAACCTGCCCCATTTCATCGTGGCAAGGCTTTACTTCTATCACGGTCTGCTGGGCTGGGCGCTGCGGAAGGTCGGCGCGTTCCCCAAGAGCATGTTTGCCTTCGATGCCGAAAGCACGAAAAATTGCCTGCGGGTTTTGAGAAACGGCGAGATTCTGGCTATGATGCCGGAGGCACGGCTGTCCACCGCCGGACGCTTTGAGGATATTCAGGAGTCTACATATTCCTTTTTGAAAAAGGCCGGTGTGAGCGTTTACATCGTCAAATTCCACGGCGATTATTTTGCTGACCCCAAGTGGGGCAGAGGCCTGCGCCGGGGTGCCCGGATCGAAGCGGAGCTGGATGTTTTATTTACTGCCCAGCAGATCAAGAACCTGTCCGTGGAGGAGATCAAAAAGGGCGTGGAGGAGCGGCTGTATTACGACGAGTTCCAATGGCTGCAGACACGGCCGGAGCTCTGGTATCGCAGCCGCCGTCTGGCAGAGGGTCTGGAGAATATTCTGACGCTGTGTCCCAACTGCGGGGAAAAATACACCGTCACCACCCGAGGCCATGAACTGACCTGCAAACGCTGCGGTATGCATACCGCTCTGGATGACCGGTACGGCTTTACGCCGGGTTTCCGGTTCGAGAACTTCGGCCAGTGGTACGACTGGCAGAAGGAACAGCTGGAGGCGCAGATCGCAAATGACGAAGCTTTTACCCTTACATCCCAGGTGGAGCTGCGGCTGCCGGGAACAGGCAGTACCCTGACCCGCAGCGCCGGCAGGGGTACCTGTACCTTGAGCCGTGAGGGTCTGCGGTATGTGGGGACCCGGGACGGTGAACCCTACGACGTCAGTTTTTCCATCCGGCAGGCCTACCGGCTGCTGTTCGGCGCGGGAGAAAATTTTGAGATTTATAACGGATCGGAAATCCTGTATTTCGTTCCCACTATCAAACAGTCTGCTGTGGATTGGTATTTGGCCTCCATGATTCTTTATGACCGGGCCAAGACCGGTTAACAGCCATAGGGAGTGTTTTTATGAAAACAACGGTCGGAAAACCCGCCGAAAAGGAACGGGCATTTTCCACCATCAACACAAGAGCCTTTCTTACGGTGGTCATCATTCTGGTTGCGGTGCTGGTGCTGTGCGGCTCGCTGTCTTATGTGATCCCCCAAGGCTCCTTTGCGCGGGATGATACCGGCGCCATCATCACCGGTACATACCGGCAGGAGGGCGTGTCGGGCATTGCCCCCTGGCGGGTACTGACAGCACCGGTACGGGTGTTTGCCACCCAGGATGCGGTGACCATCATTATGATCAGCGTGTTTTTGCTGATCATGAGCGGTATTTTCAATGTGCTGGAAAAGACCGGCGGCATAAAAACCTTTATTGTGTACATCCTCAACCATCTGCGGGACAAGGGCGGCCCGGTGGTGTGTATCACCGTGCTGATCTTCATGCTATTCGGCAGTCTGTTCGGTATGTTCGAGGAGCTGGTCACCCTGCTGCCTCTGGTGATCGTGTTCATGCTGTCCATGAGCACGGATACCATGGTGGGTCTGGGTGCCTGCCTGCTGGCGGCCTGTTTCGGTTTTTCCACCGCCATCACCAACCCCTTCTCTGTGGGCATCGCTTCCCAGTATGCCGGGATCCATGTATCCGACGGTGTTTGGCTGCGGGTGGTATTCTTCGCCGTCATCTATGTGAGCCTGTGCGCTTTCTTGATGGCGTATCTGAAAAAGATAGAAAAAGACCCCGCCGCGTCCCTGACTTATGAAACAGACAGGAGAAAACGGGACAATCTCGCTGCGGTTACAGAGGATTCCCCCCTGCAGCAGAAAAAAACCTTCCGGGTCTATGCGGTGTTCTTCGCCATTCAGGGTGTGGTGCTGGTGGCTATCGCCTCCATCAGAGCCATCTCCGGACTGGCGATCCCCATTTTGGCGGCAAGCTTTCTGATTTTCGGACTGGGTGCGGGCATGCTGGTCAGCTGCACCCCGGGAAAGGTCATGGGACACTTTCTCCGGGGCGCGATTGCCATGCTCCCGGCGGTGGTCATGATCGCCATCGCCTCCTCCATCAAGCTGGTAATGGAAGAGAGCGGCATCATCGATACCATCATGCATGCCGCGCTGCAGAGCCTTGAGGGCAAAAGCAGATTTGTGGCGGTGCTGCTGGTATACGCCTTGATCCTGTTTTTGCAGCTGTTCATCGGCTCTGCCACCGCTAAGATCGTTCTGGTCATGCCAATCATCATGCCCATTGCCACGGCGCTGGGTATTTCCCCCACGCTGATCATTCTCACCTACTGTATGGCGGATGGCTTTACCGATGTATTCATGCCCACCAATCCGGTGCTGCTCATCGGACTGTCCATGGCGGAGGTCTCCTATGTGAAATGGATCAAGTGGACCTGGAAGCTGCAGCTTGCGGTGTTTGCTATCTCGGTGCTGATCCTACTGTTTGGCGCTGCCGTCGGCTACTGAGCATTAAAAAATCGCCCGTACGGCTGTACGGGCGGCTTTTTATTGCAGGTGGCGCTGCAGTTGACGGGCAAAGATGCGGTGACCCGCCGGAGAGAAATGGACGCCGTCAAAGCAAAGGTCTATGTTCCATTCCCCGGTATCGGCAAAATCGATGTTCAGCCTCCGGGCAAGGTCACGGTAAGCTTGGGACAGCTCCGCCGATGTCTCCATCAACGCGGGATCGGCGACCCATTCCCCAGGGGCAAGGGGCACAGGCGCCATCAAAAGCACCCTCTGGCACAGGGACAGGATGTCTGTAAGAAACAGCTCCATCCGGGATGTAATCTCCGGCACAGTCAGTCCTTGCAGTACATCGTTTGTTCCCAGCAGGATAACAACAAGGTCTGCCGAGGCGTTTGCTTTCAGCATCCGCTGCGCCTGCTCCCGCAGATAGGGCGTATGGGGGATCTGCCGGCCGTTTTCACCCCGGTTCAGTACCGTCCAGCCGGTGGCACGGCATAGCAGGTCAGTCCAGCGGCAATCCGCAGGATAGCGGCCGCCCAGGGGATCTCTGGGATCGTAGCCGTATGTATTGGAATCGCCGAAGCACAGGATCCGCATGATCTTCCCCTCCTTTTTCTGTATTATATACACAGAAAAAGACATTTGTCAATATAACTAAAACATAGGTAAATTTTTATAGAGTATTCGTTAATTTGCTGTATTTCACCTTGACATTCCCGATAGAATGTGATATTCTCCTTGTGGCAAATAGGAATCGGACGACTGGCTCGGGAGAGACCGGAAACGGAGCCGAAGGGGAAGGCAAAAACTCTCAGGCAAAAGGACCGGGTCACGACGATACTCTGTAGAGTAGGCATTGCCTACGCCGAAGGTGCAACCGGCATACGCCGGGAATCTCTCAGGTATTTCAGCAGAGGCACAGAACACCGCCCGGGTGGTCTGTGCCTTTTTCTATTATTTTGAAGGAGTTTTGAGTATGTCTGAATTAAAACGCACTCCGCTGTATGACGCCCATGTGGCAGCCGGCGCCACCATGGTGGATTTCGGCGGCTGGGAAATGCCCATCCAGTATCCCGCCGGCATTATCACCGAGCATCTGTATGACCGGAAGCACTGCGGTATTTTCGATGTCTCCCACATGGGACGGCTGATCATTGAAGGCCCTCAGCGGGTGGAATTTCTGCAAAAAGTGCTCACCAGCAACGTGGCGGCGCTGAAGCCCGGCAGGGCCCAGTACTGCATCATCGCCAACGAAAACGGTGGCGCGGTGGACGATGCCTACTTGTACATGTTCCAGCAGGACCAGTATATGCTGGTGGTGAACGCCTCAAACACGGAAAAGGATCTGGCGCATTTTGCCAAGTTCCTGCCGCAATATGACTGCACGCTGACCAATATCAGCGATACCTATTCCTCTGTGGCGGTACAGGGTCCCGATGCCGAAGCGATCCTGAAGGTACTTTCCGGGGGTGAGGAGATAACCGGTCCCAAAAAGAACGATCTGAAGGAGCTGTGCATGGAAGGCCGCACCGTCCGTGCCTCCCGTACCGGCTATACCGGCGACCCCATTGGCTGGGAGCTGTTCATTGATGCTGCTGAAGTGAACTGGCTGTGGAACAGACTGGTGGAGCTGGGCGCTGCCCCCACCGGTCTGGGCGCCCGGGATACCCTGCGTCTGGAGGCGGGCCTGCCGCTGTACGGACATGAAATGGGCGGGGATCACGCAGGTCAGGAGATACCGGTGTTCGCCGTTTCTCTTGCCCGCTTTGCGGTGAGCTTTGCAGAAGAAAAGGGCGACTTTATCGGCAAAGACCGGCTTCTGGCTCAAAAAGAGCAGGGAACAGCCAAAAAGGTAGTGCCCATCGCTCTGACCGACCGGGGCGTGATCCGGGCAGGTATGGATATTTACGCCGGCGACCGCCATGTCGGCTGGGTCACCTCCGGCACTATGGTGCCCTACTGGCACTTCGATGAAAACGGCAATATTCTGGAAACCACAGGCAAGCGCTCTGTGGGCTTTGCCTACATCGACAGCCACACGGAAGGTGAGATTTTCGTGGATGTCCGCGGCCGCAGGCTGAAGGCAGCTGTGGTAAGCAAGCACATGCTCCAGAATGAGCCCCCTTACGGCAAGGCAATCGTGTAATTTACCCGCTCTGCGGGAACAGATATTTTATTGTATGGAGGAACAATTATGAATAATCCCGAACATCTGCAGTATGCAAAGTCTCACGAGTGGCTGAACATGGAAGATGGCGTTGCAGTCATCGGCATTTCTGATTTTGCCCAGTCCGCTTTGGGCGATGTGGTGTTTATCAACCTGCCCGCGGTGGGCGACGAAGTGGTTGCCGGCGAGAGCTTTGGCGATGTGGAGTCTGTCAAGGCGGTTTCTGACCTCATCAGCCCCGTTTCCGGTATCGTCTGCGAAGTCAACGAAGAGCTGGAAGATTCTCCCGAACTGCTGAACGAAAATCCCTACGGCGCATGGATCATCAAGGTGGAGCAGGTTACCGACACCGAAGAACTTCTGGATGCAGCCGCATACGAGGCACATTGCGCTGAGGAGGGCTGATTATGGCAAACTTCATCCCCTCCACCAAGGAGGAGCGGCTGGAGATGCTGAAAACGGTAGGTCTGCAGGACTACCGTGAGCTGTACCGGGATGTCCCCGAACAGATGTATCTGGAAGATGGCGCGCTGAATATCCCCTCGGGTCTCAGTGAGCTGGAGGTGAGCAGAAAGGTATCTGCCATGGCAGGAAAGAACCGTGTATTCTCCACGGTCCTCCGGGGCGCCGGTGCTTATGACCACTATATCCCCAGCATCGTCAAGTACATTCCCGCCAAGGAGGAGTTCTTGACGGCCTATACACCTTATCAGGCAGAGATGAGCCAGGGCATCTTACAGTCTATTTTTGAGTACCAGACCGACATTTGCCAGCTGACGGGTATGGATGTGTCCAACGCCTCCGTTTATGACGGCGCCACCGCGGCGGCTGAGGCTGCCGCCATGTGCCGTGACCGGAAGCGGAGGGTGACGCTGATCTCCGGCGCTGCCCATCCCGATGTGATCAATACCGTGCGTACCTATTGCTACGGCACCGGTGATCCGTTGGTGGTGATCCCCGTTAAGGACGGAAAGACCGATATTGAGGCTCTGAAAGAACTGCTGAAGGCCGATGTGGCCGGCGTATATGTCCAGCAGCCCAACTTCTACGGCCTGTTTGAGGATGCCGAACAGATCGGCCGGCTTGTCCATGAAAACGGCTCTGTCTATATCTTAGGCTGTAATCCCATCGCTCTGGGCATTATGAAAACGCCCCGGGATATGGGGGCGGATATTGCCGTGGGTGAGGCACAGCCCATGGGCATGAGCCTGAGCTACGGCGGCCCGTACCTTGGCTATATGGCAGCTACCTCCAAGTATATGCGGAAGCTGCCCGGCCGTATTGTGGGTCAGACGGTGGACGCCAAGGGCGACCGCGCCTTTGTTCTGTCCCTGCAGGCAAGAGAGCAGCACATCCGCCGGGAAAAGGCCAGCTCTAACATCTGCTCTAATCAGGCACTTTGCGCCCTGACCGCAGGCCTGTATCTGGCAGCCATGGGCCCAGAGGGTCTTGCTCAGGCGGCAAAGCAGTCCATGTCCAAGTCACACTATTTGGCTAAGCAGTTGTGTAAGCTGCCCGGTGTCTCCATGGCATACGGCGGCGAATACTTCCACGAATTTGTCACCGTGCTTCCCCAAAAGGAGGAAGTGCTGGCAGCTTTGGAGCAGGCGGACATTTTGGGCGGCCTGCCGGTGGAAGCGGGCATTTTGTGGTGCGTCACGGAAAAGGTGTCCAAGGAGCAGCTTGACCGGGCGGTTGCCGTTGTGAAGGAGGTACTGGGAGCATGAAACTGATTTTTGAAAAGAGCGTTCCCGGCCGCGGCATGCAGTATCTGCCCCGGTGCGATGTGGAAGAAGTGGCGCTGCCTGCGTCTCTTATCCGTGAACAAGCGCCGGAGCTGCCCCAAATCAGCGAGACCGATCTGAGCCGCCATTACACCGAGCTGAACAAAAATGTCCACGGCGTCAACTCCGGTTTTTATCCTCTGGGCTCCTGCACCATGAAATACAATCCCCGGATCGATGAGGAAATGGCTGCCCTGCCCGGCTTTACCGGCGTTCATCCCCTGGCACCGGAGCATACCACCCGGGGCTGCCGGGAGGTGCTGGACACCGCAAAGGAACTGCTGTGTGAGATCACCGGCATGGAGGATATGACCTTCCAGCCCGCTGCCGGAGCTCACGGCGAGTTTACCGGCGTATTGCTGATCAAGCAGTACCACGAAGCCCGGGGAGATGAGAAGCGCTGCAAGATCATCGTTCCCGACTCTGCCCACGGCACAAACCCCGCCACGGCAGCCATGTGCGGCTATACCGTGGTGAATATCCCCTCCGCCCCCAACGGCTGTGTGGATCTGGAGGCATTAAAGGCTGTTTTGGGAGAGGACACCGCGGGCCTGATGCTCACCAACCCCAATACGGTGGGTATTTTCGACGAGAACATTCTGGAGATCACCCATCTTGTCCATGAGGCCGGCGGCCTGTGCTACTATGACGGTGCGAACTTAAATGCCGTTATGGGCGTTGTCCGTCCCGGCGATATGGGCTTTGACTGCATCCATCTGAATCTCCACAAGACCTTCGCAACGCCCCACGGCGGCGGCGGCCCCGGCAGCGGCGCGGTGGGCTGCAAGTCCCATTTGGCGCAGTTCCTGCCCAGGTCCGCTTCCATGGAGGAGACAGGACACCTGCAGGTAAAGGCCTTTGCCGGCAACTTCCTGGTGGTGGTGAAGGCGCTGACCTATATTCTTACCCTGGGCAAGGAGGGCATTCCCGAGGCGGCGAAAAATGCCGTTCTCAACGCCAACTATCTGCAGGCGAAGATCAAGGGCACCTTTGAGCCTGCCTTTGATCGCATCTGCATGCATGAGTTCGTGCTGAATCTGAGCCGCTTCAAGAAGGAGACCGGTGTTTCCGCTCTGGATGTGGCAAAGAGCCTCATCGACAATGGTATGCATCCGCCTACGATGTATTTCCCCCTCATCGTCCACGAGGCGCTGATGCTGGAGCCTACGGAGACCGAATCCCGGGAGACTTTGGATTGGGCTGCTGAGGTGTTCCGCAGTCTGTACGAGCTGGGTTACAAGGATCCGGAGTACATGCACGATGCGCCCCACAACGCGCAGATCGCCCGCCCCGACGAAGTCAAGGCGGCAAGAGAGCCGATCCTGCGGTATCAGAAATAAGAAAAAAACCACGGTAGTCGCTTACCGTGGTTTTTTAATGGCGGATTGCAGGAAAAACAGCAGTAGCAGGAGTACGCCTTCCAGCCAGAGGATCAGAAGAGCGGCTGTGTCGCCGGCGGAGGCGTTCAGGTACAGGCTTACAGGCAGGTAACCGCACAGGGGAGCCAGCGCCGGAAACAGCGCGGATACATCAAAGATCATGGGACTCAGCAGCAGTGCCAGCACCACCACAAAGGGCATCAGACAGGGCAGGGCGTGACGGAGCCTGCTGCGGCTCAGCAGCAGCGCCAGCGCGCCCAGTGTAAACAGATAGCCCACAAGTCCCGGTATGGCTCGGGCCATATTTCCCAGAAGCGCCAAAGCACACAGGGCGGACAAAAGGGTGGGGGTCAGCAGTGCCGCTGCCCGGGGCAGCAGAAGCATAACGGGGGAGCGGACCATGCCCATCCGTCTGACCGCGTCGGATTCGTACCAGGCGCCCAGATCCATGGCGGAGAACACCGCCCAGATCAGAAGCAGCAGCGCAATGCAGCCGTGGAAGACCTTGCCGGAGGCATGCTGCGCCAACTCTCCCAGTTGTATTTCCCCTCCGGAAAGGGTCTGCAGGTGTACCAGCACCTGTTGCTGGGTGGTCAGAGCCTGAAGCTGCACGGTGCTGATCCCGTTTTTGTGGGCGTAGGCCGCTGCCATGTGGGGGCTGACAAGCTCCATCACCACGCAGGCGGCGGTTTCCTGCACCAGCGGATACACCGCGGAGCCGGGGCCGGTGCACAACAGCAGCAGACCGTCGGTATCCAGCTTTTTCAGCCGGGAATCAAAGTCGTCAGGCAGGATCAGTCCGCAATCCCACTGACCGGTGGAGACTTTGGCGTAAATAGTATCCTCGTCGGCCTGCAGGAAGGTGGTCACAGCATCGGAGCGCTGGGAAAGCCTTTCCCAGAAGGCTTCGCCGCCGTCCTGGGGCAGGCAGA
>JAZUMW010000017.1:0-2330 GCA_045603825.1 Faecousia sp.
GAGAAAAAGAAATAAATATCACCCTCCTGATCGGTAGGTCGTGTGGATTTTGTTTAGAGTATTATTCACATTTTTACGGGTGCTGAGAAACCCACAATATCGATGCACTGCTCCAACACGCGCTTGGCAAGACCGATGAGCGCAATGTAGCCTGCCTGGAGTTCCTTATCCTCTTCGGTGAGGATGCGGGTCTCATGATAGAACTTGTTCACCGCACCTGCCAGCTCGTAAATGTAAGCACAGATCAGGTTGGGGCAGGAGGTCTTCAGGACGCCTTCCAGGCTGGGACCCAGTTTGGTGATAGCCAGCATCAGATCCTTGGCGTAAACATTGGCGGCGGGCTGAATGGGCAGATGCTCCCATGCGCCGTACCGGGCAAGGATGGACTTGATGCGGACCACGGTGTAGAGGATGTAAGGACCGGTGTTACCCTCGAAAGCGGCGAACCGCTCCAGGTCAAAGTTGTAATCCTTGGTGGGCTGGTTGGAAAGATCGCCGTACTTCAGGGCAGCCAGAGCAATCTTTGCGGTGGTCTCTTCCACTTCATCGCTGGATACGATCTGGTTTTCAACCACCTTACCCCGGACAAAGTCGGTCATGTCGGAGATCAGCTGCTCCAGACGCAGCACACCGCCGTCACGGGTCTTGAAGGGCTTTCCGTCTTTGCCGTTCATGGTGCCGTGGCCTACATGCTCCATTTGGGTGTCGGCATGGATGATGCCGCTCTTTTTAGCAGCCCGGAAGATCTGCTCAAAGTGTAGATTCTGCCGTTTGTCGGTGACATAGAGCATTTTGTCGGGATTCCAGTCCTGCATACGCTGCACCATGGTGGCGAGATCAGTGGTGGCATAGATGGCAGAGCCGTCACTCTTTACCAGAATGCAGGGGGGCACTTCCTTTTTATCGCCCTCCTCGGCAACAGGAATGACCCACGCACCCTCAGACTGAACGGCAAAACCTCTTACCTTCAGATCCTCAATCATGCTGGGAATGTAGGGATCGGCATCGCTTTCGCCCAGCCACTTCTCAAAGTGGACATCCAGGGTATCGTAGATCCGGTGCAGGTCGGGAAGAGAAACACCCATGATGTGATCCCAGATGGCACGGTAACCCCGGCGACCTTGCTGCAGCTCGTAGGTTGCAATATGCGCCTTCTCAGCAAAAACGGGATCAGACTTCTTGGAGGAAGCAGTTGGATACAGCTCTTCCAACTCAGACAGGGTGAAGGGAGATTCGGCGGGGTATTCGCCGGTGAAATCGGGATCGAAGTAGGGAAGGTCGGGCTGACGCTCTTGCAGCTCTGCGATGATCAGACCCATCTGCAGACCCCAGTCGCCCATGTGGATGTCGCCGATGGTGTTGTAGCCCATGAATTTGTGCAGCCGCTTCAGCGCTTCGCCGATAATGGCGGGACGCAGGTGACCGATGTGCAGAGGCTTTGCCACGTTTGCTCCGCCGTAGTCCACCACGATGGTCTTGCTGGAACCAATCTTCTGCACACCGAAATCCTCAGCAGTGCGCATACCTTCCAGATAATTGCGCAGGAAAGCATCGGACAGCTTCAGGTTGATGAAGCCGGGCATGACCGCATCGATCATGGAGAAATCTTCAGCGCACAGCTTTTCAGCTACCGCATTTGCAATCTGAATGGGGGCGCACTTGTAAACCTTGGCAGCAGCCAAAGCGCCGTTGCACTGATATTCACACAGGTCAGGGCGGTTGGAGACCGTCACTCTGCCGTAGGATGCATCGAAGCCTGCATCGGCAAAGGCCTGCTGCATTTTGGAAGAAATAATATCTAAGATCTTTTCCATTATACGTTTCCTTTCTGCTGTGCCAGCCATTCCAGATAGTCGTCATAGGTGCCGTAACGGTCAACGATGGTGCCGTCGGGCTGGAAGGCAATGACACGGTTACATACGGAGGTCAGCATTTCATGGTCATGGGAAGCCAGCAGCACAACGCCGTTGAAAGCTTCCAGACCTTTGTTGACAGCTTGGATGGATTCCATGTCCAGGTGGTTGGTGGGCTGATCCAGCAGCACCACATTGGCACCGCTGAGCATCATCTTGGAGAGCATGCAGCGTACCTTTTCACCGCCGGAAAGCACATCCACGGGCTTAAAGGCATCCTCACCGGAGAAGAGCATGCGGCCTAAGAAACCACGAAGATACACATCGTCCTTTTTTACGGAGTACTGCCGCAGCCAATCCACCAGCTCCATTTTATTGCCCTCAAAGTAGGCAGTGTTATCCTTGGGCAGGTAGCTCTGGGAGGTGGAGATACCCCATTTGATAGAGCCTTCGTCCGGCTCCAGCTCACCCATCAGG
>JAZUMW010000018.1:0-9073 GCA_045603825.1 Faecousia sp.
GGCGAAAATATGCTGGCGCTGGCAGAAAATATTGTGCCGGAGGCTTACAAAGAGCCTATGAAGGCAAAGCTTTGCCACCATTACACCGTAGAAACCGATTACCATCTGGATACGGGCATTGTGCTGACCCCGGTACTGATCGATTACCTGACGGACAACGGCTTGCGGGATATTGCCTGGGAGCTGATGACCGCAAAAACCTATCCTTCTTACTGTGTTCTGATGGATGGAGACAGTACGTTTTCCGAGCATTGGAGCAAAAAGTGGCCGGATTACTATTTCGGTGAGCCCAAAAACAGCCGTCTTGTAAAGGGTGGGGGAGACCTGTCTCACTGCCATCCCATGTACGGCTCCGTTGTTGCCTGGCTTCATGAAAGAGTGGCGGGCCTGGATCTGGGTGAACTTTACCGGAGGGAGATCCATATTAAGCCTTACTTTATGGATCGCCTTGCCTGGGCAAGGGCACGGAAAAAAACCGCATTTGGAGAGGCTTCTGTCAGCTGGATGCACAATGGCGACGGCTATCAGCTTCAGATCGTCGTACCTGCGGGGCTGACAGCAAAATGTTATTTCCCGGCGGCGTGCAAACGGCTGAAGAATGGGCAGACGGGAGAAAGCTACAAGCCTGACGAAACCGGCTGCTTCAGCTTTTCCTTAGATGCCGGACAGTGGACCCTGGAAAGCGTTGGCGCTTAAAAAGCAAATTGCGTTGATCGCATAGATATACAACTCAAAGGGAGGATACATATGAAAAGAATGTTAAGCTTGCTCCTGGCGGCTGTGCTGCTGGTGAGCCTCCTGTCCGGCTGCGGCGCTTCTTCCGGGAAGCAGTCTGAGGTCGTACTGAATCCTGCGGATTACGAAACGGATGAAATAATGATCCTGGTAGCGGATATGCCGCCCAACCCCTTTGATGAGGATGCGGTCAAGCTCTACAAGGATCTGGGCTTTACCCATTGGTTCCTGACGGAAGACCATACTCCGATGGTCTACGAAGGAACGCTGCATGAGGATTATAAGAAGGCCATCGAGCTTCTGAGCGAGCAGGGCTTTGAGATTTGGATCCGCAACATGCAGAATGACCCCGAATATTTCCAGATCGAAGAACCAAAGTCCGGCAGCAACTACGGCTATCAGTATACCCTGGAGCCCAGAGATATTACGGACGATTTCGCAGCCTATTCTTCCGTGACCGGCTTTTATATGATGGACGAGCCTTTCCAGATCACCAAGCAGGACGACCCCTCCACGGCAGACAGAGAGGATCTCCATCCGGCATTCGATCAGCTGGATACGCTGATCGAGTGGAAGAATACATACTACCCGGACGCGTTTTGGCATGTAAACCATGTACCCTGCACCTCCCTTGACCACTATCCCAGCGGAACGACTTATGAGGACTTCATCGACGCTTATGTGGAAACGGTTCTCAAGAAGCTGGACGGCGGCGGCAGAAGCATCTGCATGGACCATTACCCCCTGCCTGACGGCGGCGGTGTGATCAAGGAGACCTTCCTCCACGATGTTTTGGTGCTTTCCCATGCGACGAAGGAATATAACGCAGCAGCGGCTGAGGACGAAAAAGCCACCATGGGTATTTGTCTGCAGACCTTCCAGGATGTGAATCTGAAGCTGCGGGACATTACCTCTTCCGACGACATTACATTCCAGATGTACACCGGCATGGCCGGCGGCGCACGGATGTTTGAATACTTCTGCTACAGAAGCATGGATGGCATCGGCCTGTTTGGCGTGATCGATATGGAAGGCAATCCCAGAATTTATGACTATGTTCTGGAAGCCAACCAGCGGGCGCTGCCCTTCCAGCGGGTGGTGTGCGCATTTGACTGGTACGGTATGATGGTCAACCACGGCGATGAGAGCGGCGTGGAGAACATCTTTGAGGTCGTCAGCGATTATGTGATCGACGAGGCCAATGTGCTCAAGAGCGTGGACAGCCGGTATGATGCCATTGTCGGTTGCTTTGAGCAGGACGGACAGGATGGCTATATGGTGGTCAACTATACTGCGCCCGATCTGAACCTGACCAATATCATCACCCTGACCTTCTCCGATTGCACCACCGCTTTGGTATATACGGAGGAGGGAACACAGCAGGTCAACCTGGTGGACGGCGTCCTTCGGGTAACTTTGGATTGTGGCGAGGCAGCGTTTATTATCCCCGCATAAGAAAGAAGGACGAACAATGAAAAAATTAAACGCGTCTTTCAAAACAAAGCTTAGCAGATATCTGTTTATCATCATCATGGTGATCCCGGCGCTGTATGGCATTTTTAAGTATTTTGCCGTAAACGGGTATTCGATTCTGCTTGCTTTTTCCGACGGTGAGCCGTTCCAGGCGCCCTTTACCCTGCGCAACTTCAAAATGTTCTATCAGGACATGAAGGATAACGGTATTTTGGCGCTGGCGCTGAGAAACACCCTGATCTACTTTTTTGTTGGCCTCATCCAGCAGTTTTTGTGCTATGCGGTGGCTTATTTCCTGTATAAGAAGGTTCCCGGCCACAAGATCTTCCGGTTTACATTTTACCTGTCTTCTTTGATTGCTCCGGTTATTACTACTGCAATTTTTATGGAGTTGATCCGTGTAGGCGGTCCTGCCTGGCAGATTGTGAACAATCTGTTCGGCATCCAGTACAGCGATCTGTTGTCCCGGCCGGAGACGGCAACCAATACGATCGTCCTGTATGTATTCCTCAGCGGTATTGGTACCACATACCTGATCTTTTTAGGTGCGATGAACCGTATTCCCAAGGAGATCCTGGAGGCGGGCAGCTTGGACGGCTGCAGCACCTGGCGGGAATTCTGGTCCATCGTGTTCCCGATGACCTTCGGTACTTTCGCAACATTCTTCCTGATGAGCCTTTGCGGTGTGTTTGCCGCCAGCGGTCCCATTCTGTATCTGACCCAGGGCGCTGCGGATACCACAACACTGGGCTACTGGCTGTTCGCACAGGTCATGGGTGACTCCTTCAACTACCCGGCTGCGATCGGTCTTGTGTTCACGGCCCTGGGCGTGCCGATCCTGCTCATCAGCAGATATATTATCAACAAAGTGGATCCGGAGGTGACATATTGATGACCAAACGACAGAACAAGAACAGGCTTGGCAGAGAAAAGTGCAAGCTGGGCGTTTTGGGTTGGATCGTATCGGCCGTGTTTTTGGTATACACGGTCTGCCTGCTGATCCCCTATGTGTATGCTGCCTTTGCCTCTGTTTCAAACTATAAGGAATATTATCTGAGCATCTTCCCCTTCCCCAAGGAGGGCGTCAAGCTGGGGAATTATGTAGATGCCTGGAACAACCTGAAGCACGAGGGAAACGGTGTCCCCGAAATGATCCTGAATTCCCTGTGGTTCGCCGGTGGCAGTGCGATCTTAAATGTGTTTCTTTCCTCCTGTGGCGCCTATGTTTGCGCAAAATATGAGTTTAAGGGCAGAAAATTCCTGTATTGGTTTGCGCTGATCACCATGATGATCCCGATCGTGGGCTCCATGCCCAGCCAGCTCAAGTTCATTTCCAAGATGGGCGGCTACAACTCCTGGATGTTCATTTTTGTCAATGCCGCTACCATCGGAGCAACCTTTATTATTATGTACGGCTGCTTCAAGAATCTGGATTGGGCCTATGCGGAAGCGGCGTTTATGGACGGCGCCGGTCACTTCACCGTGTTTTTCAAAATCATGCTGCCCCAGGTTATTTCGCCTATGACAGCATTGATCCTCTCGGACTTTATTGTTGGATGGGCGAATGTGGAAAACTCCCTTGTGTACTATCCGGAGCTTCCCACGCTGTCCACCGGCCTGTACCACTTCCGAAGCATCGTCATTACCGCGGAGGGTATGCGCCGCTATCCGGCATACTTTGCCGCGATTCTGCTGTGCATTATTCCGACGGTGGTACTGTTTGCGATCTTCCAGAAGAAACTGATGGATATTCAGCTTTCCGGCGGTATCAAAGGTTAAGCAGCGTTGACAAGAGGTGTTTAACATAAAGCCGCTCTGCCGGAGCGGGGCGGCTTAATATAAAAAGGGGTGCAAAAATGAAAAAAATTCTTTGTTTACTTTTGGCAGTGCTGATGCTGCTGAGCCTTTGCGCTTGTGGGGGAAACGGATCTTCCGCAGGTGACGATGACGAGCAGGCGCAGCTCGATCAATATTCCGATCGTCCGAAGACGGTGACCCTTTGCTATTACGAAGGCGGCTTCGGCATTGATTGGCTCCGTGCGGTGGCCGCGGACTATATGGAGAATGTGAATACAGAGGTCTATATCTCCTTTAAGGCCAGCACGGACAACGAGGTTACCCGTGAAAAGATCAGTGCACAAACCGGCACCTACGATTTTTACTATATCGAGGTGGACATGTTCAACCGGAACGATGTGCTGGAAGATCTGACCGATTGGCTGGATACGGAAGTTCCCGGCGAGGCCGGTGTGAAGGTCCGTGATAAGATCGATCAGAAGTGGATCGACTATTACATGGAGGACGGCAAGCTCTACCAGATGCCGGCCACCAACATGATGGGCTGGAACTGGACCTACAATAAGACCCTTCTGGATGCAACGCTGGGAGAGGGCAACTGGAAGCTGCCCAACACCACCGAGGAATTCTTCGCAATGGGTCAGACGCTCTTTGACAACAATGTATTTTTGACCGCCTTTGCCGGCCAGGATACTACCGGCGGCGCGGATTACCTGCGTTACTGCTACGAGGTTTGGTTTGCCCAGGCACTCGGTATGGAGGGCTGGAGCAACTATTACAACTGCCTGTATAACAACAACGGCACCTATGAGCTGGCCAAGGATTATCCCCAGCATATCGTAGACAACAGATTTGCCATTGAGGAGACCTACAAGGTCGCACAGACCCTTTGCCAGGGCAGGGGCGGCGCGGAATTTATCCACGCCAAGTCCGAGAGCCTGAGCTTCCTGGATGCCCAGTTCCTGCTGAGCCAGGGCGGCTTCCGTGGCGCGGCAGATTATCCCATTGCGTTCTACTACAACGGCGCTATGGCTGAAAAGGAAATGTCCGGCTATGTGGCGGACGGTATCGTTCCCGAGCAGGATATCCGGATCATGAAGATGCCCGTCATCAGTGCCATTACCAGCAGAACACCCAGCATTTCCGACGATGCTACCCTGTCTGCCGTGGTGGATTATGTGGATGGTGCTTCCGCAGAGCTTCCTGCCGGTGTTACCGAAGAGGACGTTGCCATCGTGCGGGAAGCCCGGAATATGGTGGGCGAGCTTGTCTGCCGTGAATTTGTGGTTACCAAGAACGCAAATCATAAGGAGATCATTAAGGATTTCCTGGCTTACTTGACTTCTGACCGTGCACAGCTCGTTGCAGCCCAGAACTGTAACGGCCTGCCTGTTCTGAATTACGGCTACGTCCCCACTGAGGAAGCCCTGGGCTTCTCTGTATCCCCCTTCACCCAGAGTGTGTATGCTGCGCTCGAGGATGCGGTGATCGTGGATATCGCCAAATTTGACAAGCCCATCTCCATTTTCGTCGGCATGAACTGGTACAAGGACACCACCGTCAGCGGCGGTACGCTGTCTGAAAATCTGTATACCGGCCAGGCGCTGGGGGCTGACCAGATCTATGAGAGCACCCTCAATGCCTTTGTGGGCACCTGGAAGGACCGTGTGGAGCAGTTCCTGATCCAACAGAACCAGTAAAAGCTTCCCTTAAAGTGTAGTACAAGTCCTTGGAGAGGGACGATAAAAACTACTACTCTATAATAAAAGGAGTACACAATGAAAAAGGTAAATTTGATTTCCTTTACAAAAAGAGTGCTTTTGCTGCTTTTGCTGACAAGTGTGCTTTTGGTTTGTGCGGCCTGCGGCGGCTCAAAGTATACCATCGCCTTAGAAGGGGACCTTGCTGAGGGCGATATAATCGAATATACCGGCGGCAAGATCCAGTTCCCGGTAGGTCATATCGCAGACCGGCAGGGTAATGTCGTCTCCTACGATGTGCTGTATAAGGTCATTGATCTGGCGGATCAGTCTGAATTAACAGATGAATATGCCGCCTTCGAGCTGAAGCCCGGCGATTACCAGATCATCTATACCTATGGCGAGGATGACAGCGTCAGCAAGACCGTTTCCTTCAGTGTGGTGGATACGACAGCTCCTGTGGTGGAGTTTATGGAGATCCCCAACGGCTTGTTCCTGCAGGATATTACTGAGGAAAGCATCAATAAGCTTCCCCTTTACTCACTGGAGGACGCATCCTCCGCTGCGGGTATCGAGCTGGAGCAGATCCTGAAGTTTAAGGGCGAAGGGGATGCGGATTTTAAGGAGCATCCCTTCCGTAAGATCAATAACTCCTACGAGATTGATTCCTTTGGTACCTTTGTCTATGAACTGACTGCTACGGACTGCTACGGCAATACCACCACCGTGGCCTGTCAGTGGAAGGTGAAGGATCGGACCTGGAAGCCGGAACAGGAACTGCCTGACGGCATTCTGGCCGATTATTCCGAGGAAGGCTATTGCAATCTGGTGGAGGGTGGCGACGCCAACCAGTATTACAAGATCGACAACGATTATTCTGACAGCTTCCTGGAAGAATTTGAGGGCGCACAGGGCGTTCTGAAGATCGACATGGGCTTCAACAATGCTGCCGGATATGGCAACAATACCATTCGCCTGCGTCTTCCCAAGACCTTCACCAAAGAGGACTTGGCAGGGAAGTATTTGGCTGTCCGCATTTATGTGGAAGGCGAGCACCTGCGAGACAACTTCCTCTTTGGCGGCAACAATGTGGAATTCCGTACCGAGGACTCCACTACAAGAGCGTTTACCGCCGGTATCACCGGCCTGGAGACCGGTAAGTGGATGACCTTCTATCTGGAGGCCGCTTCTGTCGAGAATATCGGCATGTACCCCAATGCGACTTATAATCCCGATACCACCTTCTATGAAGGCGGCGATCCTGCGGATTCTATCCAGCTGTGCTTCCACAGAGAGGCCGGATTCTTCAATGATATGACGCTGTACATCGACAGCATTTCCATTGCGGAGTTCCTGCCGGATACCACGCTGACCATCGACGGCGATCAGGCTTCCTGGACAGCAGTAGAGGGCGCTACCGGTTATCGGGTCGTTCTCAACGGTGAAGAAATGATCCTTGCCGAGACAAGCATCACCTTGCCCGGTGAGAAGGGCTATATCCGTGTGACCCCCATGGGTGACGGCGTGCGCACGCTGGATTCTCAGACAGTCACCGGCGTGTATGGCCTGGATGCGGGCGACAGCATCGCAAAGTTTGACGATCCGCTGTATGCAGAGCTGTTTAATGATCGGCTGGACTTCAGTACCGATGCAGAGCACAACGGCTACAGACCCAAGTCCTACACCGGCACCATGACCGGCGAAGGCCTGCAGATGGATATTGCCACCGGTGCCTGGGGCGTGGTTTCCGGCATCCGCTTCCAGTTCCCTGAGGCACAGGAAAAGGGCAGCAACACCACCCTGGTGCTGAATATGAATGTTGCCGGCAGTGAATACGGTCAGATCCGTGTTTATGACTACACCGGCAAGCAGTTGGGCGTGATCAAGCTGGATGAAAGCAATACCGGCAAGTTCTGCGAGTTTGAGATCGACATCTCTGCGTACGCAGGAAAGCTGGAGGGTATTCAGCTGATCTTCGGACCCAACGGTACCTTTACCAATGTCAATTCCGGCGTTTCCGTTACCTTCAAGGATATTTCCCTGAAAAACACCTATTATGCCATCTCGGTGGACGGCCAGAGCATGATGTGCGCCGGTACCCGCAAGCTCATCCCCGGTTACACCAACAAGGATGTGGTCCAGTTTGTCACATTCTTCAATTACAATGTGAGCCGTGATGATACGCCGCTGAATTTCTCCGGCACGGTCCTGCTGGACGGTAAGCAGCTGCAGAGCAGTGCGGTAACGGTGGTGGGTTATCCCAACACGGATACCATTTGCTTCAAGGTGCCCCATGCCGGCAAGGTCCTGACCATTATGAAGGGGTCTGTCATCTATTATGGCGGTATTGCCGTGAAGGTTGAGGAAACCTTCAACGCCAAGTGGAACGGCAGCAGCTGGGTCGCTGTCGCGGAGATCCCCGCAGCACCCGCCACGGAATATGTCACCCTGGCAGACGGCTCTGTCAAGACCGTGCAGAACAAGGTGGAGCTGGAGCCCGGCTATACCGCCAACGGCGTTGTTCAGTTCCTGAATGTCAATGATTTCGGCGTCAGCGCCAGCGATACGCCCCTGGGCTTCGAAGGCACCGTGATGCTGGATGGTGAACTGGTACATTCTCCTCTGTTCGTGGGTTACCCCTCCAATACCACCATCGCATTGAAGGTACCTCACCAGGGCTGTGTACTTACAATTCTGAAGGATTCTGTGATCTATTATGGCGATTCTGCCGTGGTGGTGACCAAGACCTTCAACGCCAAGTGGAACGGCAGCAGCTGGAGTGCTGTTTCCGAAATTCCGGAGATCCCTGAAACCCAGTATGTAACATTGGCTGACGGCACGACCCGTGAACTGATGGCCAATGTGACCCTGACACCCGGCTTTACAATGGATAGCCTGGTGCAATTCCCCGACATCTACGATTTCGGTGCACCTGCCGACAGCACGCCCATCGGTTTCGAGGGAACAGTCCTGCTGCAGGGTGCAGAGGTGGAAGATCCCTCCTTCAACGGTTACCTGAATTCCACCACCATCGGCCTGGAAAAGCTGAATCATAAGGGGAAAGTGGTAACCATTATGGAAGGCGCGATCATCTACAACGATACCGCTGCCGTAAAGGTCAAATCCACCTTCAATGCAATGTGGGACGGCTCTTCCTGGACCGCTGTCAGTGAAATTCCTGAGCCTGAGGAGCCTCAGGAGGGTACACTCGGCTTCGAGTACCGCTACGGCACCAATAACCTGATCCAGGTGAACACCGACCTGCCTGCCACCACGCCGCTTGCCTACTTTCTGGTAACGGACAATGGCTGCAGCATCGACCAGTCTGCTAATCCCTACCAGCAGATCGGCTGGATCCAGATGGATAA
>JAZUMW010000019.1:0-3205 GCA_045603825.1 Faecousia sp.
CTTGCAAGAGCCGGCATCGGCCCGGAGCGGCTGCAAAAGGGCATTGACCGGATCGTCGCCATATTCTAAAAAAACACCCCAAGGAATTTCCTTGGGGTGTGATTTTTATTTTGCGTACTCCACAGCCTTGGTCTCGCGGATGACATTGACCTTGATCTGGCCGGGGTATTCCAGCTCGGCTTCCAGCTTCTTGGCGATGTCCCGTGCCAGGATGATCATGTTGTCCTCGGAGACCTCCTCGGGCTTGACCATGATACGGACTTCGCGGCCTGCCTGGATGGCGTAAGCCTTGTCCACGCCGGGATAAGAACCGGTGAGCTCCTCCAGCTTCTGCAGCCGGCGGATGTAGTTCTCCACATTCTCACGGCGGGCGCCGGGACGGGCGGCGGACACAGCGTCGGCAGCCTGCACCAGAACGGCAATAACGGTCTTGGGCTCCACATCACCGTGGTGTGCCTCAACAGCATTGACGATGACGGGGTTTTCCTTGTACTTGCGAACCAGATCGGCACCCAGCTGTACATGGCTGCCTTCCACCTCGTGATCGATGGACTTGCCCAGGTCATGCAGCAGACCTGCACGCTTTGCCAGGGTCACATCCACACCCAGCTCGGAGGCCATAAGACCTGCGATGTGTGATACCTCGATGGAGTGGTTCAGAACATTCTGGCCGTAGGAAGTACGGTACTTCTGACGGCCCAGGATCTTGATCAGCTCGGGGTTCAGACCGTGAACGCCGGTCTCATAACAGGCGCGCTCGCCTTCCTCGCGGATGGTGCGGTCCACTTCTTTGCGGGCCTTCTCCACCATGTCCTCAATGCGGGTGGGATGGATACGGCCGTCGGTAATGAGCTTCTCCAGAGCCAGTCGGGCAACCTCCCGGCGAACGGGATCGAAGCTGCTGACGGTGATGGCTTCGGGGGTGTCATCAATGATCAGGTCCACACCGGTGATGGTTTCCAGGGTGCGGATGTTCCGACCCTCACGACCGATGATGCGGCCCTTCATTTCGTCGGTAGGCAGGGGGACAACGGAAACCGTTGCTTCTGCGGCGTGATCGGCAGCGCAGCGCTGGATGGCGATGGACAGGATCTCCCGTGCCTTTTCGTCAGCCTCGTCCTTCAGCTGCTGCTCGATCTCTTTGATCTTCATTGCGGTGTCGTGGCGGACTTCCTCCTCCACGCTTTGCAGCAGGTACTGCTTTGCCTGCTCCTGGGTCAAGCCGGAGATCTGCTCTAAAGTGGCCAGATGCTGCTTTTTGACTTCCTCAGCCTCAGCCTTGGCGGCGGCAACCTCTACCATACGGCGGGCCAGATCCTCCTCCTTGCGCTCGAAGGCATCGGTTTTCTTGTCCAGGGATTCTTCCTTCTGCTGCAGGCGGCGCTCCTGCTTACTCAGCTCGGCGCGGCGCTCTTTGACTTCTTTTTCGTACTCTGTGCGGGATTTATGGATTTCGTCCTTGGCTTCCAGAAGCATTTCTTTCTTGCGGTTCTCGCCGCTGCGGATTGCTTCGTTGATCAGGCGGGTGGCCTCGGCTTCTGCAGAGCCGATCTCGCGCTCAGCGACCTTCTTGCGGTAGGCAATACCAAAAGCAAAGCCCAATGCAAGACACACCACAGCACCAACGACGATCAGAATAATTTGAATCGGTGTCAGACCCATAATTCTCGTACGCACCTCCTTTAATAGAATAGGCATCGCCAAAAGGGGGTGGGCACAATGAGCCCCATGTTGTTAAGTTGTTTTATATAAAAATATTAAACGAACGCCATGAGGCGCAAATCCCAAGCCCCGGCATGGTCAGATGCCGGATAAAAATGAAACGCAGGAGTATAAAGCCATACTCTCTCAGCGTACACTATACCGAATCTATTTTACTGGGGAGGATGGGGAAAGTCAAGAACATTTGTGAAAAAGGGAGATAATTTTTATCACGGCGCCGGGTATTCCTTTCGATTGACAAGGCCGTCACCCCGTGATAAAATAAGCAAAACGCGGGCATGATGGAACTGGCAGACATGCAAGATTTAGGTTCTTGTGCAGCGATGCGTTGGGGTTCAAATCCCCATGCCCGCACCAAATTAGCACGATGGTTTTGATACGAAACCATCGTGCGTTTTCTGTATTGGTTGATATTTACACAGCTATATAATATAATCTATTCGACAAACTTGAATTTGTGAGGCAGTATGAAAGATTGGTTTAGTGTTGAAAAAATAGATGTTAATACATTTGTTATAAGTGAATATAAACATTGGGAAGAAACACATTGTTATTTACTGCTTGGCACCAAAATGGCTATTTTGATTGATACAGGTTTAGGTGTAGCAAATATCAAAAGTGTTGTGGAAAATATAACTTCTTTGCCTATTCTGGTTATAACTACACATGTCCATTGGGACCACATCGGTGGTCATAAGTATTTCAAGGATATGGCGGTTCATGAAAATGAAGTGAAGTGGCTCTCTGAAAAATTTCCAATACCGCTTCAAATAGTGAAGAAAAATCTTGTACTAAAACCATGTGATTTTCCAAATGATTTTGAAATTGAGAACTATAATGTTTTTCAAGGGCATCCTACATCCATAATGCATGATGGGGATATTATACATTTTGGAAACAGAAAATTGAAGGTCATTCATACACCAGGGCATTCCCCAGGACATTGTTGCTTTTATGAAGAAGAAAAAGGCTATTTATTTTCAGGAGATTTGATATATAAGGGATGTCTTGATGCCTTTTATCCGACAACCGACCCGTTTGCCTTTATGCAGTCAGTGAATAAAATCAAAAATCTTGTTGTAAAAAAGATTTTACCTGCACATCACCAATTAAATATTTGTACTGATTTCGTTGATGATATAGCAAATGCATTTAATGGATTGTATCAACAGAATAAATTACAACAAGGAAATGGAGTATTTGATTTTGGAGATTTTCAAAGCCATATCTAATTGATAAATTCCAATATGTCTAATACTTCCGCAGTAACGATACCGAGTGGGCCAGGGCGGTAACGAAACGCACTGCACCATGCATGTATTGTCAGCGGCGACTCGCCGCCAAATTCCAATTTGACAAGCTGATTAGCATGGTTTCAATCTAAAAAGAGAGTTTCACTTCCCGTTTAATAGTTTCATTTTTTGAGTGAAACCAAATGAAACTATTTGAAACCGTATCATTATTATCAATACACTTCAAAAAA
>JAZUMW010000020.1:0-18764 GCA_045603825.1 Faecousia sp.
CCATGAGGCGAGTGCGCTCTTACCGCACTTTTTCACTATGACCGGTAACCGGCTACATATCTCTGTTGCACTTGTCCTGGGGTCACCCCCGGCGGGCGTTACCCGTTATCCTTACCCTGTGGAGCCCGGACTTTCCTCACCCGGGGCCTTTCGGCACCCGGCCGCGGCTGTCCAACCTGGTCGCGAAAATATTGTAACCCAAGACAGGAGCGTTGTCAAATATCTTGCAAATTCTTTTCCAAGAGGATATACTATAAGCAAGAAACCGGAAAAGAGGAATGATCATGAACACTGCATTTGACCGATATTTTACTTCCCTGCAAAGGAAGAAGATCGTGGTACTGGGCCTGGGTGTCAGTAACCGCCCGCTGGTACGGCTGCTGCTGTCCTACGGCTGTACCGTCATCGGCTGCGACCGCACTCCCAGAGAGAAGCTGGATGCCGAGGTTCTGGAGCTGGAGCAGCAGGGCTGCACATTGCAGGTAGGAGATACATATCTGGACGGCCTTACGGCAGACATCGTGTTTCGCACCCCCGGTATGCATCCGGACATTCCCGCCCTGCGTCAGCTGCGGGAAAAGGGCGCGCAGGTCACCAGCGAGATGGAAGTGTTCTTTGAACTTTGCCCCTGCACGCTGCTGGCGGTCACCGGCTCTGACGGCAAGACAACCACCACCACCCTCATCTCCGAAATGCTGAAGGCCGCAGGTAAGACCGTGTGGCTGGGGGGTAATATCGGCACGCCCCTGCTTCCTTTGTGCCGGCAGATGAAAGAGGCAGACTTCGCTGTGGTGGAGCTCAGCTCCTTCCAGCTGATGGATATGACCCGCAGCCCCCATATTGCCGTGATCACCAATCTGGCACCCAACCATCTGGATGTCCATAAGGATATGGATGAGTATGTGGAGGCCAAGAAAAACATTTTCAAGTTCCAGAATCAGGACGATGTGCTGATCCTCAATGCTGACAACGCCATCACCGACAGCTTTGCCGGCAACGGCGCCACCAGAAAATTCTCCCGTCAGGGAACAGGCTATGTCTGGGTCAGGGACGGCGTGATCTGCCGTGGTGACACGGAGGTTCTGAGCACAGCGGATATTCTTCTGCCCGGTGTCCATAATATTGAAAACTACATGGCAGCCATAGCGGCTGTGGAGGGCCTTGTGGAGGATGAGACCGTCCGTTATGTTGCTAAGAATTTCGGCGGTGTGGAGCACCGTATCGAGCTGGTACGCGTGAAGGATGGTGTGCGGTTCTATAACGATTCCATCGCGTCTTCTCCCTCCCGTACCATTGCCGGCCTTTTGAGCTTTCCGGAAAAGGTGCTGCTCATTGCCGGCGGCTACGACAAGCATATTCCCTATGATGTCCTGGGCCCCTACATCTGTAAGCACGTCAAGAAGCTGTTTTTGGGCGGTGCCACCGGCGGTCAGATCAAAGAAGCTGTGGAAAAATCCCCGGAATACATCCCCGGTTCTCCGGAGATCGTGGTGTGCAAAGACTTTACCGATGCAGTTTATAAGTCCGCTCAGGCAGCGGAAAGCGGCGATGTGGTGCTGATGAGTCCTGCCAGCGCCGCATTTGACCAGTTTAAAAATTTCATGGAGCGCGGCAACTACTTTAAGAAACTCGTCAAGGAGCTGTAAGTATGGATATTTCCAAATGGACAAAGCTTGGCCGCAAGATGCTGAAGCTGAAATACTGCGGCGCTGTGATCGTGGCGGCCGGTAATGCCTCCCGCATGGAAGGAATCGACAAGGTGATGGCAGAGCTTGGGGGTGAGCCCATGATCGTCAGAACCGTCCGCACTTTTCAGGAATGCGATGCCATCCGGGAGATCGTGGTGGTGACCCGCCCCGACCTGCTAACCACCGTCATGGGTCTTTGCAAGAATTTTGACAAGGTAACGGCTGTGGTAGCCGGTGGCAAGGACCGTCCGGAGTCGGTCAGCCTTGGAATGAACGCTCTGTCTTCCAAGGTAAAGCTGGCAGCCATTCAGGATGGCGCCAGACCCTTAGTGACCTGGCAGGTCATCGACCGGGTAGTGCGGGCGGCCAATTCTTACGGTGCTGCTGCTCCCGCTGTGCCAGTGAAGGATACCGTTAAGGAGGTCGCCGGAGGACTGGTAGTTGCCACGCCGGACAGAAGCCACCTACAGGCAGTACAGACCCCTCAGGTCTTTGATTTCGACCTGCTGCGGGGGGCACTGAAAAAGGTAAGGCAGGAGGGTACACAGATCACAGACGACTGTTCCGCTGTGGAGCTGATGGGTATGAAGGTGAAAATGGTGGAAGGCGACGAGCGGAACATCAAGGTCACAACGCCCATGGACCTGAAGATCGCGCAGCTGCTTTTGGAGGAAATGGTATGAGGATCGGACACGGATATGATGTACACCGGCTGGTTCCCGGAAGGGAACTGATATTGGGCGGCGAAAGTATCCCTTATGAACTGGGTCTTGACGGCCATTCCGATGCGGATGTGCTGCTCCACGCTGTAATGGATGCCCTTCTGGGTGCTGCCGGTCTGCGGGATATTGGCTACCATTTCCCGGATACCGATCCTGCCTATAAAGGCGCGGATTCCCGGGTACTGCTGCGCACGGTGAAGGAAAAGCTGGATGCGGCTGGATACCGGGTAGGAAATGTGGATGTGACCATGATCGCCCAGAAGCCCAAGCTGAAGGATTACATTCCCCGGATGATAGCAAATATTGCCCATGATCTGGGTGTGGAGGTAAACCACATTAATGTGAAAGCCACTACGGAAGAAAAGCTGGGTTTTACCGGCGAAGGACTGGGCATGGCCTGCCATGCGGTGTGTCTGCTGGAAGAAACAAAAATCTGAACAAAACGACCCTCCCGGGCATAGGGTAGCCCGGGATGGTTTTATTATGAAGTTTTGTATGATCACCTTCCGGTCCGTCACCCCTGCCCAGCGCGGCGAGGGACTGTTGAAACAGGCAGGACTGGAGTGCAGTATACAGCGGACGCAACGGTGGATGGAGGAACAGGGTTGCGGGTACAGTCTGCGCCTGCGGTGCCGGGATGTTCTGGCTGCGGTGGAGCTGCTGCGTACCGGAAAAGTACCATTTCGCAAGGTCTATGGAACCCGAGACGACGGCAAAGTCGAGGAAATGTACCTATGATCTATCTGGACCACGGGGCAACTTCGTTCCAAAAACCGCAATGCGTTTATGACGCCATGGCCTGCGCCCTGGAGACCTGCGCCAATCCCGGAAGAGGCGGACATCCGGCGGCTATGGCAGCCGCCCGGACGGTGCTGCGGTGTCGGGAACAGGCGGCGGGGCTGTTTGACTGCCAGCCGGAGCAGGTGGTTTTCACATCCAACTGTACCCACGGACTGAATATGGCAATTTGTACTTTGGTAAAACCGGGAGGCAGAGCAATAATCTCCGGATTTGAACACAATGCTGTGACCCGTCCGCTCCATGGGCTGAAAGCCAGGGTCACCGTCGCCGGATGCAAACTTTTTGACCCGGCGGATACACTGGAACAGTTTGAAGCCGCACTGAAAAAGGGGGCGGACGCTGCGGTGTTTACCCATGTATCCAATGTTTTTGGGTACATCCTGCCGGTGGAAGAGCTGGCGATGCTGTGCAGACAGTACCGTGTTCCGTTTATCGTGGATGCCGCGCAGTCGGCAGGAAGCTTGCCGGTGAAGCTTCAAAAGCTGGGGGCGGACTTTATTGCCATGCCCGGCCATAAGGGACTTTTAGGCCCCCAGGGGACGGGTCTGCTGCTGTGCGGCAGGAGTCCCGAGCCGCTGATCCGGGGAGGCACAGGCAGCGAATCCCGCAATCAGCAGATGCCGGATTTCCTGCCAGACCGGGCAGAGGCCGGAACCTTAAATGTGCCGGGGATCGCCGGCCTTGGGGCAGGACTGCGATATCTGGAAAAGGCAGGGATCGACAATGTTTTCCTTAAACAGCAGCGCCAAGTCAGACGCTGTGCAGATGGACTGAAAAAGTTGGGATTTCATGTATTTTCCGGGGAATATCAAGGCGGGACGATTTCGTTTGTTCCCAATATGGACTGCGAGGAAATGGCGATGCTATTAGGCCAGCGAAGGATTGCGGTCCGGGCGGGGCTTCATTGCGCACCACTTGCCCACGAGAGCGCCGGTACATTGGAAACCGGTACAGTCCGCGTCAGTTTTGGCCATGATGCGGCACCCGGTCAAACGGGAGAACTGTTGCAGACACTGGCAAAGCTCACCGGCCAGTTGTAAATTTTTTATGATTTACTATTGCCATAAGCCTTACAATCCGCTATAATAGAACGGATAATAGGATAGGTATGCCATGCGTACAAAAATGCCTGGCTTTTGATATACGAAAAGGGGGATGTGAGCGAATGGAATATATACAGACCATCGTTCAGACATTTAAGAATATTCAGTTTACGGACCTTATCGATATTCTGATCGTAGCGTTTTTAATCTATAAATTGCTGCCGCTTCTGCGCTCCACCGGTACTACAAGGATCGCCACCGTGGTGGTTTCTGTGGTTGTGATCGCGTGGCTGACAGGCGTTTTTAAACTGCATACCCTGAGTTGGATTCTGAATCAGTTCCTGGCAGTCGGTATTATTGCCGTGGTTGTGCTGTTCCAGCCGGAACTGCGCCGGATGATCGACCACATCAGCAAGGTGAACCTGAAGAAGTTTTTTGGAACGCAGAAATCGGAGCAGGAAATGGTTCCGGTGATCCTGCAGACCGTTCACGCATGTGAAGCCATGAGTAGGGAACGGGTGGGTGCGCTGATCGTGTTTGCCCGGGATAACTCTCTGGAAGAATATGTAAAAACCGGCACCATGATCGACGGTCAGGTATCTGAGCAGCTGATCCGGAATATTTTCTTTCCCAAGGCAGCGCTCCATGACGGCGCAATGATCGTCCAGGAGGGCAGAGTAATGGCCGCCGGCTGTGTGCTGCCGCTGTCGGACAGTACGCGTCTGCATGCGGATCTGGGTACCCGACACCGTGCTGCAGTAGGTATGAGCGAGGCTTCTGATGCTGTGGTGGTTGTGGTTTCTGAGGAGACCGGCGCCATTTCTGTGGCTGTAGGCGGCGTCCTGAAGCGCTACCTTGCCGCCCAGACATTGGAGCGTCTGCTGCGCCATGAGCTGTGCACAGAAGAAAGTGAAAAAGAAGAAAGCTTTGTCCTGAAGCTTCGCCAAAAGCTCCAGAAGAAGGGAAAGGAGGACGAAAAGCATGAAAAATAAAGTCGTCCTTGCCTTGATTTCCGCTGTTGTTGCCCTTAGCCTTTGGATCTATGTCATCACTGTGGAGCAGCCTGAATCGGAGGAAACCTATTACGATATTCCCGTGGTACTCCAGAATGAAAGCATTTTGTCTGAGCGTGGACTGATGATCGTATCTGACCGGCCTACGGTAACAATGCGCCTGTCCGGCACCCGTACCAATTTAAATCAGCTGAACGAATCCAATATTAATGTGATCGCCAATGTTTCCAGCATCGTTACACCGGGCACCCACGAGTTGACCTATACGGTATCTTATCCCGGCAGTATTCCCAGCGGCTCTATTACCCGGCAGAACAGTGATCCGGATATGGTGACGCTGAAGGTGGAAAACAAGATCACCAAGCAAATCCCTGTTGTCCCGGACTATATGGAAACACAGGTTCCGGAAGGCCTGATTGCGGATAAAGAGAATCTGCTCCTGGACTATGAGACTGTTGAAGTATCCGGCCCCGAATCTGTTGTGGAAAAGATCGCCAAGGCGGTAATCCAGGTAGACCTTCAGGACCAGACACAGACCATTGTGGGTGAGTATGTGTATACCCTGTGTGACGAAGCAGGTGCGCCTGTGGATGCACAGTGGGTCACCACTAATGTGGAGCTGGTCAATCTGACGCTGCAGATCAACCGGGTCAAGGAGATCACTCTGGAGCTGAATATCATTGAAGGCGGCGGTGCCACAAAGCTCACCAGCGCCATTGATATCCAGCCCAGAACCATTCAGATTTCCGGCAGCGAGGCCCTTTTGGAGAATCTGGATACTTTGGAGATTGGAACCATTGATCTGAGCACCATTGAAAACGACAGCACAATGACCTTTGCCATCGTGCTGCCCCAGGGTATTACCAATGAGACAGGTATTGCCGAGGCAACGGTGGAAGTAAAGTTCCCCAATTTGAGGACAGTAAGCTTCAGCGTTGATAACATCCAGCTGACCAACATTCCCGAGGGAATGGAGGCGATTCCGGTGACCCAGGTTCTGGATGTGAAGCTCCGGGGACCTGTGGCCATGATGGAGAACATCACCGCTGAGGATATTATTGCAGTGGTGGATCTGTCCAATGCCAAGGCAGGTACGGATAAGTATACTGCGCAGATCACTCTGGACGGTCAGTTTGCCGGAGTCGGTGAACTGAACACTTATACGGTGATGATCACCCTGGCAGAGACTGAGGAAGCATAACATGCTTCCAACGGAAAGCGTAAACACCATTACAGGCTGAGAGAACTCGGCTCTGAGGAAAAGAGGAAAAAGCCTTGATTAAAAGCATGACCGGTTACGGCCGTGCCGTGGATACGGTAAACGGCCGGGAATTTACAATAGAGCTTCGCTCTGTGAACAACCGTTATCTGGACTGCTCTGTACGGCTGCCCCGGATCCTGTCCTTTGGTGAGGAGGCAGTCAAGCAGGCGGTAAAGGCGTCGGTTTCCAGAGGTAAGGTGGATGTCTTTATCACCGTCCGTTCCGAAGCAGGCGATGAGATACAGGTGAGCCTGAATCAGAATGTTCTGAAGGGTTACCTGGATGCCATGCATCAAATGGTGACCGACTTTGGTGTTGCCGACGACATCAGCGTATCTACCGTGTCCCGGCTTCCGGATGTATTTGTTCTGGAAAAGCCTCAGGTGGACGAGGAACAGCTCCTCACCGACCTGATGGGTGTGATGAAACAGGCGCTTGACAGCTATGATGCCATGCGCTGCACCGAGGGTGAGGCGTTGGACCGGGATCTGCGCAGCCGCGGTCAGACCATTCTGGAATTGGTCTGCAAGGTGGAACAGGGTAACGCTCAGACCGTGATCGATTACCGCACCCGCCTGGAGAACAAGCTCCGGGAGGTGCTGGAGAACACCGCCATTGACGAGAGCCGTATTCTTACCGAGGCTGCCATTTTTGCCGACAAGGTAGCCGTGGACGAAGAGACTGTTCGCCTGCGCAGCCATTTGCAGCAGATGAACACTATGCTGGACGGTGGCGGCGCTGTGGGCCGGAAGCTGGACTTCCTGCTGCAGGAAATGAATCGGGAAGCCAATACCATCGGCTCCAAGTGCACCGATGTGAACCTGGCGCGCATCGTGGTGGATATTAAAGCTGAACTGGAAAAGATCCGTGAACAGACCCAGAATATTGAGTAAAGCGGCAGCGCCGCAAAGGATACCGTGGACATTCGTTACATTTTGCTGATTAGAGGTATGTTATGAAGCTGGTCAATATCGGTTTTGGAAGTATGATCGCCGCACACCGGGTACTGGCTATGGTGGAACCGGACTCGGCTCCCATCAAGCGCGTGGTGCAGGAGGCGAGAGACCGGGGAATGCTCATTGACGCATCCTACGGCCGCAAGACGCAGGCGGTGATCCTGATGGATACCGACCATGTGATCTTATCTGCACTGACACCGGAGACCCTGGCAGCCCGTTGGGAGGACAAGGAGGAAAAAGCATGAGCAGAGGAAAGCTGTTTATTATTTCCGGTGCCTCCGGCGTTGGCAAGACCACGGTTTTGGGAAAGGTCATGGCACAGCGTGATGATCTGCTGTTTTCTGTTTCCGCCACCACCCGCAAACCCCGTCCCGGCGAAACAGACGGCGTGAACTATTATTTCGTATCCAAGGAACAGTTCCAGGATATGATCGAAAAAAACGAATTTTTGGAATACGATGACCATATGAGCAATTTCTACGGCACACCTGCTGCCCAGGTGGAAGAGAAACTGACCCGTGGACATGTAATACTGGACATTGAGCCCGTTGGTGCTTTTAATGTCCGCAAGATGCGTCCGGATGCTGTGCTGATCTTTATTGCACCGCCCTCTATGGAGGAGCTGGAACGGCGTCTGCGGAGCCGGGGAGACACCGGTGAGGAGCAGATCCGTCAGCGCCTGGAGCGTGCCCGTTGGGAAATGGAACAGAGCAAGCAATACGATTACATTGTGATCAACGATGTTGCCGATGCCTGTGCCGAAGCAATGCTGAATATTATCGCCGAAACGGCGGACTGAAATTGGAGGATTTTATTATGCTTTACCCCCCCGTAGCCGATTTGTTGAAGAATGTGGACAGCCGTTACCTGCTGGTAAATGTGGTTGCCCAGCGCGCAAGAAGAATCGCTTCCGAAGCCGAAGCACTGCAGGAAGAACTGCCTGAGAAGCCCGTCACCCTGGCCATCCAGGAAGTTGCCGACGGCAAGCTCAGCGCATCGCTGAAGGAAGAATACAAGTATTGATTTAACGCCGTGAGCATAAGGAGGAAAGGGCTGTATGATTGCAAAGATCGCTGTTTCCGCGGCTACTTTTGCCATTGACAAGCCCTATTCTTATGCAATTTCCCGGGAAATGACATTGTTACCGGGAATGCGGGTAATGGTGCCCTTTGGCAGAAGCAACCGCCGCACAGAAGGTGTCGTGCTGTCTGTGGAGGAGGGCAACGGTGATAATTTAAAGGTCGTGGACCGCAGTCTGGACGAAGTACCTGTCCTGTCTGAAACCATGCTGCGTCTTGCGGCGTTTCTGCGGGAGCGGTACTTTTGTACGTTCTATGATGCTATCCGGACCATGCTTCCGGCGGGGCTGTGGTTCCAGCCTAAGGAAACATACGTACTGACAGAGGATCTTTCCTGGCAGGAAAAAACACCCCGGCAGGCAGACGCGGCAAAGCTTTTGCAGCTGCTGCAGGAAATGGGTGGAGAGGCGGACGGCAGTCTGCTGAAGAAGAGCGTGATGGACGAGGAAGCCTTTGAAAAGGCTGTTGCGTACATGCTTCGGAAAAAGTGGATCACGGCCCAGCGGGATTTTTCCCGCAAGCTGGGCGACAAGACGGAGCGGATCGCATCTTTGGCAGTTGCACCGGAAGAGGCAATGGCCTATGCGCTGCGCCGTCCCAAGTCCGCGGCCATGCAGCGCAGCGTTCTGGAGCTGATGTGCAGCATAGGCAGTGCGGCGGTGAAGGAGATCTGCTATTTTACCGGTGCCAAGACGGCCACAGTAAACCGCCTGGCGGAGCAGGGCTTTTTGGAACTGACAGAAAAGCCGGTGCTGCGCTGTCACCGGATTAAGCCGGCAGAGCTTACAGGTCCGCTGACGCTGAACGGGGAACAGCAGGCAGCCTATGACGGCCTGCAAAAGCAGATGCAAGCCCCCCAACCGGGTACGGCACTCCTGTATGGTGTTACCGGTTCGGGAAAGACCTCGGTTTATATTAAGCTGATCCAATCCTGTATCGAACAGGGAAAGCAGGCGATGCTCCTGGTTCCGGAAATCGCGCTGACGCCCCAGCTTTTGGGACTGCTGGCAGCCTATTTCGGCGATCAAGTGGCGGTGCTCCACAGCAGCCTGCCTGCAACGGAGCGGTACGACCAGTGGAAACGGGTGCGTGACCTGCAGGCTACTGTGGTAGTGGGAACCCGCAGCGCGGTGTTTGCACCCTGTCAGAAATTGGGTATCCTGATCCTGGACGAAGAACAGGAACACTCATATAAATCAGAAAATTCTCCCCGGTATGCCGCCAAAGAGGTGGCCATGTGGCGGGGATTAAGGGAAAATGCGCTGGTGCTGCTGGGCTCTGCCACACCTTCCGTGGAAACTATGTTCCACGCAAAGAACGGCACCTACAGCCTGTACACCTTGAAAGAGCGCTATAACGGCAAGCCTCTGCCCCGGGTGGAAATCGTGGATATGCGGCAGCAGATCGAAGAGGGGAATGACCTGTCTTTGAGCTATCCGCTGCAGGATGCCATCCGTCAAACGGCAGATGCCGGTCAGCAGACAATTTTGTTTTTGAATCGCCGTGGCAACAGCCGGGCGCTGGTGTGTATAGACTGCCGGGAAGCGCCGGAATGTCCCCGGTGCAGCGCAAGGCTCACTTACCACAGCGCTAATGAACGGCTCATGTGCCATTACTGCGGGCACTCCCAGAGTGTTCCGCCCCGGTGTCCCCGCTGCGGCGGCCCGCTGAAGAGCGTGGGCACGGGCACCCAGAAGGTACAGCAGCAGCTGCAGGCAGTATTCCCGGATCTGGCGGTAGACCGGATGGATACCGATACTGTCAATGCGGTGAATACCCACGAGGTTATTCTGGAACACTTTCAAAAGGAAAAAGTTCCTGTCCTTATCGGCACCCAGATGGTTGCCAAGGGCTTGAACCTGCCGGATGTGACGCTGGTGGGTGTGCTGGACGCAGACCTGGGTCTTTATACCGATACCTACCGGGCAGCGGAAACCACTTTTAATATGCTGACCCAGGTGGTTGGCCGTGCCGGACGGGGCGATACCCCCGGACAGGCCATCATTCAGACGACCACACCGGAGCATAAGGTGATCACCCTGGCAGCCAGCCAGGATTACGAAGGTTTTTACGATCTGGAGATCGGTCTGCGCCGTGTGCAGCAGTGCCCACCCTTCGGTGATCTGGCAGTGGTGACCTTTACCGGCCAGGAGGAGACAAGAGTTCTCCGGGGCGCAGTGAAATTCCGGGACAGTCTGAACGCCTGCCTGAAGCAGCCGGAGTACCAAAATGAAGTTTGCACCCTATTGGGACCTGCTCCCTGTATGGTGATGAAGATCAACTATAATTTCCGTTACCGGCTTACATTGCGGTGTAAAATGACACGGCAGCTGCGATTCCTTATCGCTCATCTGCTGCGTCAGTTTGCGCAGGACAAGGAAAACCGGTACATCTCTGCATTTATTGATGTAAACGGATTTGAATAGAGAGGAAAGCCATGGGATTAAGAAAGATTTTAACAGATAAAGATCCGGCACTGCATAAGGTATGCAAGCCGATGGTGAATTTTGACAACCGCCTGTTCCGCCTTTTGGATGATATGCGGGAAACGCTTATCGATTCCGGCGGCGTTGGTCTGGCGGCACCCCAGGTGGGTATTCTGCGCCGGGTTGTGCTGGTGGATACCGGTGAGGAGATTCTGGAGCTTATCAATCCCACCATTATCGAAACCAACGGTGAGCAGGAAGGCGCAGAAGGCTGTCTGAGTGTTCCCGGCAAGTACGGTCTGGTGAAGCGTCCTTACTATGTGAAGGTGCGGGCCCAGGATCGCCACGGAAACTTGTATGAGGCAGAGGGAGAGGAGCTGATCGCCCGGTGCTTCTGCCATGAACTGGATCAACTGGAGGGCGTTGTATATACCCAGGTGATGGAACGGTTCCTGACAGAAGAGGAACTGATGATGGACGAGGAGTAAAATTTTTATGCGCGTAGTTTTCATGGGCACGCCGGATATCGCGGCGACCTGCTTAAAAGGCATTCTTGCCGACGGGATCGATGTGGTGGCAGTTTACACCCAGCCGGATCGCCCCAAAAACCGGGGTATGAAGCTGACCTTTTCTCCGGTAAAGGAAGTGGCGCTGGCACATGAGATCCCGGTGTATCAGCCGGAGAACTTCCGGGATGAGCAGACCGTACAACAGCTGCGGGACCTGCAGCCCGATGTGGTGGCAGTGGTGGCCTACGGCCAGATCCTGCCCCAGTGTGTACTGGACATCCCCCCCAAGGGCTGCATCAACATCCATGCCAGCCTGCTGCCTGCTTACCGTGGCTCTGCCCCTTACCAGTGGGCGGTGCTGGACGGCTTGAAGGAGACCGGCGTAACGGCTATGTATCTGTGCCGTCAGATGGATGCCGGTGACATTATCGACTGCACCAAGATTCCCATCGGTCCGGATGAAACGGCTGGTGAGCTTCTGGACCGACTGGCAGAGGTGGGGGCGGAGCTGCTGGGCAGGACCCTGCACTGCATCGAGCACGGTGACATTCATGCCACCCCTCAGGATATAAGCCAGGTTTGCTATGCCCCCATGCTGGATAAATCCATGTGTCCCATTGACTTTACAAAGACCGCTCAGCAAGTCCACGACCATGTCAGAGGTCTCCACCCCTGGCCGGTGGCCACCACCGAGATCCAGGGCAAGCGTTTTAAGATCCACGCAACCAAAGTGATTGAAGAAACCCACAATACTAAGCCCGGCACGATCCTGGGTCTTAATAAAACCGGCCTGCGGATCGCCTGCGGTGAAAATATCATTGAGATCCGTGAGGTTCAGGCTGAAGGCGGTAAACGGATGGCTGCTCCGGACTATTTCCGGGGACATCCTCTGGAGATCTGACCATGGGCGCCAGAGAAACAGCGCTGAATACGCTGATCGCCTGCCGCAAAGAGGGCGGTTGGTCCAACGGCGTGCTTAAGGAATATATCGCCAGGGATAGGCTCGACCGCCGTGAGGCGGCGCTGGCTACCCGGCTGTGCTACGGCGTTTTGCAGAACCGGCTGGCGCTGGACTTCTATCTGAAGCAGCTCCTCACCGGCAAACTGAAGAATCTGCATCCTGCGGTGCGGGATATTCTGCATTTGGGACTTTACCAGCTTTATATGATGGATAAGATCCCGGAATCCGCTGCGGTGAATGAATCCGTAGCCCTGGCAAAGCATTATTGCAAAAAGGTTCCCAGCGCTTCCGGTCTGGTAAACGGTGTGCTGCGCAATGCGGTGCGATGCCGTGATACCATCAACCATCCTACCGCATGGCAGGAAAAATACAGCCATCCCCAGAAGCTGATCGATCTGCTTAAAAGCTATGTGGGTAAGGAACGAATTCAGGGACTCCTTGCCGCCAATAACGACATTCCCCCAATGGTGGTGCAGGTAAACACCTTGCGCACCACAAAGGAAAAACTGATGGAACGGCTGCAGGAGGAGGGAGTTACCGCAGAAAGCCACCTGTGGATGCCCGATTGCCTGGTACTCACCGGTACCGGCAGCATCGAACAGCTGCCGTCCTTCCGTGACGGTGACTTCTATGTTCAGGATCCCGCGGCCAAGCTCAGCGTATTGTGTGCCCAGATGAAGGAGGGCATGCAGGTGCTGGATTGCTGCTCCGCACCCGGGGGCAAATCCTTTGCCGCGGCGATTGCCTTGAAGGGGCAGGGGAGCATCTGCTCCTGCGATGTCCATCCCCACAAGACCAAACTCATCGAAAACGGCGCGGAGCGCCTTGGGATCGGCATCATCACCGCTGCTTGTCAGGATGCTACGGCCTTTGTGCCGGAGTGGGAAAATGCCATGGACGCGGTGATCGCTGATGTGCCTTGCTCCGGCTACGGTATTATCCGCAAGAAACCGGACATACGCTACAAAGACCCGGACAGCATGAAGGAACTGCCCCAATTGCAGCTGTCTATTTTGGAAAATCAATCCCGGTATGTTAAGCCCGGCGGCCTGCTTCTGTATTCCACCTGCACGCTGGTGCACGCAGAGAACGAAGGGGTCGTGGAAGCCTTTTTGAAAGACCATCCGGAGTTTACCGCAGAACCTCTGCCGCTGCCTGCGCAGCTGCCAAGGAATGAAAGCGGCATGCTGGCTCTGGTCCCGGGAGAATATGACACCGACGGCTTCTTTATTTGCCGTATTCGTAAAAAATTATGAAAAATCACTTAAAATCCATGACTCTACCGGAGATGGAGCTCCTTTTTAAGGAACTGGGACAGCCCAAATTCCGGGCCAAGCAGGTCTATACCTGGCTCCATAAAGGTGTCCGCAGCTATGAGGAAATGTCCAATATTCCCAAGGCGCTGCGGGATACTCTGGAAGAAAAATATCCTTTGCTGACACCCACCGTGGTACGGAAGCAGGAGTCTCAAAAAGACGGCACCATCAAATATTTGTGGCGGCTGTCCGACGGCAACTGTGTGGAAACGGTGCTGATGCGTTACCACTACGGCAATTCTGTCTGCATCTCCACGGAGGTCGGCTGCTGTATGGGCTGCGCCTTCTGCGCCTCCACCTTAGGTGGACTGGTGCGGAAGTTGGAGCCGTACGAAATTTTGGATCAGGTGCTGTTCACGCAAGTGGACTCCGGCCTGCCCGTCGGTCATATCGTTTTAATGGGCATCGGCGAGCCTCTGGATAACTTTGACAATGTGCTGCGGTTCCTGGAACTGGTAAACAGCGAAGAGGGAATGAACATCTCCATGCGGCACATCAGCCTGTCCACTTGCGGCCTTGTGCCAAAAATCGACGAGCTGGCGAAGAAAAAGCTGCAGCTGACTTTGTCGGTCTCGCTCCACGCACCTACCGATGAGATCCGCAACACCATCATGCCGGTGAACAAGGCCTATCCCACAGAGGAATTGCTGGCAGCCTGCCGCAGATACTATGCTGAAACAAGCCGCCGCATCTCCTTTGAGTATGCCATGATCGACGGTGTCAATGACCGGGAGGAGGACGCGCGTACCCTTCTGAAGCGACTGAAAGGGCTGCCCTCCCACTTGAATCTGATCCCCTTGAATCATGTGGAGGAAAGTCCCTTGAAACCCAGCACCAAGCAGGCGGTGGCACGATTCCAGAAAATCCTGGAGGAGGGGGGCATCCCCGCTACCGTACGGCGTACATTAGGCGGCGATATTGACGCATCCTGCGGTCAGCTTCGCCGAAAGTATACCAAGGAAAACGAGACCTTCTGAAAGACAGAAGGCATTACCGTGAAAGGAGTGAAAACCTTATGAAATATTGGGGTTTGACAGACCCGGGTTGCGCCCGAAGCCAGAATCAGGATGCGTTTCTGATGGAAGAGCTGGACAAACATACGCTGCTTTGCGTGGTGTGTGACGGTATGGGCGGCGCAAAATCCGGCAATATTGCCAGCTCTTTGGCGGCAGATGTTTTCGTGCAGGAAATTAAACAGACATGGACTCCGGGCATGGAACGGGAACAGCTGGACAGAATGCTGTTCAGCGCGGTGAAGCTGGCAAATTTTACGGTGTTTGACCAGTCCAAACAGTTTGAGGATTTCACCGGTATGGGTACCACTTTGGTGGCGGCGCTTGTACATGGCAGAACGGTTACGATCGTCAACGTGGGGGATAGCCGTGCTTACTGCATCGACCGTGACGGCATCAGCCAGATCACGGTGGACCATTCTCTGGTGCAGATGATGGTATCCAGGGGAGAGATCACACCGGAACTGGCTAAAACATATCCCGGAAAAAATTTGATCACCCGAGCCATTGGCACAGAACCGATGGTGAACGGCGACATTTTCCATCGCAGCGTGGAACGGGGCGACTGCCTGCTTCTTTGCAGTGACGGTCTGAGTAATATCATTGACGAACAGGAGATCCTGTTTGAGGTTGTCTATGGACAAGATAAGCAGCAGTGCTGCCAGCGGCTTTTGGAAATTGCCAAGAACCGCGGCGCGCCGGATAATGTGACAAGTATTCTGATCGAGATCTGATCCGGCGTTGAAAGGAGTATAATTTTATGGATAAGTATATAGGCCGGCTGCTGGATAACCGGTACGAGATCCTTGAGGTCATCGGAACCGGCGGCATGGCGGTTGTTTATAAAGCCCGCTGTCACAGACTGAGCCGTGTGGTGGCGATCAAGATTTTAAAAAGTGATTATCTGGACGATGAGGATTTCCGCAGCCGCTTCCGCGCGGAGAGCCAGGCTGTCGCCATGCTCAGCCATCCCAATATTGTCTCTGTTTACGATGTTTCCACTTCCGTTTCCCTGGAGGCTGACTACATCGTCATGGAGCTGATCGAGGGTATTACGCTGAAGCAGTATATGGAGAAAAAGGGCTTCCTCAACTGGAAGGAAACACTCCATTTTGCTATGCAGATCGCCAAGGCTCTGGAGCACGCCCACAGCCGTGGTATCGTTCACCGGGATATTAAGCCCCACAATGTGATGGTGCTGAAAAACGGCTCTGTCAAGGTGACGGACTTCGGCATTGCAAGAATGATGTCCAAGGGCAATACGCTGACCAAGGAAGCACTGGGCTCTGTACACTACATTTCTCCTGAACAGGCCAAGGGTGGCCGTGTGGATAACCGCTCGGACATTTATTCCCTGGGCGTTGTGATGTATGAAATGATGTGTGGCAGACCTCCTTTCGACGGAGATTCTCCCGTATCTGTGGCAATTCAGCATATTAACGGCGGCGCGCCCATGCCTTCCACGCTGAATCCCAACATTCCCGGCGGTCTGGAGCAGATCATCATGAAAGCAATGGCTCTGGAAATTGGAGAGCGTTATGCCAGCGCTGCTCAAATGCTGGTAGATATGGATGATTTCCGCAAGGATCCCGCTATTCTCTTTGATTATAATATTCCGCCTCTGGACGCAGTGATCTCCATTTCCAACGCACAGAGCGCGGTGGGTGCGGCAACCGGCCTCAGCACTGCGGAACGGGTCGCCGGCAAAGCGGACAGCGCAAAGCGTACCGGTCAGACCAGTGGTCAGAGAGCGGCAGGTGCTGCAGCCGCTGCAGGCGCTGTGGCACGAAACGCGGACCGAGCCCGCAGCACTTCCCAGAAAACCGCGGCCCAGCGCAGCCGTGAGGCCCAGCGCCGCCGGGAAGAGGAAGAGGAATCCCGGAACAGAGTGGCGATCATTGCCATTATTATCTGTGCAGTGGTAGCTATTTTGTCCATTGTGATTGTACTGATCCTTTGGCTGGGTGGCAACTCCGAGCCTCAACTGGTGAATGTTCCCAGATTGGTAGGCCAAAACTACTATGAACTCAGCGCATATCCGGACATAGAGATAAAGCTTCTGGAAGAAGTGTATGATGAAACAGCTGCCGCTGGAACGATCCTGGATCAGGATCCGGATCCAGGTACGCAGGTTGAACCCGGCAGAATGGTATTTGTAACGGTTAGCCTGGGAAAAGAACCGAAAAGCGGCACTATGAGCGATCTGACAAATTACAGCGAAGAATCGGCCCTGTCTTATCTGGACCGGCTGGATATGGACCTGAATGTGCATATTGAGCGGGAATTCAACGAAGAGATCAGCGAGAACTTTGTTATTCGTACCGATCCGGCAGCCAATGCCAGCCTGGAAGAAGGCCAGGATGTGACACTGTATATCAGCCTTGGCGAGGAGATCAGAAACGGTTTGATGCCCAACATTCTGGACATTGAAAAGGATCTTGCGATCCGTACCCTGAACAACCAGGATCTCAAGCTGGAGATCGAAACGGAAGAAGTGTTCGATTCTGAGATCACAGCCGGAAATGTGGTCCGCACCGAACCTTCCCGGGGTGATCCCCTCCAGACAGGGCAGAAGGTCACCCTGTATATCAGCAAGGGACCGGAGACGGCAGAAATGCCTGATCTTGTGGGTAAGGATCTGGAAACTGCGAAGAGCCTTTTGGAGTATGCAGGCTTTAGCGCTCCAAAGGTAGAATATGAATACAGCACCAAGGCGGAAAATACCGTTATCAGCCAGTCTGAAACAAAGAAGACCCAGGTGGATATTACTAAGACCATCACCTTGACGGTATCCAAAGGACCGGAACCCACAGAACCTCCGGAGGTGACCATGAATGTAACGCTGGATTTGGAAGAATATGCCCTCAGCGAGACATGTGATGTGGATGTCTACATGGAAACAACCCTGGTATTCAGCGGCACAGTAGAAATGGGTGCTACGGAACTGGTTCTGGAAAACCAGACCGGCTCCGGAATGGTTCTGTACACCATTGTGATCAACGATATGTACTCTCTGGAACAGTGGGTGGAATTTACTTGATGATGAACAGGCAAACAGGACGCATTCTTCGCTCTTTAAGTGGCTTTTATGATGTGCAGACACCGGCGGGAATCATTACCTGCCGCGGTCGGGGCAGCCTGCGCCATGACCACGAAACACCCTTGACCGGCGACATGGTGGAGATCACCGTGGAACGGGGCAGGGGAATGGTGGAAAAGATCCTGCCCCGGAAAAATCGGTTTGTCCGTCCGGCAGTAGCCAATGTGGACGCGCTGGTGGTGTTCGCGGCCAATGCAAATCCTGTGACAGAGCCCTTCCTGATTGATCGCGTGGCAGCAATTGCCGGTGATCAGGAGGTGCAGGTTATTCTGTGTGTCAATAAATGTGACCTTGACCCTGCCAACGATCTGGTACGCATTTATCAGAATGCGGGCTTTCCCGTAATCCGTGCCAGTGCTGAGACCGGCGAGGGCGTGGAGGAATTGCGGCAGCTGCTGCAAGGCAAGCTGACGGCTTTTACCGGCAATACCGGTGTAGGCAAGAGCAGTATGCACAACTGCCTGTGTCCGGAGCTGAACCTTGCCACCGGCGAGGTTTCCGAAAAGTTGGGCCGCGGCCGTCATACAACCCGGCATGTGGAACTGTACCGGCTGGGGGAAGATACCTATGTGGCGGATACACCGGGTTTTGCCTCCTTTGATACGGAGCAGATGGATGTGATACTGAAGGAGAATCTCCAGTACGCCTTCCCGGATCTTGCTCCCTATCTGGGTCAGTGCCAGTTCCACGATTGCTCTCACCGCTCCGAGCCGGGCTGCGCTGTCCGTGCAGCGGTGGAGGCAGGAAAAATCGAAAAGACCCGCTATGACAGCTATCTGCGGCTGTACGAAAAATCCAGCCAGATCAAACCCTGGGAATTGAAATGAAAGTATGTATTTTATGAGTAAAATCAGAAAAAAAGTGTTATGGCTG
>JAZUMW010000021.1:0-13558 GCA_045603825.1 Faecousia sp.
GCGACAGCAGTGTGCCGATGCCGCACTGGATGCCGCGGGTATCCACGCCGGTGCCGAATTCCAGGCCACGCATATCCCACACATGGGAAAAATAATGCTCCATACCGGAAGCAGGACGGGCCAGTCCCCCATAGCTCATGGCGATGCCGGTGACCACCAGGCCCTCCATAACAGCGGCAACGGCCTCCGGTTCCCGGTCTGCCAGGCCCCGTGCGTTGTCCACGCACTTTTTAACCGCCTTGCGGACCATATCGGCAATTTCCGGGCAATAGGCTTCCCCCACCAAAATGTGGGCGATCCGCCACTCGCAGATGGAAATATACTTGGCGATCATATCGCCCAGGCCGGACTGGAGCATCCTGTCGGGAGCCTTGCACAGCACATCCAGATCACCGATGATGACCTTGGGACAGGTGGACGGCAAGGATATCTTCAAGCCATCTCTGGACATGGAGCTGGTGGCGGAGGCATAGCCGTCCATGGACGGAGCGGTACCTGCGATGAAGTAGGTATGGCCGGTGAGGTTGGCCAAAATTTTGCCCACATCGTTGACCACGCCGGAGCCAACGCCCAAAATCAGGTCGCAGGAGATGTCAAAATGCATGACAGCGGCACCCACCGCATACTCGTCCGGCTCCAAAGCCTTTTGGGGAAATACATACTTGGTGTAGCCGATCCCGGCTGCCTCCAAAATTTCACATACACGCTGTCCGGCAGCGATGTATTCGTTGCAGTCGGTGAGGAGGAATACCTTATGTCCGCCGTATTCCTTCACCAGTGCGGGGATCTCCTCCAACGCACCGGGGCGAACGATGAGCTTTTCCAGCTTTGCACTGTGGTATTTTCCGCAGGAGCAGGCGAAGCCCCCCTCCTGGATCTTCTTCAGCATTTGACTTTCCATGATTCTCTCCTTATCCTTCGGGCAGGGTGATGCCCATGTCCGCTAAAATCTGCCGCATTTTGCTGGTGGATTTATCTGTAAATGTAAGTTCGCCAAAAATTTTACGGAGCCAGTCTATGCTCATATCCAGCCACTTGGCATAGGACGGATTCAGCATTTGGGAGCTGCCGTCGGCGGATGTCTCATCTGCCAAAGAATAGCCGTGGGGGCCGTGCTGGAAGATGTGCAGCTCATAGCCAAGGCCCAGCTGGGCATACTTTTGGGCAACGGGAAGTGCTCCAAAGCCCGTCAGTACATCCTCGGCTGTGGCAGCCAGGAACACGGGAGGTGCTTCCTTAGTCACATGGTTCAAAAGGGATACATAGGCCGCGTCCTCGTCGGTGACATCCTCCTTGCCGGTGAGGAGCTTGATCATAAAATTCACACCGGGCATATTTGGCATGGTCACCGCCGGATAGTTCAGCACCATCGCGTTGGGCTTATGCTCGCCCATAAGGCCCGCGGCAAAGGCCACATGGCCGCCGGCAGAGAAGCCACAGGTCACGATCTGGTGGGGATTGATGTTCCACTGTGCGGCATTTTCCCGGATATAGCCGATGGCCCAGGAAATTTCCTTCCAGGGAGCAAAGTCCCCGGCATCATGCCCTACGGAGTACCGCAGCACAAAGGCATGAAAGCCCTTGGCGGCATACCGCAACGCCACCGGCTCACCCTCCCGGGGAGAGCAGTATACGTAACCGCCGCCGGGACAGACGATCACCGCGGGGCGGGACATTTCCTGACCGTACGCAATTTCACAGTCCAGGATATAGCCTTCCAAAGTTGCCTCGGGATGACCGGGACAAGTCATGTGTATCATCTTCATAAGGCTTTCCTCCTTTTTGTTTTAGCATAGCACAAAAGTGTCTTCTTGTCATCAGCTAAATTCACCGGTCACGGTCTTTGTAACTGGATATAAACAGTTATACGGCACCGGATCGTTCAATGATCCGGTGCCGTATAAGCATCAATACATTCCTCAAATTTCCGGCAAGCACTTTTTCAGTGCTTCCAGTACATCATCAATGTCTGCATCCGTAAAGGACGGGCCGATGGAAATACAGAAGAATCTCTCCCAAATTTTATCGCAATTTTTGCAATCGTTCTTCCAATCGTAAACAACATGTTCCCCGTTGAATCCGGGACCGAAAGGAGGATTGGCGGGATTGGAAAGCATGCGGGTGGTGATGGGATATTCCTTCATCAAATTGCAGCATGCAGACGTTGCACCGCAGTCAATGCCCTCCGCCGTCATGATCTCCCGCAGGTGCTCAGCATCTTCCTTTGAATCCATCAGGAATCCAAACAGAATACCGCAGTCGCCGTCTTCGTCACGCAGCTTATACTGGGGATAGTTTTCCTTCATAAACGTGCAAAGACGGTTTTTATGCTTTCTGCAGGTATCCAGGATCTGATCGATCCGACGGAACTGAGCCACCAGGAACGCACCCTGCAGTTCGCTCAACCGATACTGCAGGCCGGCAAACATGTACTTGTCATCCATGTTTTCCTTGTTCTGGATCTTGTCCTCAAAATTGGGGCGAACCATGCCAAGGTCATGGTACCGGATGGCACGAATGTAGTAATCCTCATTGTTGGTAAGGATCATACCGCCCTCGCCGGAGGTAATGATCTTGTGGGTCTGGAAACTTGCAATAGCAATGTCACCGATGGTACCCAGGCGTCTGCCTTTATAAGAACCGCCAAAGGCCTGAGCCACATCCTCGATCACAAGGATGTTATGTTTCTTGGCAACGGCAACGATCTCATCCATGCGGCAGGGTGTTCCCTGATAATGGACTGCGATCACCGCTTTGGTGTTGGGTGTGATCTTCCGTTCAAAATCTTCGGGATCCAGGTTCATGTCCTCGCCGATATCGGCAAATACTGGCAGAATGCCCAGGGTGACAAGGGAACTGTAATCAGAGAACCAGGAGAATGCAGGAATGATCACCTCATCATTAACACCCAGACCCAGTGCGGTAGCAGCACATGCAATGGCAGCAGTACCGCTGGAAACAGCCAGAGCATATTTGATACCGAATTTCTCACACACCATTTTTTCAAAGGTCTCGACCTTTGTGGGGTTTCCTAATCCATAAAAACGGAAAGGACTCTTTTCCCGCACTACATCTGCCAGCTCCAGCAGTTCATTACCATCGATCAATGTGGCACCTGCCATAGCAGAAGGAAGCGGCGTTGTTCTTACAGGTGTTCCACCATGAATCGCCAATTTAGACATAATACTATCTTCCCTTCATTGTATTTTCTGTCAATGCTTTCAGCGGCTGGGTCCCAGCAGCCTCAATGCATTCTCTCTGCAGATTTTGTTGTAAGCTGTTTGACTGATATGGCCATTTTCCACTGCATCATCCAGGAAACCACTCAGGTTAATTTCCTCGTTCATTGCACAGCAGTCCATACCGAACAGCAGTTTGTCCTGGAATTCTTCCAGGAAAGAATATGCAAATTCCGGATCTCTTCGCATGGCGTTTTCTCCGGAACCGGCAGACAGATCTCCGTAAAGGTTGGGATACTTTCTCATTAGCTCCACGGCTCTGCCGGGTGTGACTTTGCCTTCCGGATAAGTATTGCGGTTTTCCTGGGTGCAGTCACTGCTGATCTCTGCCCACCACTTCTGGCTATGGGCGATCAAAAGCAAATTGGGACATTCCTGCAGTACCTTTTCGATTCCATACAGGCCCAGGTCATCCACGATGCCGTAGTCCTTTTCCGGGTAACCAATATGGAACAGGACAGGCATGCCTGCTTTTTCCGCCTGTTTAAAAACATTCATCATCATGGGATGGCATACAGGCAGATTTGCCGTAAATTCACCGATGCCCTTTGCACCCAGCTTCTTATAGTAGGCAAGGACATGGGAGAAGTCTGCATCTGCACTGTTCTCAAGCCAGCGGGGGTCAATATTGCAGAACCACCAGCCCACAGTTTCCGGATAATGCTCATAACAAAGGCGGGTCGTATAGTTTGTATACTGGTCGGACATACACTCCGGAGAGACCAGCGGCAGGGCAACACATTTTTCAATTCCCAACTGGTCATATTTCTGACGCATATCCTCACAGGTCATCGGCGGCATTAAGCCATCGTCCGTATGTTGCGAAAGATATCCTTTCTCCCAGGCAACATGGGCGTGAAAATCAATTTTTTTCACTAACATCGTATCACCTCTTTACAGCAGTGCTCTAAAGGCCTTCACGGCTTCATCAAACGCTTCATCGGAGTTGCGGAACGTAAAGCACTTGCCCAGCTCCACAGCAAAGCCCTCTTTTTCCAGGGATTTGTAGGCACCGAAATCATGCAGATGGGGCTCCATGGTCACATCGTTGCCGCCCATTTCCATAAAATCGTGGACGATTTGACGGATTTGACCGGCTCCGTATCCGGCAGGTACGACATTACCGTCGTAAAGTGCATCCTTAATATGCAGATAGTGGGTACGCTCCTTCAGCTTTGCCCATGCAGTCAGGGGGTCGATCCCGATCTGGACAAAATTTGCAGGGTCAAATACACCGCAAATAGAAGGAATTTCTTGATAGATCGCATTGCAGCTGTCAGGGTCTTCACCGAACAGGCCCTTCTCATTTTCCAGACACAGTCTTACACCGGCCTGTTCTGCAATTTCCGCCCACACACAAAGGCGGTCGATCACCTGGTTTTTATAATCGCTGTGGTTTGCATTGGCCGGCAAGTAAAAAGAGAACATCCGGATATTTTCGGATTTCATGGCCGTTGCCAGTTCCACTGTATGCTTCAGCCTGTCTGTTTCGTAGCCAAAATCGTCCTGAGAAATGTCCGTCTTTCCCATGGGAGAGCCTACGGACCATACACACAGACCTGCGTCCGCAAGTTTCTTTTCGATCTGTGTCACTTGAGGAATGCTCATATCCGATACATTCATACCATCAACGGTTCGGATCTCCAATCCCTGCAGGTCATTCCGCAGCATTGCTGCTATCTGCAGATCCAACTGTGGATGTGTTTCATCCGCAAAAGCATAAATGTTCACAGCAAATCTCCTCTCAGTTATTCAAATCCCTTGGAGCGAAGATAATCATAGCTTCTCTTTAAGCAGGCAAAGGGGTCCTCGCCGTAGGAATCATCCTGCTCCACCAGCATATACTTGGTTCCCGCACTTTCGGCAGCCTGGAAAACAGCATCAAAGTTGATATTGCCCTCGCCGATGGGTGCAAAGTAGTTGAACACATCACGCTTCATCCAGGAACGCATCATATAGTCCTTCAGATGGATGCAGGGTACTCTGCCAGCCAGCTTCCGGATCCATTCGGCAGGGTTCACGCCGCCGGCTTGCATCCAGAAAGTATCTGCTGTGATGCCCAGTTCCGCAGGAGTGAAGTCCTCACACATTTGATCTATGACGGTATTTCCGTTGGGCAGACGCTTGAATTCATCACAATGGTTGTGGAACATAAACTGCAAACCGCCTGCGGCAATTTCCTTGGCCACATCTCCATACAGTTTTACAAATTCCCGATAGTCTGAATCATCCTGTCGGTTGAACTCAAAATACCCCAGACCAACATAGTTACAGTCAATTTCCTTGTGCCAGCGGATCACTTCGTTGATATCTCCGGCCAGCAGTTCTTCCGGCGTATGGGTGATCGCACACTTTAAGCCGTTACGCTGAAGTTGCTCCTTCAACCAGCCGCTTTCGCACAGGCATGTACCGGACACCTGCACGTATTTATAGCCGATGTCTGCTACTTTCGTCAGACTCTGTGCAAAGTCCTCCAAGGTCTGACAATGCTTATATACAGAATATAATTGTGCACCTATTTGCATGGTTACCTCCAAACAAATTATTGATCCGCATCGCTGTCGTCGGACGGTTGTCCGTGGTCAGCAATGATCTTATTGTGTGTTTTTTTCATCAGTGCTGCACCAACCCATGCGACGACCGAAAAATAGCCCAGCAGCCAAACAAGGGTCAGCTGTATAAAGGTCGCAGGCAAAGCCATCCAAATCAGAAAAGGGGCCGCCATCAGCAGGGCAGTGATGAGTCCTCCTATGGGATTCGACAGGCTCACGATCAAGGTGTTCCGCAGCAATTCTACAAACCTGCATTCAAATCTGGCACTGAACAGGAAAAGCTGTTCCTGATAGGGGAAGAACAAAAGTGCCGCAATGACCGTAATGATCCTGGTGGCTTTGGTACCTTCTCCCATAAAGGAGAATATAAAGTCCAAATATAAAATCACCGTCAATAACAGCATCAGGATGCCAGGCAAAAAACTGCTTCGCAGGTTGTTTTTAAATTCTCTGAAAAATGTTAAAAATCCGGCATCTTCCTTTTTTGTCCATTTCACGGTACAAGCATACAACGCGACCTTTGCGGGGCCGTAAGTGATCACCGGCAGGCACGCGATCAAAAATGCCACATTCAGCGAAATGATGTCCGCGATCTTGCTCAGGAATCCGATAAGGCCGGAATCGTAGCCAACTCTTTTCATAACACATTTAACCCTTTACGGAGCCGATCATAATGCCCTTTACCAGATACTTCTGAATAAAAGGATAAAGCATCATAATGGGTGCCGTACTGATCACGATCAGGGCATAACGCAAACCGGCCAGCATCTCGGTTCTTTGGGCTGCCACCTCGGGATCCTTGATGTTGGATGCATTCATACTGCCCATAACCAGGTATTCACGAACGATCAGGGTCAGCGGATACAGTTCTCTGGACTGCAGATACAGCATGGGTCTAAAGTACTCATTCCAGCGGCTAATGCCGAAGAACAGCACAAGGACCGCAATAATGGACTTGGACAGCGGCAAAACGATCCGCAGAAAATAACCTATGTCTGTACAGCCATCCACCATAGCGGATTCAAACAACTCATGAGGGATGCTGTTTTCTATGTAGGAACGGGCCACGATCAAATTGTGAGTGCTCAAGGCACCGGGCAAAAGCACAGCCCAAATGGTGTCACGGATGCCCAGGTTGCTGACCAGCAGGTAATGGGGGATAATGCCGCCGGAGAACAACATCACAAAGGTAAACAGCAGCATAACGATCTTGCCGCCGGGAAAATCCTTTCTGGACAGGCAGTATGCAGCACAGACGGTCATTACGACGCTGAAGGCAGTACCGGCAACTGTATAAAAGATGGAGTTCAGGAAACTACGCCAAACGTCCACGTCCGACAGGATCATCTCATAGCTTTTCAGTGAGAAGCCGACGGGCAGGAACACCACCTTGCCTGCGTTGATGGCACTGCCTGAGGAGATGGAAGCACTGACAACATAAATACAGGGGTACAGCACAGCAATAAAAAACAACGTAAGGATAACGGTAATAATTATATAGAATATCTTATCTCCGATAGAGGAATTTTTAAATTTTTCCATAATAACCTCCTATACAATACCGCTGCCGCTAAGCTTCTTGCTTACCTTATTGGCAATCAGCAACAGCGTGAAGTTTACTACAGAATTAAACATGCCAATTGCTGTGGACAGAGAGAAGTCCGTTCCCACAAGGCCCGACAGGCCAACCTTATATTCGTATGTGGAAATAATCTCACTGTACTGCAGATTCAATGTATTCTGCATCAGCAACGCCTTTTCTGCACCGACGCCCATGATGCCACCAATTGCCAGAATAAACATAATGCTGATGGTGGGCAGAATGGAAGGCAGATCGATGTGCAGCACACGCTGCAGGCGGCTGGCACCGTCAATTTTTGCGGCCTCATGCAGGTTTTGGTCTACATTTGTCAATGCTGCGATATAAATAACGGCATTATAACCGCAAGTCTGCCAGACATGGGACCACACATACAAATGCCGGAAGCTTTCACCGTTTGCCAAAATGCTGGGAGCAGGATTTCCTGTCAACAGCATATACATGTTACCATACAGGCCGGTACGCTCGTCCAACACCTGCAGGATGATACCTACAATGATAACCGTAGAGATGAAGTACGGAAGATAAGTAACAGTCTGAATCCACTTTTTGTAATGCTTTCCCAACATAGCATTGAGCATAAGTGCAAAAATGATAGGGATTGGGAAAGTAATGAGCATATAAAACGCAAGGGAAAGGGTATTTTTAAGGATCGTTGTAAACTTGTAAGATTCAAAAAACTTTTCAAAGTTGGCCCAGCCTACCCACTCTGCCTCAGCGATGGTCATGCCGGGATTATAATCCTTAAATGCGATCACAAGACCGCTTAGGGGAACATAATCAAACAGAATCAAAAAGGCCAACGGGAAAAGAATGAGCAGGTATAATTGCCATCTTTCACAAATACGGGCGAATAATGTTTTTTTATGTAATGTTCTACCTGTCATCATAATCACCACAATTCAATCGAAATAATTGTCTAATGCGGCACAGATGCGTATCTGTGCCGCATTGAGACTTAAGCTATGAATTTAAACGATGGAAAAAAGATTACTGTGCGTCGTAGGTAGCCTGAGCGATGGTCAGCCAGTTATCCAGGCCCATTGCATTCATCTCTGCGATGTATGCATCCCAATCAGCATCCAGGGACTTTGCACCGGTGATGAAGTCAGCCATGCTCTGATCAACATAGTCAGGAATCAGGGCAACGGTCTCAGCGATGGCTTCGGCATCTTCCACAGTGTAGTGCAGGTTAGCCAGCATGTGGGGATACTTGACATCGTTCAGTGCCATGTTCTCCACCTTCAGGTCGGTGGGATCGCCGGGAACGTAGTCAGCGGAGCCTTCCATGTAGATGAACTCCTTGTCGTAGTAAGCGGGAGTAACGTTCTGCCAGGTCTTGTTCTGGGGCTCGCTCCAGGTGTCGAAGATCTTAACCAGGCTGACACTGTCAACGATGCCTGCTTCGACGAACTTGCTGCCGCAGCCTTCCAGGGCAGCGGGATCTCTGGACCAGTCAACGCCTTCTTCACCGTACTCGGCGACCAGGGTTGCTTCCTTGGTGTACAGCAGGTCCATGAACTTCAGAGACAGCTCATAGTTGGGGGTATCAACGATGGCACCGAAGCTCAGACATACGTTGGTGGTCTGCAGGGAATAGCCAACGCCCTCGGGTCCGATGATGGGAGCAATCAGTTCCATCTCCAGGAAGTTGGGGTTGGTAGCACGGCTGGACCAGCCGCTCAAAGTACCGGAGCAGAACAGACCGACAACATTGTCTTCACTATTGAGCATTGCGTTCAGGGTGTCGTCAGTATTGGTGAAGAAAGTGGGGGACAGCAGGCCTTCATCGTACAGTTCCTTCATGTAACGCAGGCCTTCACGCCACTCTTCGGTTGCGAAGGGAGCGATAACGGTGCTGCCGTCTTCAGCCAGGGACAGGCCGTTGTTCTGAGCGAAGCCGTTGAAGAAGATAAATGCGTTCATGAGCTGATACAGGGTGTTACGGCCATAGGTGTCGTGGCCGGCAATACCGGTCAGAGGAATCTCATCGGGCTTGCCGTTGCCGTTGGGATCGCTGTTCTTGAAAGCAAGCAGAACATCCTTCAGCTCTGCGGTGGTGGTGGGGATTTCCATGCCCAGGTCGCTGACCCACTTTTCGTTAATGAAGTAACGGAAGCAGGACAGGTTCCAGAAGTTGTAGTTGTACTGAGGAACGTCATAGATAGCGCCGTCGGCTTCCATCATTTCGTTCTCAACAGATGCCTTGACATCGTCAGGCAGAGCACAGAAGTTGGGCATCAGTTCGGGATCGTTGCGATACTTGCCCCAGTCCAGCAGGTAGCCGGCGTCGCCCAGCTGCTTGCCCAGCTTGTCAAATACGGCTTCGCCGCAGATGATGTCGGGCTGCTCTGCATTGGGGTCAGAGGCCATCAGGGAGATCTTGGTGACACAGTCTTCCAGGTCGGTGGGCAGGAGGGTGATCTCCAGCTCACAGTCCAGCTGCTCTTCCAGCCATCTGGTCATGTAGTTGTCCTCATAGCTGGTAACGTTGGGGTCGGGTCTGATTGCCACCTTCAGAACCGGCTTACCGGTTTCGGGGTTTACAGTGGGAGTTTCCACATTGGCAGGCTTGTCGTCTTCTGCGGCGGCATTGTTGGAACCACAGCCTGCAAACGTGCCGACGATCATGACCAGACACAGCATGACAGCCAGCAGTTTCTTCCAAGTTGCAAGTTTTTTCATAATTTTCCTCCTTTTATATTTCATTGGTGTAGCAGCACTTTTTGCTACCTTTCCAACGATTTACACTTTTACGTTCCGGTTTGCAGTGATCTGCAGGATCAGTCTTACGGTTTCTGCGGCTTCCTGAGAGGTGTAGTCCAGCTTGGAAATTCCTCTGACCGCATCGGAAATATTTTGCAGCTGCTTGATATGCTCTGTGACCGGAATTCCATCAGGCTTATCAAAGCCGCCGACTTTGGTGTCCGCATCCGCTTTTCTTGGGAGGTCGTTGACCAGTGTCAGCACATCCTCTTCCAAAGTGATGCTGCCCTCTGTTCCCCAGATTTCCATACGCCAGGGGCTTCCGCTGGCTGCAGCAGTGGTTCCGATAAGGGTTCCCAGCTTTCCATCCGGGAAATACAGTACTGCCGCAGCGGTATCTTCCGCCTCTATGTTATGGAACAAGGTATTGCAGAAGCCCTGCACCCTGTCCGGGTAACCGTTGAGAAAACACATAATATCAATGGCATGAATGCCCTGATTCATCAGCACACCGCCGTCCATGCGGATCGTACCCTTCCAGGAGCTGGAGGAGTAGTACTCTCTGTCCCGGTGATAACGGATCGTCGTGTTCACGCCGATGGGTTTGCCGATTGTTCCTTTTTCCAAAAGCTCCTTGGCTTCCATGACACCTTCGGAGCACCGATGCTGTGAGATCGGAGCACAGATCTTTCCTGTTCTCTTTTCTGCTTCCAGGATCTGGTCCAGTTCCTCTGCCGTCAATGCCAGGGGCTTTTCCACGATGGCATGCTTGCCTGCATTCAGTGCCGCAATGGTCAATCCGCCGTGGGTGCCGCTGGGCGTGCAGATCGTAACCGCGTCCACATCCGATTCCCAAATTTCCTCCAGAGTGCGGAAGCAGACCGTGTTGGTTTCGGCAGCCTTTTTTTCCGCTGCGGGGGTATAGGCATCATAGAAGCCGTACAACTCCATGCCTTCTACCGCTTTGATGGCCTCGGCATGATAAGCTGAGATCATACCGCAGCCAATAATGCAAATCTTCATGGTTCCTTCCATTACAAATCTCCTTAAACCGATTCTCCCTCGTTGAGTGTATAATCCAGGAAGATTCGATTGTTCTTCTCCGGATCATCCTTTTTCTCATTTTTGTTTGCAACGATCTCCACCGCACGGCGGGCGATGAGCTCGATGGGCTGAATCACAGAAGTCAGCTTGATAAACATGGTATCAAAGTCATCGATACTGTCAAAGCACACCAGTGCAATATCCTCCGGCACCTGTAAGCCATGGTTTCTCATACTGGAGATCGCACCGTATGCCAGCATGTTGTTATCTGCGATAATGGCATCCGGTCTGTTGCCTGCAAGGATACTGTCCAGTGCGGCTTTGCCGCCGGCAAAGCTATGCTCACCTTCGACGACCCTGTTTTGTCCGTCGAAGCCATGGTCAGACATACAATCCACAAAGCCCTTGACACGGGCAGCGGTGGTGGTATCTATCTGATGGCCGCAGACCATACACAGGTCCTTGTAGTTCTTGGAAAGCACATACTCTGTAAGCATATAGGCAGCCTTGTAGTTATCAATGGAGATGAAGGGCTGCTTGATATTCTCTGAAGGAATACTATCAATAAAAACGATGTTTTCATTTTCGTCGATCTCATCATAAAGAGAATTGATGCAGGACGTGGCAATGATCATTCCGCAAACGTTTTTGCTGGACAGAATCTTAAAGTAGTCCTTTTCATTTTCCAGATTTTCACAGGAATCGCAGTAGATCACCGTATATCCCTTTTGGCGGGCTTCTCTGTCGATCTCCTTCAAAAGCTTTCCGTAGAAAATATTGGTGATATCCGGCATGATCACACCGATCATGGTGGAAGAATTGGTCTTTAATGTCCGGGCAGATTCATTGGGGTAGTACTGTATTCGCTCGGCAGTCTCTTTTACCTTCTCACGCAGCTTTTGGCTGACTCTTCCGGAATCATTCAATGCTTTGGAAACAGTAGATACAGAAATATTCAGCTCTTTTGCAATATCAACAAGTCTGGCCATGAATCGCTCTCCTTAAGTTTTAAGGCGTATCCCTCATTTAATGATGGGCCACTTGGATGTGTACTGATAGCCCATACGGGATACGATATCCCGCTGGCGTTCCGCAAACTGAGGTGCCAGTGCGTCAATATCAACGGTCATCGGCTTCTGATGCCGTACCACAAACTTGCCGTCGATCAAAACGCTGTCTACACTCCGGGACTGGCTTGCATAGATCAGCTGCTGCAGTCTGTCCGCAGGTGTGATCATCTCAGGCCGTTTCAATGTGTGGATAACGATGTCCGCTGCCTTGCCCACTTCCAGGCTGCCACATTCATCAGAGGCTCCCATCGCTCCGGCTCCATTGATCGTTGCCATCTCAAAGGCCTCCGCACAGGAGAAGTACGGATAAATGCCCGTTGCCTCTCTGTGGCCTACACAGCAAAGATACATCTGCTGGAACATATCCAGTCCGTCACACCATACACCGGAATCCGTACCCAGGGCGATCTTTACACCCCGGTCGTACATCTCCTTGAATCTGCCCACTCGCATTGCTCCCAATGCATACCGGAAGGATGCTCCAGGACAGTGTACCACATACGGCTTCCTCTGCTCCAAAATGTCCAGGTCATGATCAGAGGTATGGATCACATGGATCAGCGTCGTACGCTCATCCAAGATTCCCAGGCTGTCGTAGAATTCGATCGGTGTGCAGTTGTGGGTCTTTTTGAACCACTCGATCTCTGACTCATATACGCTGGTATGTATGTGCAGCTGCACATTGTACTTCTGGGCCAGCTCCTTGGCTGCAATCGCCAGCTTAGCCGACGTATGCTCCATGCCCGGCAGGCCAACATGGGCTCCCACGGGAGTCTTCCCTGTCCTCTTATACTTGCTCAGCTCATCCTCAAACAGCTCAATGCATTTTTCATAGGGATACTCCATCACCTTCAGCTCCGGCGTGTAGTTGTCGCTGATGCCATGGCTGGTGCAGCCCTTTACGCCTACGATGTTTGCTCCCTTAAACATATCATCATGGAAGCGGGAGCCGCCGGTATCACCGAACATCGTTGTGCCTACCATTGCCATCTCCAAGTTTGCCAGCAGCAGGCTCCAGTATTCCTCTGTTCCGGTAAAATGGTTCGTTATGGGATTCTCGTACTTCTCCCATACCTCATCCACAGTAAACGTATCGGGCACGATGCACCGCATCAAATGCCATGCCACATGCTCATGGGCATCGATCAGTCCGGGATGCACCACGCCGCCTTCGCAGTCATACACTTCTTCTGCCGTATATGCGGCCAGTATGTCGTTCATCTTGCCCACGGCTGCAATCTTACCATCGTTGATGGCGATCGCTCCCTTTTCATAGATCCGCCGCTCTTTGTCTACCGTTATGATGTAACAGTCCTTTAATATCAGGGAAACTTGCTTCTTTTCCAT
>JAZUMW010000022.1:0-46326 GCA_045603825.1 Faecousia sp.
GCGGCGATCATGGCGGCACCCAGGCAGGCGGCTTCCTTCTCCGCGGGGATCTTCACGGGAAGACCGGTGATGTCGGCGTACATTTGGCACCAGATGGGACTCTTGGCACCGCCGCCAGTGGCGATGATAGCGGACAGGGAAATATCGTTTTTTGCGATATGCAGGCAGTTTTTGTTCAGAACATAAGCCACGCCCTCCATGATGGCGCCGGCCATATCGATGGCATCGTGCTCCTGCCGCAGACCCCAGAATACGCCCTTGGCATCGCTGTGGAATTCCGGGGCGTTGGTGCCTACCAGGTAAGGCAGGAACAGCAGGTCATTCTTTTCCCGCTGGGCAAGGGCTGCGTTCATTTCGTCGTAGCTGGCCTGCATGCAGGTCCTGCGGAACCATTCCAGGCTGACGCCGCCGCTTTCCACCACGGGGAGCATCACATGGGTGTCGGGCAAAAAGCCATAGTGCATGGCGATGCCGGTGTTTTGGGGCGCAGGCTCGGGGCACATGACTGCCATGGCCATGACGGTGCCGGTGGACAGGGTCAGACCGCCGGGGTAGATGTTGCCGGTGCCGATCATGCCGGCGAAGTGATCCAGGGTGCCAACATTCACGGCAGTGCCGTCGGCGATACCGGGAACAAGGCCGGGCTTCAGTGTGCCGGCAACGGTGCAGGGCTCACACAGCGGGGGCAGCTGACGCTGGGTGATACCGATGGCATCCAGCATATCCTGCCAGTAGGTCTTTTTGTAAATATCAAAGTAGAAAGAGAAGGTGGCAATGGACATATCCGCAGCTTTTACCCCGGTGAGATAATAGACCACATAGTCCTTCAAAAGCATATAGCAGTCCGCTGCGGCAAAAAGCTCCGGGCGGTGCTTTTTCAGCCACAGAATTTTGGTTGCGGGCCAGGTGGGCAGAACAGCCATCTGACCGGTTACGGCTTCGCAGATCTCCTGGGAGAACTGCTCCGACAAAGCCTGACACTCCTCGACAGAGCGTTCGTCCATCCAGGAGATGGCGTTCATCAGCGGCCTTCCGTCCTTGCCCAGGACCACCAGAGTCTCCGCCTGTCCGGTGAGAGCAAGCTGAGAGATGGAGTGGATCTGATTCTTTTCCACCATGTCATTCAGAAGAAGGATCAGCGTCCGGCAGTAGCCTTCCGCGTCGAACTCCACAAAACCGCCGTCCCGAACATATTCCACGCCGCGGCTCTGCCGGTCGATCAGACAGAAATTCTCGTCATAAAGGGCGATTTTAATATTGGTCGTTCCCAGATCGATACCACAGTACATAAAGAATTCTCCTTACAGTGCTTTGTTATTCAGCCGCTCTCCCACAGCTCCGCCGGGATGGATCAGGGCAAACTGCTCTGCCCGATAGCCGATCTGCTCGATCATGGCAGCCTGCAGCGCGTGGAAGATCATGCACAGGGCGGTGGAGCTGGTGGTGCCCTGGGCGTTCCACTTGTCGGTCTCCCGGTTTACATGCTGCTTGATGACCACATCCGCGGCCAGAGCCAGAGGAGATTCGGTGTTTTCGGTGATGGTGATGATCTTGACACCCTTTGCCTTGCAGATATCCACGATGGGCAGCAGTTCCTTGGTCTTGCCGCCACGGGAGGCGAACACCATTACATCGCCGGCCTGCAGATAGCCGGTGGCGCCGTGAACAGCTTCAGCCGGGGAGATAAATCTGGCAGGACGCTCAATGCAGCACATCAGGTGGCAGAAATGCTGACACAGAATGCCGGAGTGACCGCTGCCGGCCGCACCGATCTTGAGGGCGCTGCACAACAGCTCCACAGCCTTGGAAAACTGTACTTCGTCGAAATAGTCCTTCATTTCGGTAATGCAGGCGGCTTCGATATCGTAGGCCTGCTTTGCGGCTTGCAATGCTTCGTTGCTGATCATAATAGGCGCTCCTTTTCTATATTGTGTTATATTTATAATACAAAGGAACGGTGCCTTTTTCAAGCCTTAAAGTGTACAAATAATCACCTTGCCCCAGCACAGCGCAAAAGAAAAGGAAAAGACCGAATCTTGCAAAACATGGTTGACTATTTGATAAAAAAATATAAAATAGAAGTATTACAAAGAAAGGTGGATTGACCTATGGCTAAGGGTGTTATCAAAGCCCCGTTTTTTGAAATTGGTCCCAAGTCCTATCTGTACGGAGATGATGTTCTGGCTCTGGCTCTGGCGGCTGACCGCGCCAGCGAGAAGTACAATGTGGACATCATCTTCACCTGCCCCGTAGTAGACATTCGCAGAGTTGCGGAAGCAACCAAGCATATTCATGTATTTGCGCCCCACATGGATCCCATTCCCGTGGGCCGCGGCCTGGCAGACATTTTGGCAGAGTCCCTGGTGGCAGCAGGCGCAGAGGGCGTTATGCTGAACCATGTGGAAAAGCCCCTTTCCTCTGAAGTGCTGGAGCAGACTATCCTCCGGGCAAGAGAAGTGGGTCTTCTGTCCATCGTCTGCGCTGATTCCATGGCAGACGCCACCCGGATCGCCGGCATGAATCCGGACATTATCGTGGCAGAGCCCTCTGAGCTTATCGGCACCGGTGTCAGCGTCGGCCCCGAGTATGTGAATGCCGCCATGGAGTGCGTCAAAAAGGTGAATGACGATATTCTGGTGCTTACCGCAGCAGGTATTTCCAACGGCCAGGATGTGTACGATACCATGATCGCAGGCGCTGACGCAACCGGTTCTTCTTCCGGTATCGCAAAGGCTCCCGACCGTGCCGCAATGGTAGATGAGATGATCGCCGCTGCCCGCAAGGCTTGGGACGAGCGTCATTAAAAATAAGATTAATTTTTATTGGAGGAACAAACAATGGAATTTAAGGTATATCAGAAAGAGCTGGAACTGCAGTCCCGTGGCTGGATCCCCACCTTCCATGACATTTCCAAGGAAGTCATGGAGATCGTAAAGGAATCCGGTGTTCAGAACGGCACTGTGACCATCGCTTCCCACCACACCACCTGCTCCGTTATGGTTCAGGAGTGCTCCCACGACTTCGACTCCTTTGATCTGGAGTACCTGCAGCACGACCTGCTGGACATCATGCGCAAGATGATCCCCGACTATGTCAACGAAGGCGACTACCGTCATCCCGGCCCCATCCACGCACAGTTCGGCCGTTATGTTGACGAGCCCGGCAACTACACCTCCATGAATACCGACGGCCACCTGCGCTCCGTATTCTTCGGCCGCAGCGAGACCATGACCATCAAGGACGGCGTTCTGGACGGCGGCGAGTGTGCACATATCTACTTCATCGACTGGGACCATGTCCGTGCCCGTCACCGTCAGGCCAATGTTACCGTTATGGGTACAACCGAGCCTGTGAACGACCGTAAGTGGAAGGGCGGCGCAACCATCAACACCCTGCGTAAGTTTACCCCCGAGGAGAAGGCTTACGACCTGCACTACGACAACCAGCTGGAAGACCGCGTATAATTAAAAAAACGATCCCCCGGAACATCGTTCCGGGGGATTTTCTTATTTCAGTTCATTGAGAATATTTATCATCTGATCCCACTTTTTTTCCATGTCGGCTACCAGCTTGAACTGGGTACGGCAGCGATCCAGGTTCTGCTCCGGGTAGTGGATGCCGAAGTAGTTGTCGCCGTCGATGTAGTCTGTGAGGAAGCGGGTGCCGCATTCCAGAGTCATGGTGAAGGCACTGAGGGGCAGGACTTCCTTTTCCTTCTCTGTAAGACCCGGGCAGGCCTCCAGGAAGCCCTTGGTGAACAGCCGGTACATCTCCAGGTCCATGGTGACCTTGCTCAGATCCTTTTCGTCCTCGGCAGCGGTGGATGCGCCGAACCGGATGGCATCACCGAAATCGTAGGCGCTGAGGCCGGGCATGGTGGTGTCCAGATCCATTACACACAGAGGAGTGCGGTCACAGGCGCGGAACATGACATTGTTGAGCTTGGTGTCGTTATGGGTCACCCGCAGAGGCAGCTCTCCGGCGTTCAGCATGGCGATGAGCTTGCCGGCCTTTTCCTCCCGCGCCAGAGCGAATTCGATCTCTGCCTGCACTTCCTTCGCACGGCCCACGGGATCTTTTTCAATAGTCTCCCGGAAGATGCGGTAGCGGTCCGGTGTGTTGTGGAAATTGGGAATGGTTTCGTGGAGCTGACGGGCAGGAAAATCTGCCATCTGCTGCTGGAAGGTGCCGAAGGCAACGGCGCACTGGTAGAAATCCTCAGGAGATTCCGGCGTCTGCAGGCAGATGCCGCCCTCGATGTATTCATAAACACGCCAGTCGCTGTTTTCTTCGTGGTGGTAGTAGGTCTTTCCGTCCAGAGTGGGGATCAGCGTCAGCGCGCCGTAACGATCCGGTGTCTTGGTGTGCAGATGCTCGACAACGGCGGAAATGTTTTCCTGCAGAATATCCACATTCTTAAAAGCGGGACCGATTTTCTGCAATGTATAGCGGCTGCCGGATTGGGTGGTTACCCGGTAAGTCTTGTTGATGTGGCCGCAGCCGTGGGGCTCACAGGAAACGGCGGGGCTGTCCAGATGGAACCGGTTCAGCACATGAGTAAAAATTGCATCCATAAAAAGTAATTCCTATCTTTTATTAACAGTCCGGGTCATTATACTACAAAGTTTTCGCCAATGGAAGAGAAAAATGAGATTTTTACAGAAATTACAGCTTTTTTCCACCCATATAAACACAAAACGGCTCTAAATTTTCCCGGCAGACCACGAAATCTGCCAGTTTGCCTTCCCGGATGGAGCCGATTTCATCGTCCCGACCGATTTGTTTTGCGGGAATGATGGTGGCAGCGGCAACAGCGGTTTCTGCGGGGATGCCGAAGGAAACCGCCTTTTGCATACACTGGTACAGATTGGAGGCGGAGCCTGCGATGGTCCCGTCTGCCAGACGGGCGATACCGCCCTTCAAAAAGACGTCCTGTCCGCCCAGCTCATACTGTCCGTCGGGCATGCCGCAGCAGCGCAAGGCGTCGGAGACCAGACAGATGCGGCCGGGGAACAGCCGGAATGCCATCCGCACCGCACTTTCGTGGACATGCTGTCCGTCGCAGATCAGCTCAGCAACCACGGATTCGTTTTCGCTGGCGGCGCCGATGGGGCCGGGGTTGCGGTGATGGATACCGGGCATGGCGTTGAACAGATGGGTCAAATGGGTGGCACCGGCACGGAACACCGCTTTGGCATCCTCATAGCCGGCATCGGTATGGGCAACGGATACGGTGCACAGTTGGGCGGCTTTCCCGGTGAAATCCACCGCGCCTGGCAGCTCCGCTGCCACATCGGCAATACGGATAAGCCCTTCGGATGCCTGATACAGCTGTTCAAATGCCGCAAAATCCGGATCCTTAAGATACGCGCCGTTCTGGGCGCCTTTTTTCTTTTCAGAGAAGAACGGGCCTTCCATCTGGATGCCCATCAGCCGGGAACAGCCGGCGGGCGCATCCTTGTGAAACTGTGCTGCCACGGAAAATGCCTTGTGGAGCACATCGTAGGGAAGGGTCATGGAAGCGGGGGCGAAGGAGGTGACACCCTGCTTTGCCAGATAGGCTGCCATAGCTTTCAGTCCCTCGTATTCTCCGTCGGAGAAATCCGCTCCGGAGTTGCCGTGGTTGTGGACATCCACCAGTCCGGGGATCACGGTGGCGCCTTCCAGATCGATACCCGCTTCATGGGGAACGCTGAAAAGAAGCTGTGTAAATCTGCCGTCCTCTACACGGAAACTGCCCTGGCGGAAGATGCCTTCTTCTGTAAAAATACGGGCGTTTTTAAAGAGCATGGTCACACCTCCGGCAGGCTGGCTGCGGCCATGGACTGACCCACCCGGCGGAAATTCTCATCCGGCAGCATGACGGTGAGCTTTTCGTTTAGAGCAGGGTATTCTTCCGCAAGCACCCGCTGGCATTCGGCGACAATGAGATCACCGCCCACACCGGAGGCGACACGGCCCAAAACGATGAGATACCGCAGGTCATACAGGGTTTCATACAAAGGCAGGGTGTGTGCAAGATATGTACCGATGGAACGGAAAATGTCCAGCGCGCCGGCGTGACCTTCCTGCGCTGCCTGTTGCACCACCTTCAGCTTTTCCGCGGGGGTCAGACCGGCATCCAGAGAAATACCTGCCTGGGGTGCCAGCTTGGCTACGGCATCCTGAGAGAAATACTTGCAGCCCACGCCCACATCGGAGGACCACTCGTCTTCCATAGCCTCCTCATTCAGATCCACCGGGGAGAAGGCCAGCTCGTTGAACCAGCCCAGAACATTCTTATCTTGGTTTACATAACCTCCCGCTTCGCTGGTGCCCATGGCCAGACCCATGACGCAGCCCTTGTTCAGACTCATGGAGCCGGCAAGCGCGGTGACATCGCCGTCGTTGGCTACCACGATGGGCACATCGCCGATCTCTTTGGCAGCCCGGTCATAAACAGTTTTGACCTCCTCCCGGCGGTCCTGGGGAACTTTGATAAACAGCGAGGAGACCATGGGAGCATTGCCGATGAACACGCCGGCAGAGGAAACGCCGATGCCGTCCACCCGGGGCATTTTGGAAGCAGCGGTTTTGAAGGCTTCCACGATGCCGTTGTACTGGTACTGGGGATCAGCAGAGGTCTTGGGATGCCAGACCACTTCCTCGGAGTAGACGGTCTCACCGTCGATCACCGCGGAGACCTTCCGGTCAGAACCGCCGGCGTCAAAGCCAATACGGCAGCCGTTGGTATGACCGCCCACCTTTTTTGCCTGCTCCTTTGCCTGGGGCAGATGGTCCTTGTCACAGATCACGATCTGGAAGGGACGCTCGTAAACATCCTCCATAAAACCCTTGTCAAAAGCGCGGGCACCCTGGGGAGAATAGGCCTGTTGCAGATTTGCGGCAAGGGCATTGTCACCGCAGAGGTAGACCTTGAAGCCGCCTACACTCCACAGCAGCATTTTCACGATCCGCTCGGCATAGCGGTAGTTGGCAGCGCTGAATGCCTCGCCACGGAGAAAGGTTTCAAAAACGGTGACCTTCCCATCCTCCCGCTCTACGGCGATGGAGAAAGGCCTGTCAGCCTGGGACAGATAAGCGTCCGCCCAGACCCGGAAGGGGATAAATGCCTCATCCAGCAGAGGCTTGTTTTTATAATCAAAGGAAATGCCCAGGTAATTCATGAAAAACCTCCCTTTCGGTATTTATAAATACAGTATACCAAAATTATGTTCCTGAAACAAGAGGATTCCATGCGGCAGACAAAGGAAAATATATTCGACCTTGTGTTTTATGCCGGGAAATGATAAACTAAACTTAGAATTCAGACCCACCGTTTTAAAAATAACAGGAGGTACGCATGTCTACATTATTTTTACCCATCGGCTATCCCGGCTATCCCCAGGAACAGCTTGCCCGGCACATCGCAGTCAGCGAAGCCTGGCTGAGAGAATTGGGCGTAGAACTGACCGCAGCTCCCAATGTGATCACGCTGAAGGATTGCGAGGGCGCCATCAGTGTGGCAAAGTCTGACCGCTGGGATGCGGTAGTCCTTTTGCTGGCATCCTGGATCGAGACCCCCAATGCCACGAAGATCCTGTCCGCCGCGGAGATAGAGAATACGCCTGTGCTTCTGTGGTCTCATGACAACTATTGGGACGAAAAGGAAAATGCCACCATTTCCTTCGGCTGCATCGCCGCGGCAGGTGTCATGCGGGAGACCCTGGAGGAATTTGACTATAAGTTTAAATTCGTGGTGGGCAATCCCGGCGACGAGACCCTGGCCAGGGAGGTCTGCAGCTTCCTGCAGGCAGCCAAAGCAGTCCGCGCCCTGAAGGATGCCCGCCTGGGCATGCTGGGCTATGTTTCCATGGGCATGTACACGGGCCTTGGTGACCATGTAAAGGTGAAAAAGACCTTCGGTACCGAGATCGTACATATCGATCAGTATTCCCTCATCGCTCATTTGAATGAAGCTGACCCGGCTGCCGTGGAGCAGGAAAAGCAGCAGCTGAGGGAAGAGTGGGATGTGGCGGCCTCCATTACAGATAAGCTGCTGGATAAAAACGCGGCTGTCTACCTGCGGATGCGTCAGCTGGTGCAGGAGCATCAGCTCACGGCGCTGACGGCAAAGTGCCAGTATGAAATGTCCATCGATTACGGATTCACCCCCTGCGTTGCCCTTTCTCTGCTGGGCGAGAAAATGCCGGTTTCTTGCGAAGGCGATATTTACCTGCTGCTGTCTCAGATGATCCTCAACGGTATTACCGGAGATGTTACCACCTACGGCGATATTCTGGCCTTCGTGGATGGCGGCGTGATCTGCGCCGCCTGCGGCTTTGCTCCCAAGAGCTTCCTGGCGGCAGCCCGTCCCAAGATTGATCAGCATACGGCGCTGTACAGCGGCATGCTCATCACCTCCTCCTTTAAGCCCCAGGATGTGACGGTGATCCGCCTGGCCAATTACAAGGACGGCTTCAAGATGCATGTTCTGGAGGGGCATACCGAGGAACTGAAGAACTTCCACGAGATCGACTGCCCGGCCTACGCAGGTTCGGTGATCAAATTCCACAATAAAAAAGTGGAGGATTTCAAGCAGGAGATCATGAGCCAGCACTACGCCATCGTGCCCGGAAACTTCGGAGATGCGGTGAGAGATTTCTGCAAGCTCATGGACATCAAAATCGTTTAAAAATACCCCGCAGCCGGCTCTTCGGCTGCGGGTGTTTTGTGCCTTCGGCGGAAATCTGTTTCGTTGACAAGGACAGTAGAATATGGTATCCTTATAAGGGAAAGTTATGTGCATTCCTCATTTTCAGGAGAAGATGGAAAAAAAGAAAAGAGTTACTGCTATGGGCTTCTTTTGGAGAAAAAAATTAAATAAAGAAGATCCCCGGCAGATGAAACGGGAGCTGCGCTGGGTTCTCAACCGGGCAAAGAAATACTGGAAGCAGATCGCTTTGATCGGTGTGCTGGGCATTTTGGGAACGGTTTTCGGTTTTGGAACCAGTATTGCTTCCAAATTCGCGGTGGATGCGGTTACCGCCAAGGATAGCCGTATGCTTTTGCTGGCAGGCGGCCTGATGGCGGTGATGTTCCTGGGCAATATTCTGCTGCAAAGCGCTTCCACCCGGGTCAACGCCCGTGTACATATCCGGGTGACCCACGAGAATCAGCGGAAGGCCTATAAAAAGATACTCCGTGCCGGATGGGAGGCGCTTGAGCCCTATCGCAGCGGCGACCTGCTGCACCGTCTTTCTTCGGATGTGAGTGCGGTCTCCGGAGGTATGATCGGGTTTATTCCCACCCTGTTTACTGCCTGTGTGCGACTGGTGGGTGCCCTGGTCATCATGTTGTATTTCGATCCCATGATGGCGCTGATCGCGCTGCTGGGCGTGCCCGCGACCTTGGTGTTTTCTCAGATGCTGATGCGGCCTATGCGCCGTCATGAACAGCGGATCAAAGCCTTGGGCGGCGAACTCATGTCTTTTCAGGAGGATTCTTTCCGGAATCTGACCAGCATCAAAGCCTTCTTTATCACAGACCGGTTTACCCGGAATATGCACACACTGCAGGATGAATATGCCGATGCTTATCTGGATGCCAACGCCACTCAGATCCGCATCTCCGTTACCTCCGCCCTTCTCAGTGCCGTGCTGATGGGTCTGTGTTTCTGCTGGTGTGTATACCAGATGTGGTTCGGTAGCATGAGCTTTGGTGAGCTGACCATGTTCCTGCAGCTGATCTCCATGCTGCGGGGCGCCTTCTCTACCCTGCGCGCCATGACAAGACAAGTTGTTTCCATCACCACCTCCGCCGGACGGATCATGGCGGTGGAGGAGCTGCCTGCCGAGGACACCCAGATTCCCGAAGGCCTAACACAGGAACAGACCCTGGCTATCCGTCTGGAGCAGGTGTCCTTCTCCTATCAGGATGGAGATACGGTGCTGCATCCCTTTGATTTTGTTGCAGAGGATGGGGATGTGATCGCCATAACCGGACCCTCGGGAGAGGGAAAGACGACCCTGCTGCGTCTGCTGCTGGGACTGGTGACTCCTTGTGACGGCAGTGCCGTGATCACCGGAGCGACGGGAGAGCACTATCCCATTACAGCAGGAACCCGCTGTGTCTTTGCCTATGTTCCCCAGGGCAACAGCGTATTTGCAGGCACTGTAGCGGAAAATCTGCGTTTGGTGAACCCCGATGCCACGGACGAGGAACTGAAGCAGGTGCTGGAAGTGGCCTGCGCCTGGGATTTTGTGGAGCAGCTTCCCAACGGCCTGAATCATATGCTGAGAGCAGGCGGCCGGGGTATTTCTGAGGGACAGGCACAACGACTGGCCGTTGCCCGGGCACTTTTGAGGAAAGCGCCTGTCCTCTTGCTGGACGAAGCCACCTCTGCTATGGATGTTGCCATGGAAGGCAGGCTGTTGGAGAATCTCCGGGCCAGCGGTTTGGTGCGCACCTGTATTTTGGTGACCCATCGCCCCGGCAGTACCGCATTCTGTAACCGTGCCTACGAGATTCGGGACGGTGTCGTGACAGAGGTGGAGCATGGAGCATAAGGTGCGCTGTGTACCGGCAGAAGCGCTGATGGAAGATCTGCTGGAACTGCTGGAGCAGACAGAGCCGGTACCTCTGGTGATCAGCGGCAGCAGCATGTCTCCGTTTTTGGTTCACGGACGGGATACCGTCTTTCTGGTGAAGGTCAAGCGCCCGCTGAAACGGGGAGATATGATCCTCTACCGCCGCCGTTCTGGTCAGTATATCCTCCACCGGATCTACAAGGCGGAGCAGGACACCCTGACACTGATCGGAGACGGCCAGGGAGGCCTGGAGCCCGGAATCTGCCGGGAGCAGGTGCTGGCGCTGGTAAGCGCGGTACGCCGTAAAGGCAAACTGCTGAAGCCGGGTAACTTTCTGTGGGATTTTTATGAAAAAGTATGGATCCGCATGCTTCGCATCCGTCCCCGGCTGCTGAAGTGGATCAATAGAAATAATTTGGAGAAGTAACATGATCGATCTACACTGCCACATACTGCCGGATCTGGACGACGGCGCCCGGGATCTGGAAGAAGCGCTGCACATGGCCCACCTGGCGGTGCGCAGCGGCGTGACAGATGTGGCGGTCACACCCCATTGTACCTACGGCGGTGCCCAGGAGATGGCGCTGCCCCTGCAAATGGTTCGGCAGGCGCTGAAGGAACTGGATATCCCGCTGCGGTTGCATCCGGGCATGGAGATATTCGGCACACCCGAGACTGCGGGGCTGCTGGAGGCGGGAGAGCTGCTGACCCTGAACGGCTCCCGGTATGCGCTGGTGGAGTTTTCCTTTCTGTCAGACGGTGTCCGGGAAACACAGATCCTGGGCAGGATCCTGCAGGCGGGCTTTGTGCCCCTGGTAGCCCACCCGGAACGCTATGAATACACCCAGCAGGAGCCCCGCATTATCGATCGATGGGTAAGAATGGGCTGTCAGATGCAGATCAACAAGGGCAGCCTTTTGGGACGTTTTGGGTTCCGGATCCGGGAACTGGCCCTGGCAATGGTGGACAGAGGCCTCGTTACCGTGGTGGCAAGCGATGCCCATGCCGCCAGAGTGCGGTCTACCTGGATGTACGATGTGTGGGATCTGCTGGGACGCCAATTTTCTCCGGTGGCGGCGGAAACCCTGCTCCGGGATAATCCCCGGCGGATATTGAACAATGAAGAAATACCCTCGGTCACCCCCGAGTGGTTTGAACAGTAGAGGCGAAGAATATGAAAATGAGAAAATGGATTCCTGTAATAGCGCTGGTGCTGTGCTTACTGGCTTTTGCGGCATACCGGATCTTTGACCGCGTTGTTACCGACAAGGTATCTCCCCGGATCACCGTTGAAGAAACGGGTGATATCCTCCAGGTTTCCATGAACGACCCGGACAGCGTCCTTCTCCAGGGCGTTACTGCCCAGGACAACAAAGACGGCGATGTGACAGACTCGCTGATCATCGAAAGCGTGGCAAATATCAACCAGAACCACCAGGTGGTGGTGACCTATGCGGCATTTGACCGGGCGGGCAATGTGGCGAAAGCCCAGCGGACGGTGCAGTTCACCGATTACCGCAGCCCCCGTTTTACCCTCAGTGGACCCCTGGCGTTTCCTTATGGCAGCCGTACCGGCGTGCTGGATTACATCGGCGCTGTGGACGGGCTGGACGGAGAGATCGGCTACCGTGTAAAGACCACCATGATGGACGACACCACCATTACCGCTGAGGGCATCCACAATGTACTGTTCCGGGTGACCAATTCCCTAAGCGACACGGCGGAGCTGGTGATCCCCGTGGAGGTATACGATGCCGATCAGCACGACGCTGACCTTTTTTTAAAGGAATATATTGTTTATATTCTTGTGGGCAGCGCCTTTGACGCGGAAAGCTATCTGAAGGAATACAGACTTTTTGGTGAGACCACGGATCTGACCCGGGGTATTTCCGGCGGTTTGACACTGGATACAACGGGCACAGTCAATGTTAATGAACCCGGTGTTTATACTGTGGGATATACCGTAACAGCTGTACGGAACGGACTGGTCTATTCCGGTTACTCCAAGCTGGTGGTTGTAGTGGAAGGATAAGAAGGACTATGGAAAAGAAACAAGAATTTGATACCTCTGAAAAGGGCCTGCTGTCCTTCAATCCCGTTGTGATTCTGCGGGATGTGCTGAAGCGGTGGTTTGTGATTCTGGTGATGGTGCTGGCGGTAGGTGTGGGAACATATATCGTTACTGATGCCATGTATACGCCCGTTTACCGGACCCGGACCACACTGGTGGTATCCACCCGGGGCAGTTCTGCCACGGTCTATTCCAACCTATCCACCACCTCCAGCATGGCTACCACACTTACGGAAGTGCTCAACAGCTCCGTATTTCGCAAAAGTGTGCTGGCAGAAGCAGGCTTTGGAGATTTTCAGGGAAGCATCTCCGCAACGGCGGTGGCGGATACCAACCTTTTGACCATACAGGTCACAGACGAAGACCCCAGAACCGCCTTTCTGGTGACCCGGGCCATCCTGGACAATCACCACGAGCTGACCAAGCAGATCATTGGCGATGTGGCACTGGAAGTGCTGCAAAAGCCTACTGTCCCATCTTCTCCCGCCAATCCTCTGAACGCGGGGAATACAATGAAGAAAGCGATGGTCATTACTGCGGCAGCGGCATGCCTGCTGCTGGCATGGCTGTCCTATTCTCGGGATGCTGTCCGCAGCGGCAAGGAAGCCCGCAAAAAGCTGAACGGCGCGTATCTTGGAGAGCTTACACACGAACAAAAATATAAGACCTGGCAGGCAAAGCTTCGCAGACCTAAGACCAGTATTCTGATCACCAATCCTGCCACAGGCTTTGGCTTTACGGAGACCCTGCGTAAGATCTGCCGCCGTGTGGAGCAGCGCATGGATGGCAGAAAGAGCCTGATGGTGGTGAGCCTTTTGGAAAATGAAGGCAAATCCACGGTGGCGGTGAATCTGGCGCTGGCGCTGACACAGAAATACCCCCGTGTCCTGCTGGTGGATTGCGATTTGCGGAAACCGGCCTGCGCCAAGATTTTGAACATCAACTGGACAGGCCCCGGTATGCGGGAAGTGCTCGCCGGTCAGGTTGCTCCCGAAGATGTCATCGTTAAGGATGGTCGCAGCGGCCTGCACCTGCTGCTGGAAAAGACAGCTGTCCGCGACCCCGGCGATTTGATAGGCTCCGAAGAAATGAAGCAATTTATGGCCTGGGCACGGCATAATTTTGATATGGTGATTCTGGACCTGCCGCCCATGGCAGCCGCCACGGATGCGGAGATCATCATGGAACAGGCAGACGCAAGCCTGCTGGTGGTCCGGCAGAATGATGCGGTAGCGCCTGCGCTGAACAAGGCCATCGCCAGCCTTGAAAAAGGCAAGGCAAAATTCCTTGGTAGTGTGATCAATGATGTATACGCCACATCTATTGGATACAGCCACGGGCAGAGCTACGGCTACAAACGGTTCGGCAAGTATTATTCCAAATAATAGGGATGACGACGATGGAACAGAAAAGAACAAAAAAACCGGTCATTGACCTGGGCATCCTGCTGGAGGATTTCCTGCGGGAGGCACGGCGGCTTTGGGTTTTGGTGCTGGTGTTGGCGGTGGTGGCCTCCGGCGGACTGACGGCATACCGCTTTGTCAGCTACACCCCCCGATACAAAGCCACGGCTTCTTTTAATGTAAAGGTGGCAAATCCGCTGCAGTCCTCGGTCAGTGCGTATAATACGGAAACAGCAGAGCAGATGGCCAAGACCTTCCCTTACATCCTGACCAGCGGTGTGCTGCAGGAGCGGGTGAAGGAGCATCTGGGCATGAGTTGGCTGCCCAGCATTTCCGCGGATGTGCTGCCCAATTCCAACATTTTTACTTTGACGGTTACGGATACAGATCCCCAGCGGGCCCACAATGTGCTGAACGCGGTGATCACCTATTATCCGGAGGTGTCGGATTTTGTGGTAGGCCCCACATCGCTGTATCTGCTGGATGAAAGCGGCGTGCCCGCTGCGCCCTACAATAAACCGGATCTTTTACAATCTCTTTGGCAGGGTGCGGTGATCGGTTTGCTGCTGTGGACGGGCATCGTGCTGCTTCATGCGCTGATGAAAACCACCATCCACAACGAGGAGGAGCTGAAAAAGCTGCTCAATACGGAGTGCCTGGGACAGCTTCCTGCGGTGAAGGTGCCTGAAAAGCAAAACAGGCCCCTGATCAACAACAGAAATGATGCCTATGGCTTTGGTGAGAACATCCGGCTGCTGCGTTTACGGCTGGAGAAAAAGATGCAGGAGGAAGGCCGGCAGGTGCTGCTGGTGTCCAGCGCCATTCCCACCGAAGGCAAGACCACGGTGGCGGTGAATCTGGCAGCGGCGCTGGCCCAAAGCGGAAAGAGAACGCTTCTCGTCGACTGGGATCTGCGCAGTCCCTCTGTGGCAAAGACGCTGCAACTGTCCAACAAGCAAGGCATGACCGATTATCTGAAAGGCCGGCTTGGGGCAGAGGATTTGGTTGTGGAAAGCGGACAGGAAAATCTGACTGTGATCCCCGGCGGTATGCCCGGCAAAGAGAACTATCAGAGCAAGGCAGCCAAAGAGCGTGCTGCCGCGCTGGTGCACGCTGTCCGGAAAAACTGGGACTATATCATCATCGATACGCCGCCCTGCTCCTTACTTGCGGATGCGTCTGAGTTGACGGGCCTGGCGGACGGGGCGCTTATGGTGATCCGCCGGGACTATGCCTCTCAGGAGCAGATCCTGGACGGCATCCAGAGCTTGACGGAAGGCCGCCTGCCCGTTGTGGGATGTGTTCTCAACGGCGTAGGAAAAGGTTCTTCCTACAGTTACGGCTACAGTTACAGTTATGGCTATAATTACGGCTACCGAAACAACAAGTAAAGACCATTGACCCACCGCATTTTTTGCGGTGGGTCCTGTTTATATATATAGGTAAAAATATAATGGAAAAAGACAAGATGTGGGGGTTGACTTTGACACGAAAAAGGACTAAAATGTAATAGCCTATATGTTGGGCTATAATCGCTATAGCTATCGGGAAAAATTGATTCGGCAGCAAAAGGTCGATTTATATAGAAGGCCGATTTGGCGTAGGATAAGAACATGAGGAGGTACGCAAAAGTGAAGAAAATGAGAAGAATTTTGGCAATGCTTCTGTGCGTAGTGATGGTGCTAGGTTTAGTGCCTGCAACTGCCTTCGCAGCAGAAACCACTGTGATCGATGCTGCAATTTTCTGCAGTGACGTTCACGGCTCCACCAGCGACTTAAAAAATGTTATGGCTGGTGTCAAAACATCCGGTGTGACCTATTCGTCCATCGGCTTTGTGGGTGACACCTGTCTGACCGTAGCAAACACGGAAAGCACAGTGAACTCCGGCCTGGGCTATACCCCCACCGTGATGTTCTCCTATGCAGCATCTCACGACGATGAGGATGGCGCTGATATCAGCACCAACTGGAACTATTCCGGCGAAGTGGAAAATGTCAGCAAGAACTATCTGGTCTATACCATCCGTGAGACCGATATGGAGAACGATACAACTGCGGAAGATGACTTTACCACCTGGTACAATGGTCTGACCGACGCACAGAAGGCTCTGCCCATCTTCATCATGTCTCACCGTCCCCTGCACCACCGCAGAAAGGACAATGCGAATGCAACGGATTGGTACAATGCGATCTCCGCTGCTGCAAAGTCTTCTGACATCGTGGTTTTCTGGGCACACAACCACACCAGTGAGAGCGATGTAGACACTGCCGCATACTATGTTGCCAAGAACGGCACCGAGAGTTTCACCCTTGGAACAACATCCAGCAGTGGTGGCGATACCGTCGTTCCCAACTTTACATATATGAACGCCGGTTACATCAATGCCAACAACCAAAATCCGGCCCGTCTTGGTATTGCTACCACCGTGCAGATCACCGCTGACTCCCTGATCTTCCAGGACTACAATTCCAGCGGCGCGTATACCGGCACTTATGCCCACAATGTGACCGTGGAGCGTGCATTTGCGGCTGAGGAAGTTACCCTGTCCTCCATCGCGATCTCCGGTACGACCTCTTACTATGTGGGCGACAAGCTGGATCTGACTGTTACCGCTACCTACTCTGACGGTACTGAGGCTGATGTTACTGCTGACGCAACTCTGTCCGGCTATGATATGAACACTGCCGGCAGCTATACCGTTACCGCCTCTTATGAGGATAAGACCGCTACTACCTCCATTACGGTGAACGAACTGTATATTAATTCTATCGCGGTCACCACCAAGCCCACCAAGACGACCTACACCACCGGCGAAGAGCTGAACCTGGATGGCATGGTCGTTACCGCCACTTACAATAACGGTTCCACTGCTGTCATTACCAACTGGTATCAGTACGGCGCTGTGGATATGACTACCGCAGGTGAGAAGACGGTTACCATTGCGTATTCTAACAACGGCAGCACCATCTTCAAGGCTACCTTCACCATTACTGTGGAGCAGGGTGTTGCCGATGGCGTTGTGCTGGAAAGCATCGAGATCACGCAGGATCCCACCAAGACCGAGTACCTGCTCAGCGAAGAGCTGAAGCTGGACGGCATGGTGGTCGTTGCCCATTTCTCCGACGGCTCTGCCGTGGAGCTGCAGTACGCACCCATGAGTACCAGCACCGTTTACGGCGGTTATGAGCTGGACAACTTCTCCATGTATGTGGAAAAAGCCCATGCAATGAAGGTGACCTATACTTATGGCGGTGTCACCTGTACCGACAGCACCACCATCAATGTTTGGAACGAGGTCTTCGCTGATGAAGATACCGGCGTTAAGGTCCATGTCACCGGCGACTACGGCGTGACCGACATCAGCGTTGCCGACAGCGAAAATACCTATGTGGCAGACGCGGTTGCCGATGTGATCGTAGGCAACAACTATGTGGCCTATGACATCGAGTTGGTCTTTGACACCGGTTATTCCGAAGTCACCGCTACCAAGACCGTAACCCTGCCCATCCCCACAGGCGTGAACAACCCCGTTGTGTACTTCGTTTCCGATGACGGCGCGACTGTTACCAATATGAACGCTGTCAAGGACGGCAACGGCAATGTGACCTTCCAGACCTCCCATTTCTCCACCTATGTCATCGGTGAGAATATTGAGATCGAAGTTCCCGAAAACGACACTGCCACCGGCAGCGATACCGTTACCACTACCACCAAGAAGACCGTCTATGTGCTGACCTCCAGCATTTCTTCCGGCAACGACTATCTGATCGCAAACTCCGCTTCTGCCGGCTCTGCTAATCTGGTTGCCAACGATGGCGGCGACCTGTCTAATACCACCGCTACCGTCGTCTATGGCGACTGCGACGGCGATGGCGACAGCGAATACTACATTGAGCTCACGGATGACACCAACGAATTGTGGACCGTCAGCAACAGCTATCAGTTTGAAAACCAGGGCGAGTATCTGCGCTGCAGCAACGGCAGCCTGTCTGTCAGCAGCCAGTCCACTACCTGGTCCTACTCCAGCAACCATTTGAGCTATACCAGCTCCAGCGGTGGCGGCAAACCCGGACAGAGCAGCAGTACGACCTACTACCTGCGTTATAATAACGGTTGGACCGTTACCAGCAGCAGCTCCTCTGCCTCCAGCATCTACTTCTATGTCCCCACTGAGGTGGAGGTAGAGACCGAAACTACCGTTTCCGGTACTTATTCCATTGCCGGCGAAGATATTGTTACTGTTGTGGAAGAAGGCTCTCAGGCCAACTTGACCAGCACACTGACCTTCACTCCCACCAGCGGCAGCGCCACCACCACCGATGTTTCCGCTACCGCTACCTATGAGATCGTTAGCGTAGACATCAACGGTAATACCGTTAACGGCGACCCCAATGACATCATTGATACCATTGAAAACGGCGTCGTGACCTTCACCGGCAACTACGGCGAGGCTTTGGTCAAGGTGAGCTACACCACCGACTACGGCACAGTTACCGACTACATTACTATTACCGCTTCCGAGCCCTATTTCACTCTGGATCTGTGTGAGCCGGTTACCGACGATGAAGGCAACACCACCTACGAATCCATCACCGCCCCCATCGCGCTGAAGGGCATTGAGAAGGGCGATATCTACTCCGTGTGGGCAGTTATCAAGGAGCATACCTCCCAGGATCCCAACGGCACCGATCTGGGCGATGTGGAAGACAGCCGCATCTACTGGGCTGTTTCCAACGAGAACATTGCCACCGTCGATTCTGCCACCGGTGTTATCACCTTTACCGGCAAGGATTACGGTACCTTTACCGTAACAGCCTATTATCTGGATGAAAACGGCGATATCCTCTGCTCCGACACCATTACCATTTCCGCAACCGATTCCCTGTATGTGGTTCCCGGTGACGGCACCAATGACTTCCCCGAGTACCCCAACGAGGGCGCTGTCCGTTTCGACAAGACCGCCACCGCCGTGGGCAACTACTCCGAGACCGGTTTGGCCAAGGTGGAACTGTCCATGACCGGTGTTCCCTACACCACCGGCGCTGCCATTGACGCACTGCTGGTACTGGATATGTCTACCTCCATGAGCACTGAAGTTGAAGATGGCGTGACCCGTTACGATGTTACCGCCTCCGCAACCAAGGCGTTTATCAAGACTATCGTACAGAATGACGACGGTACATATAACAACAATACCGTCGCTGTCCATTTCTTCAACGGCACTACAGCATACACCAATGTAATTACTAACGGATTCATTACCATTTCCAGCGACGAGGAGCTGGAAGAGGTATATGATGCCATTGATGAGGTTACAACTGCCGCCGAAAATGACGAGGCCTACACTTCCTCCGGTACGGACTACTCTACCTCTATGAAGGCTGCCTATGATGCCATCATCGCCCGGGATGCTGTCAGCGATAACACCCAGGCTCTGGTATTCATGTCCGATGGCGGTCCTACTTACTATACCTATGTGAACGGAACCAGTTCCGGTACGGTTTCTAATAGTGCAGATACCATCGTTGGCTGGTTCGCTACAGACGATAACGACACAACCGACGAGACCGACGATACTGCAACGCCCAACGCCAGCTTCAAAGACGAGTATTATTCCACTCAGCTGAAGAACGCCGACCCGGCTTACCCGGTTTACACCGTTGGTCTGGGCCTTGCTGAGAACTCCACCGGTCCTCAGGCATTTACCGCTCTGACCTCCGGTGCCCACGAAGCCGTCACCAGCTACATTCTGAGTCAGATGGCTACCTCCGATAGCTATTTCTACAACATTGCCGACGAGGACGCCGTCGCCAATATGGGCAATATCTTCTCCGGTATTGCCGCATCCATCAAGGAAGCTGCTACCGATGTTAAGGTCGAGGATAAGATCGGCAATAACTACACCGTCAACTTCGCTCTGCCTGAAAATGTTACCGAGGACGCTGCCGGCATGAGTGAGTTCTACATTCAGGTCGTGGACTACGTTCTGGATGCTACCACCCATGAGCGTACCGGTGTGTATACTGTGCTTGAGAACTTCACCTTCAATGGTGACGGTACTTTCAAGAGCCACACCGTAGACGGTGTTGCATGTGGCGATACCTGTAACCATGTGACCTTCACCGATGGCGTGGTCACCAAGATCGACGGCACTTACTTCGATTACACTTCCACCAGCGACGGCGAATTCCTGAACTGGCAGGCTGAAAAGCTGACTTCCACCGAGCTGTGTCTGCAGTACTTCGCTTATCTGGACAAGTCCGCAGGCTATGACGGCACCGATCCTACACCTGCCGGTACTTACTACACCAACGAATACGCAACCCTGACCTACACCAACTTCCAGGACAACGAGGTCCAGCAGGAGTTCCCCATTCCTCAGCTGACTTGGAACGGCGCACAGGTCTCCTACGTATTCTATCTGGTCAACGACGCTGGCCAGCCTGTTAACAAGGCCGGCAAGGTCGTTCCCTTCGCAGAAGCTGTATACGTTACCGACGTATATACCAAGCACGTTATTTGGAATGACCTGGAACAGGCCGCAGGTCTGGATGCTGAATACCTGGCAGAGCAAATCGTGCCTCAGGTCTATGCCCTGTATGATAACGATGCTTCCTACAAGATCCACGTATATGAGGACGAGGACGCCGTTAACCTGAACAACCACTTTGTCATCGGCGGCGATGTCACCGATGAATACAACACCACCGCCAATAACGGCAGCGGCTGGACCAACGCAAAGACCACTTACGTCTTTAACACCAAGGCAGATGGCACCAAGTACAACACGGTATCCACTTATGTTGCCGATGACGGCGATACGAATACCAATGAGACCGGCTTGTCTTACCTGTGCAAGAGTGCGATCATTGAAGGCGCTACCTTCGAGACCAGCTATGATGCCGGCGGCAACCTGGTCTACACAGTTACCAGTGTGGGTAACGGCTACCAGACGGTTACCGGTGAGACTCAGGTGCCCTATGACGATCTGCCTACCCAGACAGGTGCGACCGAGATCGGCGGCTACGCTTACTATGTAGACGAAAATGAGCAGGTCTACACCATCGTCCGCAAGACCGACGGCACCGAAGTTCGTGAAGGCTTTGACTTCTCCAACACCACCCTTGCGTTTGCGGTTGTCTGGAAGCCCAGACTGGAGACCGATACCGTGGTCGTGGACTACGGACTGGATGTGGTCATCAATGTTTCCGAGAACGATGCTCTGGCATCCGGTGTTGTGGGTGTCCGCAACAGCGCGCCCACCAATGTTGCCATCAACAGCGGCAACTACACTTCTGCCAAGGCACAGTCCGTAGATGTTTATATCGATGCCAACAGCGATGAAAACAGCCTGAAGGAACTGAAGATCGGCACCGCAAGCGTAGAAAACATGACCTCTGTCCGCTTCAGTCTGAACAAGGACGCCCAGATGCAGTTCAACAAGCCTGCTATCTTCTACTACGAGTCCGATGTGAACTACTACGAAGGCTCCAACACCACACCCACCAGCACCAGCATGTACTCCTCCGTCATCGTGATCCCCGCAACTACGGTTTACTATGAAGACGAGTATGTGGAGCTGAAGACCTTCACCAAGACCGGCGATACCTGGGCTACCGAAGGCACCGATGGCTGGACCACTAATTCTGTGGCAGCAGGCAACAGCCAGACGCAGGCTGTGGACCGTCCCGGCGATGATATCATCACCGCAGGTTACGATGCCAACAATGTCTATGGCTACGACGGCGCTTACACCGAAATGTCCACCTACTCTCTGGACAACGCAGCCAAGATCACCGTTAATGCCACGACCCGCGGTGAGGCATACTTCACCTTCTACGGCACTGGCTTCGATGTGATCAGCATGACCAGCGGCAATACCGGCGCTATCACTGTACAGGTATTCTCCGGTGATGAAGCCACCGGTACGGCTGTGAAGACCAAGATGGTCGATACCTATTACGGCTATACCAAGAACGACGCCGGTGAATGGGAAGTTTCCGCCAATGATCCCGATGCCCTGTATCAGGTGCCCGTAATGAAGATCGCAGAGCTGCCTTACGGCCAGTACACCGTTAAGATCGTGGCCGCTTACAACACCTACTTCGATCATGTGGGCGACGGCACCTACGATCTGTACCTGGATGCTATCCGCATCTACGATCCCGTGGACGCCGGCACAGTTGTTGGCAGGGCCGGTGAGGATGCAGATTCCGCTACCTTGTACATTGAGGACATCTATGCCGAGGATAACGAAGGCTGGCCCTCCTATGAGGAGCTGCGCAACAACGTGATCAATGCTTCTGATTACACTGTAACGGTCACCACAGACGCAGAGGGCAACGAGGTCTATACAGTTACTGATGACGAGATGGACGATGTCCTGGAAGGCGCTGTATTTATTGACAGCGAGGACGCAAACTATAACATCGCCGACTATGTCAGCTACGGTCCCAACAACGAGCTGTATCTGGCAAAGGGCCAGGCAATTGCCTTTAACGTATCCGCAAGCGAGTATATTGCCGATGTACAGATCGGCATGAAGCTGGGCAACGGCACCGAGGCTGCTTACCAGATCTACAATGTGGATGCAAATGGCGCTAAGTCCAATACTGTCACAGGTACGATCAAGACCGCAACCGATATGTATTACAGCATTAAGGGCTTGGTGGATGGTACTATCGTCATCACCAATACCAGCGACAGCATCCTGTCCATCACCAATATCAAGACCACCTACAAGCAGGATCCTGCAACGATCCCCGCTACAACAAGCCTGTGGTCTGACGGTGATACCATTGGATATTCCCTGAGAAGCCTGCGCAGAGCAGCTGTTGTCGAGGAAGAAATTCCCGAGGCAACCGAGCCCGAGGTCACCGAACCCGAGGCAACCGAGCCCGAGGCAACCGAACCCGAGGCAACCGAACCCGAGGCAACCGAACCCGAGGCAACCGAGCCCGAGGCAACCGAACCCGAGGCAACCGAACCCGAGGCAACCGAACCCGAGGCAACCGAACCCGAGGTCACCGAACCCGAGGTCACCGAACCCGAGGCAACTGAGCCCGAGGTCACCGAGCCCGAGGCAACCGAAAGCTTTGTGCAGACCGTTGTGAACCGCATTACAAAGGCGATCAACTGGCTGCTGGGCTGGCTGAGATTCTGAAAGGAGGAGTTAACATGAAAAAGAAATATAGCGCACCCGAGATCCTCTTTGAGAGTTTCACCATGAGCACCAACATTGCAGGTGATTGCGAGGCAAAGCCCCAGACTCAGGTCAAGTACAGCAGCTGTGGCATTGACTTTGGCGGATATATTGTTTTTGCAGTTAACTACAACGGCTGCAGCAGCATGCAGGTCGACTTCGATGACGAATATGGCGGCATTTGCTATCATGTTCCCTCCGAAAACAACAATATTTTCAATTCCTAAAACCCAATTACAGAAGGCCGTGCCATTTGCGTGGCGCGGCCTTCCTTTTAAACGCGAGGTATTTCCATGAAAGTGAAATCTCCTACTCAAAAAAACAAGAATAATGCGCCTGCCCAAAAGGGCAGAAGGATCGCTCTGTGGATCGCTGTGATCGTTCTGGCGCTGGTGCTGGCGGCGCTTCTGCTGCTATGGTGGGGCCTTTATAATACCCAGGAACAGCCCGAAGAGATTCCTACCGTGAGCACACAGCTCCTTTCCGGCGGTATGAAGGACATTTCTGTGTCCTTGGGTGACGGTATCGAAATCATCAACATTGGCGCGTATACCGGTGCTTATGTGGAGGACGGCAGCAACGATGTGGTTTCCGGCGTAATGATGCTGATCGTCAAGAACACCGGAGCGGACGCCATCGAGTATGCCCAGATCACCGTTCCGACTGCCGCAGGTAACGCGGAATTCAGCGCATCCACCCTGCTTCCCGGCATGACCATGGTGCTGCTGGAGCAGAACCGGATGGCGTATACCGGCGAAGAGCTGCACGAGCAGGCCACGGCGGACACGGTTGCGGTATTTAAGCAGCCTGTAAGTCTGTGCGAGGATCAGTTGGAGCTGCAGGCGCTGAACGGAATTATCAATGTGACCAATATCTCCAATGAGGATATTACCGGCGATATTGTGATCTACTACAAGAACTGTTCCGAGGATATGTACTACGGAGGTATTACCTACCGCGTACGCATCCAGGGAGGAATGCGCGCCGGTGAGATCAAACAGCTGGCAGCCAGCCACTTCTCCGATACCGGCAGCAAGGTCGTATTTGTGACGGTTGGTTGATATGGCAGAAAAATATTATCACTTTGCAGGTGTGGATATGGCGGTGCATGTTCCCGAGCAGTGGATGTACACCGAAGAACGCACACTGGAGCCTTTTCGCGTATCACAGGTGGAGGATCCGTATCATTTATGGTTCCGTCTGGTGGAAACATTGTCTCCTCCGGACTGCGAACTTACAGCCTCTTTTGATGAATTTCTGATTTATGTGCGGCAGGATACGGAGATCCGCTATTTCGGCACCAGTCAGGGCGACTGGGAGAAATCCTTCGTCCGTGTTGAACGCCAGGGAAAAACCTATCATGTACAGCTCAAAGCCGGGGAACACTTAACAGGGGTCTCCGCAAAAACGGTGATGAATTCCATGGCGGCGGAACATACAGTGATTCCCGCGGGGGGCGTTGTGTTCCATTCGTCTTATATAGACTATAAGGGGCAGGGAATTTTGTTCACAGCCCCCTCAGGTACGGGAAAGTCCACCCAAGCGGATCTGTGGAACAGACTGCGGGGTGCGGAGATCATTAACGGTGACCGCTCTGTGATCCGTGTCGTGGAGGAAGGTGTGGTCGTCAGCGGAATTCCTTTTGCCGGTAGCTCCTCTTACTGCAAAAACCGAACACTGCCACTGAAGGCCATCGTTTATTTGGAGCAGGCAGCGCAGACGACTGTCCGTCAAGTACGGGGCGTAGAAGCATTCCGCCGTGTTTGGGAGGGTGTCAGCGTGAACATCTGGAATAAGGAGGATGTCACCCAGGCATCCGGTACGGTGCAGCAGATCGTCCAGCATGTGCCGGTGTATTACCTGGCCTGCGCCCCGGACGAATCAGCGGTAACGGCAGTAGAACAGATGCTCAGGAAGTAGGTTTCAGTATGAAGAAAACCAAAACAGAACCTTATATCGCCACGTATCTGCATCAGAAGGGCCGCAGATTGGGACTTCCCATTGCCGGCAATTTTGAACTGACTGCCCGGTGCAACTTTAACTGCCCCATGTGCTATGTCCACATGACGGAGGAACAGGTGCAGGCCGCAGGCAGGGAACTTACAGCATCAGAATGGCTGGAAATTGCCAGAGCCGGCCGGGACCGGGGCATGATCTTCGCACTGCTTACCGGCGGTGAACCCTTGGTGCGGAAGGACTTCTTTGAAATCTACCGGGGAATGAAGGATCTTGGACTGATGATCTCCGTCAATTCCAACGGTTCCATGCTTCAAGGAAAAATTCTGGAGCGTTTTTTGGATGATCCCCCCTTCCGGTTTAATATTTCTCTTTACGGCGGCAGCAACGAGACCTATGCCGGAATGTGCGGACTGCCGGTGTATGACCGGGTAAAGGAGAACATCCGCACACTGCGTCAGGCGGGCGTGGATGTAAGCTTGAATTTGTCCATTACGCCCTATAACCGCAACGACATGGAAAAAATATATGACGATGCGGTGGAACTGGATGTGAATGTAAAGGCGTCCAGTTACATGTATCCCTCCATTCGTGTGAATGGAGAACAGTACGGCTGCGGCAACCGCCTGTCCCCCGTTGAGGCGGCGGAATGCACGATCGAATGGGATAAGATACGCTTTTCTGACGAAGAATTATCCCTCCGCTTTGAAAATATTCGCAACCTTACCGCTTCAGAAGCGCCGGATTGTCCCGTTGAGGCAGATACGGGGGTTACATGTCGGGCAGGCTCCAGCAGCTTCTGGATGACCTGGGACGGCCGTATGCTGCCCTGCGGCATGATGCCCGGCCCCACAGCCTATCCCCTGGAAACGGGCTTTGACGCCGCCTGGGATTTTATCCGGGAGGAAACCGCGAAGATACGCATGCCTGCCCAGTGCGCAGGCTGTGCTAAAAAACCCTTGTGTCCTGTCTGCGCGGCAGTATGCATCACAGAAACAGGGTCGTTTGACAAGGTGCCGGTCTTTGCCTGTAATCAGGTGGATGAAACCATCCGTATCGCGGAGGAACTCTGCCGCAAGAAAGAGGAAGTATAATGGAAATTAAAAAAGAACTCATTAAGCGTCAAATCGCCGGCGATACCGTATTAGTACCTGTTGGCCGGACTGTGTATGAAGCCAACGGACTGTTTGTTCTCAATGAATTGGGAGCTTTTATATGGGATATGCTTCCCAATGTGGGAACCCGGGAAGAAGTGCTTTGCCGGATCCTGGAAGAATATGAGGTGGCACCGGAAACAGCCCGCGAGGATATGGACGCATTCTTCTCTAAATTGGAAGAATTGGAAATTATATAGCATTATGACGATCCCCGGCAGTAATTGCCTGGGATCGTCATTTTTTTGACAGATAAACAGGAAAAAGACTTTAAAAAACATAAAAACCGTGATATAATTTTAAATTGAGAATATATCGCTTTATGGATTTCAGGAACCCCGGAGGGGTTTGGATTTGGAGCAGAAACATGGATGTGCGGGATGAACGATTTTTGAAAATACTGAAGGCCGCGCTGGAAGCCAAAACGGTGGAGCCCGATGGCACTGTGGATGACTGGGCGTATTTTGCTGCCCTGGCAAAACAGCACAAGGCGCTTCCTTTGTTGTGTGATGGAATGCCGGATACGGTGCCGCCGGAGATAAAGACGGTGGTGCGTCATCAGGTGGCGATGCAGACGGTCAAGAGTAGCAGATTTCTGGAACTGTACCGTCAGCTGCGCCAGGCGGGGCTGACACCGTTGGTAGTCAAGGGGATCACCTGCCGGACGATCTATCCAAATCCGGATAACCGTATTTCCGCGGATGAGGATGTGCTGCTTCCGCAGGAGCAATATGCTGTCGGCTGCAGGATTCTGGAGCAGTTCGGCATGCAGACCCAAGACCCGGAGGATGCCCATGTAAGGGCCTACCGCAAGGCAGATGAACCGCTGTTTGTGGAACTGCACCGGCAGCTTTTCGACCCCGAAAACGATGTCTACGGAAGCTGGAACCGCTTTTTTACAGAGGCTTTTAAGCAAGCAGAGGAACAGCCGGTTGCCGGAGAGACGGTGCTGACCTTTGCGCCCACGGAGTATCTGCTTTATCTGATCTGTCACGCATTCAAGCATTTTCTGCACAGCGGCTTAGGTATTCGCCAAGCCTGTGATATTGCCATGTATGCCAATGCCCGTGGCGGACAGATCCAATGGCAGCAGGTTTTGGACAAATGCAAGCAGATCCGTGCCCACCTTTTCGCGGCGGCGGTATTTAAGATCGGACAAAAATATCTGACATTCGACCCTGTGCGGGCTTGTTATCCTGCCCAGTGGCAGGCGCTGGAAGTGGACGAAAGAGCGCTGTTGGAGGATCTGCTTTCCAGCGGCATTTACGGCGGCGCTACCCAAAGCCGTAAACACAGCAGCAACATGACGCTGCGTGCGGTTGCGGATCATAACCGGGGCAAAAAAGCAAAGGGGTCAATTGGCGCTGCGCTGTTTCCTTCTGCCAGGACCCTGGAAAACCGGTATCCCTATCTGAAAAAGCATCCCTGGCTTCTGCCTGCGGCGTGGGCACACCGGATCTTTAAATATAAAAAAGAAACAGCCAAAAGCAAGGATGATTCTGCCCGGGAGGCAGTCAAGATCGGCAACCGGCGCATGGAGCTGCTGCGGCAGTACGGTGTGATCTGAAGACCCATCGACAAATAAAGAGATTCACTGACACCATCCAAATTGGAAGGAAGGTATCATATGAACTACGACGAAACCAAAGAACCGGAAAAAATAAATAAAGCAAAAAAACTGTGCTATGTCACCACGATTCATGCCACGCAAAGAGCATTTGTGTTGCCTATCGTCCGTTGGCTAAAGCAAATGACAGACTGGGATATTACATTGCTCTGCAATAATAATGCGGAGTTTCGCGGGATGCTTCCGGAGAATGTGCACTTCATTCCCATATCCATGAAACGGGGCATCAGCCTGGGTGGCGTTGGAGCTATGTTCAAGATGCTCAAAGTGTTCCGCAAGGAGAAATTTGACCTGGTTCAGTATTCTACGCCCAACGCATCGCTGTATGCATCTTTGGCATCCTGGCTGGCAGGCGTCCCTGTGCGGCTGTACTGCCAGTGGGGAATTGTTTATGTGGGCTTCCACGGCTACAAACGCAAACTGTTCAAATGCATTGAAAAACTGGTTTGTTCCCTGTCCACATGGGTGGAGCCGGACAGTCGGGGCAATCTGCTGTTCAGCCGGGAAGAAGGGCTGTACACAGAAAAGAAAAGCTCCATTGTCTGGAACGGCAGTGCCAGCGGCGTAGACCTTGAAAAATTTGATTACAGTCAAAAAGCATACTGGCGCAAAGAGATCCGCAACCTGCTGCAGATCCCTCAGGACGGGACTGTAATAGGCTTCGTGGGCCGCGTGACCGGCGACAAAGGCATTAACGAGCTGCTGGCGGCATTTAAAAAGACATTGCAGGAACGCCCGGATGTATATTTGATCCTGGTAGGCAGAGCGGAAAAAACAGAATCTTTAAGCCCTGAGCTGTACGCCTGGGCGCAGCAGGAGGAACGCGTGCGGTTCTGCGGCTATACAAAGGTGGTAGAGCGGTATATATCCGCTATGGATGTATATGTGCTGCCAAGCTACAGAGAGGGCTTTGGCACCAGCGTGATTGAAGCAGAGGCTATGGGCGTGCCTGTGATCGTCAGCGACATTCCCGGTCCGACAGATGCTATGCTGCCGGATGAGACCGGTCTTGTGGTGCCGGTTAAGAACGTGGATGCGTTGGTAGAAGCCATGATAAAACTGATCGATGCGCCGGAGCTGCGGATTACTCTGGGCAAAGCCGCCCGGGAGTTTGCTGCCGGGTACTTCGAGCAGAAACAGCTGGCAGAGCATATCGTTGCAGACAGAAAACGACTTCTGGGGGAGAAATAATGAACGGGAAGATCTCCGTTTTAATGGGAATATTCAACTGCGCCCGGACTTTGTCGGCAGCTATTGATTCTATTCTGGCGCAGACCTATACAAACTGGGAGCTGATCGCCTGTGATGACGGCTCTGCGGATGACACCTGGACTGTTGCGGAAAGCTATCGGCAGCAATACCCGGATAAGATCATCCTTTTGAAAAATGAAAAAAATATGGGGCTGAACTATACCCTCAACCGCTGCCTGGAAAAGGCAGACGGAGAATATATTGCCCGCATGGATGGGGACGACCTGTGTATGCCGGACCGGTTCCAAAAGGAAGTGGGGGCGCTGCAGGAGCACCCGGAGATGGCGGTGGTCAGCACCCCTATGGAGTATTTTGACGAGACTGGCACCTGGGGCAGAGGCAAAGGAAATCCGTTCCCCCAGCCCCTGGACTTGCTGCATGGAACGCCTTTCTGCCATGCTCCCTGTATGGCCAGGCGGGAAGTGATCCTGACCATCGGCGGTTACACGGAAGATCCTAAATTCCTCCGGGTGGAAGATTATGACCTGTGGGTCAAGCTGTATGCGGCAGGATATCGGGGTATGAATCTGGAAGAACCCTTATACCGGATGCGGGACGACAGAAATGCTGCTACCCGGCGAAAGTTCAAATACCGCATCAATGAATCCCGGGTCAAGATCAAGGCAATCCGGCTGCTGAAGCTGCCGGTGTGGGGCTATGTATATGCCCTGCGGCCCATTTTAGTGGGTCTGCTGCCCATGGGCATTTACCGGAAGCTGCACAAAAAGCGTCTTGGGAGTTGAAAGAATGATACCGAAAAAGATCCACTACTGCTGGTTCGGCGGAAAGGAACTGCCGGAAAAGGCTGAAAAATGTATCGCCAGCTGGAAGACATTCTGCCCGGATTATGAGATCATCCGCTGGGATGAGCACAATTTTGATGTGAAGCAGAATGCATATACCCGCTGGTGTTATGAAAACGGAAAGTGGGCTTTTTTAAGCGATTATGTACGATTGGCTGTACTGGCGGAGCACGGGGGCGTATATCTGGACACAGATGTGGAGCTGATAAAGCCTCTGGACGAACTCATGCAGCAGGAAGCTTTCTACGGATTTGAAAATGAAAAGACCGTCAATACCGGGCAGGGGTTTGGAACACAGGCTCATCACGCAGCGGTGGAGGCAATGAAGGCACAGTATGATGCAATACTTCCGGATGAAACAGGAAATTTCTCTGTTTCCGCCTGTCCTGCCTACAATACAGCAGCGCTGCTGCCCTTGGGATTACAGCCCGACGGCAATCGGCAAAATGTGGTCGGCGCGGAGATACTGCCGGCGGATTACATGAATCCTTACGATGACCCTACCGGCAGGCTTCGCCTGACGGAAAATACGGTAAGTATCCATTGGTACAGCAAGAGCTGGATCAGCCCGGGGCTGCGGTTGCGGAGCAAGCTGACCCGCCCGCTGCACCGGATCTTTGGAACGGATTGCTTTTCTTTCTTACGGAAAGAGTAAAGGGGAAAATATGAAAATTTTGCAGGTATGTGCATATACCGCCCAGTACGGCGGCAACTTCATAGCTTGTCTGCGGTCGTTGGATGCGCTGCTGCAAAAGCAAGGCGTGGAAACGGCGTACCTGTTTCCGGAAACGGTGAAGGACACACCTTGGTGCAAACAGCTGCGGCAAAGCAACCGTGTGTTCTTTGCGGGAATGAACCGTTTCAGCATGCAGACCTTCCGGCAGGTTCGGACCGCCATGGAAGATGCGGATATTATCCACTCCCATTTTGAACTCTATGACTGCCTGTGCGCCCTGGCGCGGAAGAAAAAACAAAAGCTGTTTTGGCATCTGCATGATTCTTTTGACGAAGAAATTGATTTTCTTCACAGACTGATTAATCGCCTGCAGTATGGTGTTTTCGGGAAAAAGGCATTTATGATCTCTCCCAGCCGGTTTTATGCGGACTACACAGTAAAGCTGGGCTTTCCCGCAAAGCAGGTGCATATCGTGGAAAACGCCATCGACTGTGACAGACTGGGCGGGCTTGAAGAAGAAAGAAGGTATGACTTCTTCGCTTTCGGGGGATTTTATAAAATCAAGGGTCTGGATGTGCTGTTGGATGCCTGCAGAGCCCTTGTGACAAAAGGATATGCCTTCACGGTGGGTATTGTGGGCTATGAAAATACCTGGAAGTATATTGATGCCAATTATCCGGATCTGCACCCATACATTGTCCGAGAGAATCCGTCAGAGGATGTACGAAGCTTTTACACGGCTGCCGGAGCATTTATTTCGGCCAGCAGAAGAGAATGTTTTTCCTACGCGCTGCTGGAAGCCCTGTACTTAAAATGTCCTGTGATTGCCAGTGAGATTGTTGGCAATCAATGGGTAAAGCGCTTTGGCAATACTGCCAGCTTTGAAAGCGGAAACAGCACCGCGCTGGCAGAACGAATGGAACAGTTTTTGAAAAAGGAATTTTGGTTTACAGATGAGGTGCTGGAGGAAACGGCATTGGCTGTTTCGGAGCAGTACAGCGCTGAAAAATGGGCGAAGCGAATAAAGGAGATTTACTTTGGTACATGATCTGTTGCCCGGCATTACGATCTTTACGCCGACCTATAACCGGGAACACACACTGGGCCGGCTGTACGAGAGCATAAAAAAGCAAGCCTGCGATCAGCTTGAGTGGCTGATCGTGGATGACGGATCCACCGACAACACCCGGGAACTGGTGCAGTCCTTTATCCGGGAGGGGAAAATTGCGATCCGCTATGTTTTTAAGGAAAACGGTGGAAAGCATACTGCTCTGAATATGGGTATCCAGGAGGCCGGCAGAGAATATTTTGTGTGTGTGGATTCAGACGACCTTCTGACAAAAGAGGGGCTCCGTAAGGTGAAGGAGTGTGTTGCGCAGGAACAGCCGGATGGGATCATCGCCTATAAAACACGGTACGGAACCGGCGAGCGGATCGGCAAGGCGTTCCCGGACGACTTGAAAAAAACAACACTGCTGGCGCTGATCAATACTTATTGCTGCGGTGGAGACCGCACGCTCATTTATAAAACACAACATTTGCAAAAAATCGTGATCCCCGAACCGGAAGGGCAGCGGTTTTTCCCGGAAACATATTTGTATGATCGGTTTGACGAGCAGTTTGAATGTGTTCTGCTCAGAGAGAATATTTGTGATTGTGAATACCAGACAGACGGTTATTCCAATTCTTTCCGGGATTTGATGATAAACAACGCTGTTTCTATGAAATGGTTTTTCGCGGAGCGGATCGATATGCCGGTGTCCCGCGCAGTACGGTTTGACGCTGCATACCGGTATATCGCTTTTTCCATGATGGCTCGCAGCAAGCAGGGTGCCTATCAGGGAAAGAACAAAGCGCTGTTACTGGCTGCCCTGCCGGCAGGTATTGCCATGTTTATTACGTACCGCCGGCATCGGTCTTCAAAAAAATAGCAGAAAGAACAAGAGGTTTCTATGGATACGATTGTTTATGTCGGAGGAATGGTTATCCTCTGGGTGCTGAACCTGGTTAAAGGAACCGGTTTGGGCCAGGCATACAATATTTTAGAGATCACAAAAATGTGCTGTATCGTACTGGCTGCAATCTGCCTGATGATCAAAGCAAGACAAAAAAACGGTCTTTTGATAGAACGGCGGCTGTTTCTTGTGGTTCTCCTTATGATGGTTATATTTATAGCCGTCTCCTGGTTCAACAACCGTAACTTTGCTGCAACAGAATATCTCTGGGCATATTTCATCGTGTTCATTTTGTCCATGACCCGCCCGACGGAAAGAACTTTCCGCTTTATAAGCCTTGCGTATGGACTTATGGGCCTGGTGGTGTTGGGAGCATATACCTATACAGATATTTTGAAAGGCTGGGACGGCAACTCTGTTGCAATGGTGGGCCTGTCCAGTTTCCTGATTTTTCTGATTCCTTATTATGAGAACAGTAACCTGCGCAGTAAATTCATACTGATCCTGGCAGGTGTGGTTTTTGGCGTTCTGTTTTGGAATACAGGCTCCAGATCCTGTATTTTTGCCGCAGCGATAGCATTGTTGGTTTTCTTCGGCATTGTTTCTGCCAATGGCATTTTGAGATCAGACAAGGCGCAGACGGTTGTCATGCTTATTCCGTTGGCGGTAGCCGGTGTTGTAGCTGCGCTTTCCAAAACCATCGATATTGCAGCGCTGGATGCCTGGAGCTTAGAGAATTTCGATAAGCCCTTCTTTAACGGAAGGGAACTGATTTGGCTCAACGGCTTTCAGCGGATTGCGGAAGACTTTTGGTTTGGATCCGGATATATCAATTCAGGTCATTGGCACAACAGCGCCTTGGCTTGCCTGACAGCGTATGGAGTCATTGGCTATGCTTTGTGGATCTCGCTGTTTAAAATGATTATTGGCTATGGCACAGAATACCACACAGACACTTGCACAGCCGGCTGTATGACAGCGTTTCTGGTGTTATATGTGCAGCAGTCCGTGGAATTAGGACTGATGGCTCCCAATCCCAACTTACTGCCCTATGCCATGCTGGGCCTTTTGCTGGGTAGAGTGAATTATTTAAAGGAACGAGATTATGAAGGTTAGCATTATCGTACCGGTTTATAATTGCGAAAAATATTTAGACCGGTGTGTAGAAACGGTGCTGAAGCAAACCTATAAAAATGTTGAACTGCTGCTAATTAATGACGGTTCCTCGGACAGCAGCGGTGCGCTTTGCGACGCATGGGCGGAAAAAGATACCAGAGTCCGGGTGATCCATCAACCCAACGGGGGTGTATCCGCTGCCCGAAATGCGGGCCTTGACGCCGTAACGGGGGATGTTATCGGTTTTGTGGATGCGGATGACTACATTCATGAGAATACCTATGCGGTCGCCCTGGAGCGTCTGACTGACTGTGACATGGTCGTGTGGGACGCGGTGACGGTATGGGATAGCGGCAGAACAGAAGAAGATACCATACCCTTGCTACCGGAAACCTGTGTACTGAAAAAGGAAAACTGGAAACCCGCCCTGCTGCGGCAGATGGCGGGAGCGACCTGGCGCTGTCTGTATCGGGCAGAGCTTGTGAAGAATATCCGCTTTCCTGTGGGGATCAAACTGTCGGAGGACAGACTGTTCAATTTGCAGGCCATGGGCAAAGCAGATAAGGTGCAGTATCTAAAAGAAGGGCTGTATTACCGCTATGTCCGCCAGGGCAGCGCCTGCAACCGCTATCACGGAGATATTTTCCAAAAGAATCTGCAGGCCTATGCTTTGGCGCAGAAGATCATTGAAACATACTGGACAAAGGAATATCTTCCGGTCTATACCCGGATGTTTATCACCGACGGAGCGCTGCAGGCGATATACGAAATTTGCAGCCGGGAGTTTTCCGGTGGTTCCAGGTTTTCAGCGATCCGTGCCATCACCGGCCATCCCCAGGTGAAAGCAGCGTTTGCGATAAATCCACCTAAAACATTTCAGGAAAAAATCCTGCAAAAAGGAACAACCGCAGCGGTGCTTTTAATGGGATATGCTTATGGCATGAAACACGGAGGTTAAGAAAACGTGAAAGACTTAACGAAGTACAACACTAGGGTTGCGCTGCGTTGGAATAAGCTCGTTCGTAGAAGAATTAACCGCACCCACAGGAAGCGGCTGACTAACCGGGATTTTTCATTACTGTGCAATAACTGTAATGGCGGCGTGATTACCCATGATCTTGGGCTGCAGTTCCGCTCACCTACAGTGAACATGTACTTTTACAGCGATCATTTTATAAAATTCTGTGAGAATCTGGAATACTATTTGGCGCAGGAACTGACACCTTGTAATCAGCCCCGGTATAAGCCGGAAAAAGCATATCCGGTTGGTAATTTAGGTGATCTTGAACTGCATTTTTTGCACTATGCTTCCTTTGAAGAAGCCAAGGAAAAATGGGATTCCCGCAGGGAACGCCTCAACATGGAGGATTTGTTTGTGATGTGGACATTCTTTGATGGAACGGACCCGGCCTTGTTGGAACGGTTTGACAGATTGCCCATTGCCAATAAAGTTGCGTTTACCGAAAAGGCGTTCCCACAATACAAGAGTGCGTTTTGTATTCGCGGCTATGAGGACGGGTTGGGTGTGCTTACCCTGTTTGAAGGCTTGAATGGCAGGCGTAAGATCGATCAGTTTGACTATGTAATGTGGTTTAATGAGGGCGTGTTTGGCAGGCAACAGTAACAGGAGGAACAGTATGCTACAGAAGATAATCCATCTGCTCCAGCGTCTGGTTGGCTGTAGCAAAGCATTTCCGGGAGCTTGCCGGGAATTTGGCATGAAAGTGGCGGTAGCCCGGTTTTGGGACACGCTGATTCCCACAGGAAAGAGCAAAAAATATATCAAGACGCTGTCTGACTATATGAGCGAAGAGCTTGCGCTGTTGACAGACCGGTATAATGCCGGAGAATGGTCTGCCCCGGAGGGAAAGACAATTCTGGAAAAAACTCCGGTATGGGTCTGCTGGTGGCAGGGAGAAGAGAGCATGCCGCCGATTGTGAAGGCTTGCATAAGCCGCATGCGTAGTCTTTTGCCGAAAACGGCCAGGCTGCATCTGATTACATGGGAAACCATCGGAAAGTATATCGACCTGCCGGAAACGGTTATTGAAAAGCACAGAAACGGCATAATATCTGCTGCGCATTTATCGGATATACTGCGGTTTGGCCTGCTGTCACAATATGGCGGCGCGTGGCTGGATGCCACGGTATATTTGACAAAGGCGTTTCCGGAGAAACTGCTCACACAGGACTTTTATACCCAGCGCTTTCGTGATTGGGAAAGCTGTCCCCGGGAAGCATGCCGGGGAAAATGGTGTGGTTTCTTCCTGGGCGGCAGTACACGCTGCGCAGTATTTGCATACATGTACGAAGCCCTGGTGTACTGGTGGCTGCGCCATGACCGGGTTGTAGATTATGTGTTTTTTGATTATATTCTCTGGGCGGGCTATCAAGGGGTGGAAAAAATCCGAACAACCATTGACGCGGTTGCGCCCAACAATGAAAATATTTGGCTGCTGGCGAAGCACCTAAATGATGCGTATACGCCGGAAGCATATGAAGCCCTTCTTGGACAAAACGATTTCTTTAAATTGTCCTATAAGGGCCGGTTGGAGCAGCAGACCCCATCCGGTGAAAAGACGGTCTATTCCCATATTTTAGAGGAAAACGGAATTATCTGAAGGAGGCAGGCTATGCCGAGAATCAGTGTGATCATGCCGGCATTCAATGCCGAAAAGTACATAGCGCAAGCCATAGACAGCATCCTTGCACAGACCTATACGGACTATGAGTTTATCATTATCAACGATTGCTCGACAGACCGCACCGAGGAGATTATCCGTGCCTATGAAGACAGCCGCATTGTGTACTTAAAAAATGAGCAAAACATGGGTGTTACCAAAACGCTGAATCGAGGATTGTCTGTGGCTCAGGGGGAATACATCGCCCGTATGGACGCCGACGATATTTCTCTGCCCCTGCGCTTTGAACGACAGGTGGCCTGGCTGGATGCCCATCCCCAGATCGGTGTTTTAGGCTGCAATGTGGAAAGCTTTGACGAAAACGGCGCGATCGCCACCGGCTGGTCGGCGACAAATCCGGAGCAGATGAAGATCGACCTGTTTTTCTCCTGCGGACTGGCCCATCCCAGTGTTATGATGCGCCGGGAAGCGGTTCAGAGCGGATATGCTCCGGAATATAACGGGCTTGAGGATTACGAGCTGTGGTGTCGGGCGTCAGAAGCATACGGCGTGACAACGCTCCCGGAAGTGCTGTTCCGGTATCGCATCCACAGCAGTCAGGTTACAAAAAATCCTTCTGCGGAGTATTTACAGCGTGTGCGCAGTTTGAAGCGGCGGCAGTTGGAAAGGCTGGGCGTAAATCCGGACAGCCGGGAAGCGGAAGCGTATTATAGCTTCTGTCAGGGAATCCGTCCTGAGACGGCGGAGCAGGTGAAGGCCTTGAGTGGCTTGTTTGAGCAGGTGATAGAAGCCAACAATAAAAGCGGATATTACCATAGAAATCTGCTTACCCGGACCCTTCGGTCGGTTTTGATTCAAGCTGTGGTAAAGCTACCCGCCAAACAGCGGAAGGCTGTTGCGGCGGTCTCCCAGTTGTTCTGTTACAGAGATGTTTGGCATCTTCTTGCCAAACAAAACATTAAAAAACTGTTAGGCAGGAAATAAAATGGTCAGTATCATTGTTCCCGTTTACAACATAAAACAGCACCTTCCCGTCTGCGTGGAGAGCTTATGGAAGCAAACCTACGAGCAGCTGGAGATCATCCTGGTGGATGACGGCTCTACAGACGGAAGCGGCACTCTCTGCGACGAATTTGCCCGGCAGGATCCACGGATCCGTGTGATCCATAAGGAAAACGGAGGGCTGTCGTCGGCCCGAAACGCGGGCCTGGAGAATGCGGCGGGAGATTGGATACTGTTTGTAGACGGCGACGACTACCTCGTGAGCACGGCGGTGGAACAACTTGTACAGGTTGCGGAAGAGGATGCAGACTTTGTCCAGTTTTTGTACCGGGAAACAGAGGATACTTCCTGGGAGCCGGGCATGCAGGAAGGGAACATACAAATATGCACCAATGCACAGGGTTTCTTCCGCATGATGTATCAGTTGGGTGGCACAGGCGCGTCTGCCTGTACCAAACTGTACAGCAGAGGGGTATTTCGCCAACTGCGGTTTTGTGAAGGTCTGCGGCATGAGGATGAGGAGCTGATGACCCGCCTGTTGCCCGTATGCACAAAGGTAATTTATACGGATCTGGTGCTGTATGGCTATGTGACCAGGCCTGGAAGCATTGTCCATTCCGGTTTTCGGCCCAAGAGCATGGATATTTTTTTCATTATGGAAGCACGGATCCGCGCGCTGGAACAGTTGGGCCTGGAGGACCTCGTGAAGGACACAAAACAGCGGATCTTTCAAACAGCAGCATGGCAGTACTGCCTTGCAAGAAAAAGCGGACTGAAAAAAGAGAGCAAGCAGCTGAAAGCAAGGATCCTGGAGACAGCAAGAACGGCAGATCTGCCGCTGACCGGTCAGTATAGACTACTGTATCGATTATCGAAAATAACCGGACTTGCTCCGGAAGCATATTACCTGGTTCGCAGGCTCTGCGGAAAAACATAAAAAGTGAGAAAACAGCTATGAGTGAAGCAACAAAATATCATACCCATATAGAGCCGAAGAACGGCTGGTTCGATATCAATTTAAAAGAGCTGTGGCAGTACCGGGATCTGATCTGGCTGTTCACCAAAAAGAATTTTATTCTGATCTATAAGCAGACGATCCTTGGCCCTGCGTGGATCATCCTGCAGCCGCTGATGACCACCCTGATCTATACGCTGGTGTTCGGCGGTATTGCTGGCATTTCCACAGATGGCGCGCCCCAGATTCTGTTCTACATGGGTGGTACCGCTGTGTGGGCGTTCTTCTCCTCCTGTCTGAATAAGACGGCCAACACCTTTACAGCCAATTCCCGGGTGTTTGGTAAGGTTTATTTCCCGCGGCTTACCATGCCCATATCCACCATGCTGTCGTCGGCTATCAATTTCGGCGTGCAGTTTGCCATGTTTTTGATCTTCTGGGTGTACTATGTTGTCACGGGACAGGTAACGCCCAACTATGCCGGTGTCCTCCTGCTACCACTGATCCTTCTGTATCTGGGCCTTTTGGGCCTTGGCTGCGGCATTATCGTATCCAGTCTGACCACAAAATACCGAGATCTGGCCATGCTGGTAACCTTCGGCGTTCAGCTGTGGATGTACATTACCCCCGTTGTCTATCCTATCTCCACTTTGGGCGACGGACTGCTGCGCACAGTAATTATGATCAATCCGGTTACCTGTGCGGTGGAGGCCTTCCGCTGGATATTCCTGGGAGCCGGTGAGATGAACGGCTTGTTCTGGGGTATCTCTATAGCGGTTATGGCGGTCGTGGTGACTCTGGGTGTTGTGATATTCAGCAAGGTGGAAAAGACCTTCATGGATACGGTGTGAGGTTAGCGTATGAACGAAGAACTTGCAATTCAAATTAAGGGCTTAAAAAAGCAGTACCGCTTAGGTCAGATCGGCGGCGGTACACTCAAAGCCGACCTGCAAAGCTGGTGGGCAAGAGTGCGGCATCAGGAAGATCCCAACAGCAAGATCGGCGCGGATCAGCGGGTGAACGGACAGACATTTATGGCCCTCAATGGTATTGACCTAACGGTGAAAAAGGGTGAAGCACTGGGTATTATCGGCGGTAACGGCGCAGGTAAAAGCACCATGCTGAAGATCCTGTCCCGGATCACTGCACCCACGGAAGGCTGTATTGACATTAACGGACGGATCACCTCCATGCTGGAGGTAGGTACGGGTTTCAACGCCGAAATGACCGGCCGTGAGAATATTTACATGAACGGCGCCATTCTGGGCATGACCAGAGCGGAGATCGATGCCAAAATGGAGGACATCATTGAATTCTCCGAAGTGCGGGAATTTATTGATACGCCGGTGAAACGGTACTCCTCCGGTATGTATGTGAAGCTGGCATTCTCTGTGGCTGCCCATCTGGACAGTGAGATCATGATCATGGACGAAGTCCTTGCGGTGGGCGATATGGCGTTCCAGCAGAAGTGCCTGGACAAGATGCGGGATGCGGCCAAGGTCCAGGGCAGAACGGTTCTGTATGTTTCCCACAACATGAACACCATCCGCAGACTTTGCGACCGGTGCATCGTGCTGGATCAGGGCAGAATTATATTCGACGGCGATGTAGAAGAGGCAATTTCTGCTTATTTGGCAACTTCCAATTTGGACAGAAGACCAAGTATTTCACTCTGTCAACAGAAGAGACCGAGATATATTGCAGCTACAGCTAAGCTGAAAAAAATAGTGTTTGAAGACACTACAGACTGTAGCTATCCTCCGAACAACAGAATACCTGCTACGCTCTACTGGCAGGGATGCAAGCAACTTAAAGATGTCAGAGTTAGGCTAATGGTTGCAACGAATGATGGAAGTCCAGTGGGATTAGCGGCTTCGGAGGTTTTGTCAGATGTACAGCCCAATGAGAATGTAGAAAGCAAGCTATACTTGGATTTTTCGGGGTTAGTGGAAGGCGATTACAGACTTACGATTTCGTTATATCAGATGGATGATATGGGAAACAGTGTAATGCTGGATACGGTAGAACGAGCATGTGTGTTTGCTATTCGAAGTAATAGCGGTCTATTAAGATGGCACTCTAAAAACTGGGGATGTATTAGATTTCCGGAAATCAAAAAGAGATAAAAGCTAAGAGGACAAAACCTATGAAGATTGGAACACTTACATTCCACAGTACGGATAATTACGGTGCAATGTTACAAGCATATGCACTACCTAAGGCCGTTCAAAGCTTAGGGTATTCCTGCGAAATTATTGACTATCGCCATAATGTGATTACCCATGGAGTGGAAGTAGAGTGGCCAAAGCAGCTTCTAAAGCGGTATGGAGTTATCCGCGGCACGGTAAAGGCGTTGAATCGTTGGCGTTTGGGATGGTTTGATGCAAAGCGTAAGGATATAAAGTTTAATCGCTTTATGGAAAAGAAACTGCCCTTATCCAATACAACATATCGAAACATTAAAGAACTGCTTACAACAGAATATGATGCGGTGCTTTTTGGGAGTGATCAGATTTGGAATCCGGTGCTGACAAACGGTTTTGCTCCGGAGTATTTTGGAGAACCTTTTACGTGCAAAAAAATTGCTTATGCTGCCAGCAGCGGCACAGACTACATCCCGGAAGAAGGCATAGAAAAGCTTAAGACGTTTTCTGCTGTGGGAGTTCGTGAAATGGGGCTGGCGCGGATGCTACAGACGCGCGGCGTAGATGCAAGCACAGTACTGGATCCTGTTTTGCTGCTGACGAAAGAACAGTGGCGAGAAGTTGAAGCTCCGCTCCCCAAAGGGCTGATACCAGACAAGTATATCCTGATCTACTCCTTTGACGAAAACGCAGTTTATGAACAAGCGCGAAAAATTTCCCGTGAAGAAAACTTGCCTATGGTTATTGTACGGTGGTGTGGATATCATGAACGTTTCCGGGATATGATCCAACTGCCACAGTGCGGACCACAGGAGTTTGTATCTCTAATCGACCATGCGGCGGTGGTGTGTACGTCCTCTTTCCATGGAACGGCCTTTTCTGTTTTGTTTGGGAAACGGTTTTATTGCTGTACACCAAAAAATTTCGGAAGTCGTACGAATTCTTTGCTGGAGCAGGTGGGCCTGCTTGCTTGCCGTGTTGAAGACGGAGAAAGTATTAATGAAATACCCGATTATCAATACGCCGAGGAAAGATTGTCCACATTAAGAAATGAATCTCTAGCGTTTTTAAAAAATGCCATAGAAAGCGAATGAAAACATGAAACGGACACTGGAATTACCAACTGAAAAGTGTACGGGCTGTGCAGCCTGCGCGGCAATTTGCCCTGTAGGCGCTATTGTGATGGAACAAGATAGAGAGGGCTTTTTGCGCCCAAAGGCATCTGCGGATAAATGCATCCAATGCGGAAAATGCGAAAAGACTTGTCCCATATGTAATCCCATTGAGAGACTGGATATTCCGATTGGTGTTTTTGCTGCAAAGATTAGAGATGCAGATGCTCACAAACATAGTCAGTCTGGTGGCGTTTTCTATGCACTGGCGGAAGAAATATTACGCAAGGGAGGCTGTGTATATGGAGCGGCATTAAACAGACAGTTTAAGACCGAACATATTCGCGTATCAGACTTGCGTGGATTAAGAGAATTACAAAGCGTCAAATATGTACAAAGCGATATTGGAAACACATATTCACTTGCAAGAAAGGACTTGCAAAAAGGGATTCCGGTACTGTTTTCAGGAACACCTTGTCAAATCGCAGGGTTACGCAGTTTTCTAAAAAGCAGAGAAACGACAACAGAAAACTTGTTGACAGTAGATTTGGTGTGCTACGGTGTACCAAGCCCCGGCGTTTTTCGTGCATGGGTGGATTGTATCGAAAAAGCGCATAAAGGAAAACTAATATCAATGCAATATCGTCGCACAGATGCCCTTTGGGGAAAAGGGAAAGAACGGTATAGTTTAGACAATGGACAAGTTCTGGAGGGAGATTACTTTACAAAGCTATATTTCCGAAATTTGATCATTCGTCCCAGCTGCGAAAGTTGCCGATTCTGTCATGCCTATCGGCCCGGAGATGTTACATTAGGCGATTTTTGGGGCATCAATAACACGATACCCGACTTTTATGACGACCGTGGAGTTTCTTTGGTTATGCTGAATTCTGAAAAAGGGAAAACCGTATTTAACCAGATTCAGGATAGAATCATATGGAAGGAAAGTGACTTGCCATCTGCAGTGGCCGCACAGCCGAGGCTACAAGGGATTGCGGTAAAACCCAGTATTCACCGAAGCGCATTCTGGAAAAAGTATTACGAAAAAGGCATGGAATATGTTGCAATGGAAGAAGGATTTATCTTACCTTCAGTGCGATTCCGGTTGACAAAGAAGATGGAAGCCTTGAAAAACAGATGGAGGAACTCCAAATGATCCCCAAAATAATACATTACTGTTGGTTTGGCCGGGGTGAGATGCCCAAACTGATGAAGAAATGTCTGAGAAGCTGGAAAAAATACTGCCCGGATTGGGAGATCGTCCGTTGGGACGAGGACAGCTTTGATGTGCATTCTACCCTTTGGACCAAGCAGGCTTATGAAGCGAAGAAATATGCCTTTGTGTCCGACTATGTGCGGCTCAAAGCGCTGTATGAACAAGGCGGTGTATATTTGGATACGGATGTGGAACTGGTACAGCCCCTGGAAAAATTTCTGCAGCACACGGCTTTTTCAGGGTTTGAAAGTATGTCCACAGTTCAGACCGGCGTGATTGGAGCGCAGGCGCAGCATCCGGTAATTAAGGCATGGATGGATTATTATCAGGACAGAGCTTATTTTACAGAGGGGGTTCCTGTGATGACCCCCAATGTGACACATATCACGGAAGATATGAAAGCCAGAGGCCTGAGAATGGACGATACATATCAAACAGTCGATGACATTGCGGTATACCCGCAAACATGGTTTTGTCCGATGTCTGCAATATCCATAGAACGTAAAGTTTCAAACAATACACATGCGCTGCACTATTTTACTTCCACCTGGCGGACAGAGAAGGCGAAGAAGGACTTTGCCCGGGTCAAGCGGCATCAGAGAAAATGGTATAAAGCCCTTGTTTGGCTGCGGTATCTGCCCAACCGAACGGTGCGGAAGTTGTTTGGCAATAGAGCTATCGATGGACTAAAGAAAAAACTGGGGAGATGACCCATGAAAAATATATGGTTGTTTATTAGTATGTGGCGGTGCATACCCGCTGACATCCTATATGCGCTGAGTGGTGCGCCCATAAAACAACTGTTGGACGCGGATGTGCAGCGGTTTTTAAAATGGGATTCCTTTAAACAGAAACATACTGGCAAACTGGTTTTAATGAACTATTGCCTGCTGAAGAAAAAGGAATTCCGCAGTGTGTTTGCGCTGAGAATGCGCCACCGCCTGTTTTTGGCGGGAGTTTGTAATGTGTTCCTTCCCCGGATCAAAACCATTGAGTTTGGAAACGGTGGCATCGGCGGTGGATTGATGGTCTCGCATTATCATTGTGTCGTCTACCCCAAGGAGGCAGGCAAGAATCTGCGTGTAGGCCCGGGTGTGGTCATCGGACGAAACGGCGGCTTTCCGGTGATTGGCGACAATGTGTATATTGCTGCCAATGCTACCGTCATCGGCGATATTCACATTGGCAGCAATGTGATTATCGGTGCGGGCTCGGTGGTAACGAAGGATGTTCCGGATAACTGCGTCGTGGTGGGCAACCCCGCCAGAGTGATCCGCAGCATTGACAGTGATGCAGGGTTATTGAACGAGATTATGTAAGAAAGAGGTGAAGGCAGTGAAGCTGAGTATTATTATCCCCGTTTATAATGTGGAGGCTTTCCTGCCGGAGACCCTTGAAAGTATACAGAACCAAACTGCCCGGGAGTTTGAATTGATCCTTGTGGATGATGGCTCCACCGACGGCAGCGGTGTAATTTGTGATGCATTCGCCCAAAAGGACAGCCGGGTGCGTGTGATCCACCAGAAAAATGCCGGGGTCAGCGCTGCCAGAAACGCAGGCGTTGCCGCGGCAACGGGAGACTATATCGGCTTTGTAGACTCCGATGACATCATCGAAAAAGATATGTTTGCTGTGATGCTGGCTTGGGCGGAAAAAGAGCAGGCCGATGTTGTACAGTGTCAGCACGACCGGAATAACAGTTTAAACGGATGCTCCCGCAGCGAAACAACACAGACTCTGGAAGGTAAAGCCTTTGTCCGGAGAATATTTATCAAAAACGGTGGCGATTATACCAACCAGGTGGCACTATGGAGCAAGATCTACCGCCGGGAACTGTTTGAGGGAATTGTATTTCCTGTGGGACACACCTATGAAGACGAGCAGGAGACCTACAAGCTTTGCTTAAAGGCAGAAAAGATTATAGAGATTCCGGATGTGCTGTACCACTATATCAAGCGGGAAAACAGTATCATCACCGGAAATTCTGCGAAAAAAATGCTCCATAAGCAGGCGGCACTGCTGGACAGGCTGGAGTATCTGCCCAAGCAGATGCCGGAACTGGAAGAGCATTGTTCCAAAAGCTTTTTGAGCTACTGTGTATATAGCTTCTGCCGCATGTATGAACGGGATGAGGAGACAGAACTGAAGCAGGCGATAGCCGTTCTCCTTTCTCAAAAAGACCGGTTGAAGCCTTATGTGAACAAGTACGACAAGCTGTATCTGCCGCTTCTTAAGTGGCATTGGGGCAGAAAATGGGTGCTGGGAAATGATTATGAGCCCATCCAAAAATTTATTAGAGGGATAAAAAAGTGAAGCTGATTCAAAGAATCAAAGCGCTGCGGCATAAGGTGTGGCAGGGGTTTTGGCGGCTGATGCCCATACAATCAAACAAGGTCATCCTGTGGGCGGATAACTTCAAAAGCTTCGGCTGCAGCCCCAAGTATATTGCCCTGGAGCTGGCCCGGCAGGGAAAGTATGATGTGGTCTGGGTGCTGGAGCAGGGACGACCTATGCCGGAAGAGTTTCCAGAGGGCGTCCGCATTGTGCGGTATTTCTCCATGGAATATTTGAAGGAGATCGCCACTGCAAAGGTGATCGTCTGCAACAGCCGTACCGGAAATGTACATTATTTCAAAAAACGCAAGGGGCAGTTTTATATTCAGACCTGGCACAGCTCTCTGCGGCTGAAAAAAATAGAGGGCGATGCCCCCGGTCTGCCTGCAGACTATGTGGAGCATGCAAAGCAGGACTCGGAAAAGATCGACCTGTTGCTGTCCGGCTGCCGGTTCAGCACAGAAATTTTTCGCCGTGCCTTCTGGTACGACGGAGAGATCCTGGAAAAAGGCACACCCCGCTGTGACGGCTTTTTTGGCAGCAATACCGCGGCCAAGGAGAAGGTGTACCGGTTTTATAACATTCCGGCAAGGAGTCGCCTGGCGCTGTACGCCCCTACCTTCCGCAAGGATAAGCGGCCCAGTTTATACGGCTTTGACCCGGACGCTCTTATGGAAACTCTGGGAGAAGAATGGTGTGTGGGTTGCCGGCTGCATCCCAACCTGACCGGAGAGGTGGACACCGGGTCTGCCATCCCCATGAGCAGGTATCCGGATATGCAAGAGCTGCTGGCTGCCTGTGATCTGCTGATCACCGACTACTCCTCCTCCATGTTTGACATGGCAGTGGCGGGAAAAAAGTGTGTTCTGTATGTTCCGGATCTGGAGCAGTATATGGAAAAAGAGCGGGGACTGTATTTTGATATGGATGCCCTGCCTTTCCCACAAGCCGGGGATATGACACAATTGCAGGTTGCCGTGGGGAATTTTGACGAAACGGCATATCAGGAAAAACTGGCGGCATTTATGTTGGAGATCGGTAGTTTTGAAGACGGAAACGCGGCAAAGGCCGTGGCAGAACAGATAGAAAAGGTTTGTTTCTATGATTAAAGTCAGTATCATCGTACCGGTGCATAACT
>JAZUMW010000023.1:0-3213 GCA_045603825.1 Faecousia sp.
ATTCTTACCAAAGAAAAATACACGCAAATTTGCAAAAGGTGTCACAAATGGTTCATTTTGCTGCTAGTTAAAAGTTTGTTCATAGTTTATAATGTACTAGAATTGACACGGGTATGCGCCCGTATAAATCAAGGAGGAAGAAATAATGGCAAAAAAACCTGTCCAATTGGACGCCAATGGTTTCCGCAAGTTCGGTGCGATCGATAACCTCGCATACGCTGCCGGTGACTTTGGTTGTAACATGTCCTTTGCTCTGAAGGGCACCATGTTCATCTTCTGGACCCAGTTCATGCAGATGGATACCCTGGTGTACTCCGGCCTGCTGCTGCTGTGCCAGGCATGGGATGCAATCAACGATCCCCTCATCGGTTCTCTGATCGACAACGATAAGAGAAAGTACAAGATGGGCAAGTACAAGACCTACATCTTCATCGGCGCTTGTGGTCTGCTCGTCGGCGGCGCGGCAGTATTCCTTCCCTTCCCCAATGCTAACACCGTCGTTAAGGCTATTCTGTTCGTTCTGGGTTACATCATTTGGGACGCTGCCTACACCATGGCTAACGTTCCCTATGGCACCATGCTGAACATCGTCACCACCGACGATCAGGAAAGAGCTTCTCTGTCCGTATTCCGCTCCATCGGCGGCGCTGTCGGCGGCATGCTGCCCGGCATCATCCTGCCCATGCTGATTTGGCAGAAGGTCACCTTCGATCCCGCTAACCCCGCATGGTTCCTGGATAGAATTGAGATTCCCGAAGGCGCTGAGAGCGCTTTTGCTCCCGAAAACTTCCTGTCCAACCCTGTTACCGGCGAAGCTTACCAGCTGGGTGACAAGGTCCTGAGCCCCCTGACCGGCAGTCAGATCGAAGTCCTGCAGGGTGACCGTGTGTTCTTCGCCGCTCTGATCATGGGTATCATTGGCTTCATTTTCTTCATGTTCATGATCAAGAATATCACCATCCGTGGCAATGAGTACGCACAGCTCAACCAGGAAGGCGAAAAGGTCAACCTGATCAAGTCCCTGGGCGCATTCCTGAAGAACCGTCCCGCTGTTGGCTGCACCATCGCTGCTATGGGTATGTTCCTGGGCATGCAGTCCGCTACTACCGCCAACACCATTATGTTCGCAACCCACTTCGGCAACGCTTCCATGTCCGGTCTGGTCATGATGGTGGGCTTCCTGCCCATGTTCATCTTTATGCCCTTCGCAACCAAGCTGGTTAAGAAGTACGGCAAGAAGGAAGTTGCTTCCATCGGCTCCATCGCCGGTCTGGTGGGCGGCGCCATCCTGTGCGTATTCCCCCTGTGTCCCATGAACGTTCAGCTGATCGTTTACATGGTCGGCCTGATCTTCTTCGGTCTGGGCATGGGCTTCTATAACTGTGTCTCCTGGGCTATGATGGGCGATGCCATCGACTATCAGGAGTGGAAGACCGGCAAGAGAGAAGAGAGCGTTATCTACGCGCTGCATTCCTTCTTCCGTAAGCTGGCTCAGGGCGTTGGCCCCGCTGCCGTCATCGCTATCATGGGCACTCCCCTGATCGGCTACGTTTCCGCTCTGGGCACCATCGGTCAGTCCGCTGAGACCGCCGGCAGACTGTGCTGGCTGGTCGCAGCCCTGTACACCTTCAGTGCTGTTTGCCAGTTCATCGGCGTTGCTGTTATCTACAACATCGATAAGAAGACTCTGGCCAAGATGCACGAGGATCTGGAGGCTCGCCGCGCTGAGTAATTCCTTGTTTTCCTTTTAGATTTAACACAGCCGTCCTTCGGGACGGCTGTGTTTTTTATCTGCACATTGTCACAGAACAAAAAATGTGATAAGATCAATGCAGTAAGTATGAACGGTCTGTCTTTATGCAATATATCAAACAGTTTCTTTTGGTTCTGCTGTTTACTCTTTTGGGCGAGGCGCTGACGTATCTGATTCCCCTACCCATTCCCGCTGCTATTTACGGCCTGGTGCTGATGCTCATTGCTCTTTGCACCGGGGTGTTAAAGGTAAAGCATATCGATACCACAGCCCGTTTTCTTTTATCCCTGCTTCCCTTTTTGCTGGTCTCCCCCGCGGTAAATATCCTCAAATACTGGGGCGTGATCCGGCAGGAGCTGCTGGCCATCTGCGTTATCGTGGTGGTTACCACCTTCCTGGTTTTTGCTGTCAGCGGCCTTGTCACCAAGTGGCTGCTGGGCAGAAAGGAGGACTCCAATGACTGAGTTTTTCCTTTCTATGTCCTTGTTTCCGCTGATCCTCACCGTAGGCACATATCAGATCGGCCTGTGGTGCAGAAAAAAGTGGGATAACCCCATCTGTAATCCCATCCTCATTTCGCTGATCCTGGTGGTAGCGGTCCTGCTGCTCACCGGTGTTTCCGCGGATGCATACCAGGAGGGCATGACGTTCGTTTCCTGGCTGCTGACCCCAGCCACGGTCTGTCTGGCCCTGCCCCTTTATGAGCAGTTGAAGCTGTTGAAAAAGAGCCTGCCCGCCATTTTTGCCGGTATCGCAGCCGGCACGGTCACCAGCCTTGTCTCTGTTTTTCTGCTGTGCCGGGGTTTTGGCCTGGATCTGCAGATGACCGTATCTCTGCTTCCCAAGTCCATCACCACCGCCATGGGCGCGGTGCTGTCGGAACAAAACGGCGGCGTCGCCTCACTGACCACCGTTGCCATCATCGTCAGCGGTATTTTGGGCAGTCTGTCCGGTACTTTGCTGTGCCGTCTGCTGAAGCTGACGGATCCCATCGCCCAGGGCGTGGCCATCGGCACCTCCAGCCATGTCATCGGCACCGCCAAGGCAAATGAGCTTGGGGATCTCCAGGGCGCTGTCAGCAGTTTATCCCTGTCGGTGGCAGGAATCCTCACCGCGGTACTGTTCCCGCTGATTTGCAAATTTTTGTGAAAATCTCTCCGGTTTGACAATATTTGTCAAACTGGTTTTTCATATTTATCAAATGCACCAAAATCCCCCCTCGGGGGATAGACGAAAAAGAGGGTTTTGTGGACAAATCCACAATTGACTTTTGTATACGAAACAAGTACAATAATACTGATACACTATGGAGTCTTATAGGCTTCATATTGATGAGAATCAAGTATTAGGAGGAATTCACTTTGAAGGATTGGGCATTTACTACCACCATCGAGGAGATGGAATCTGCTACCAATTCTCTGCTGGAAACAGCACAGAAGGTCGGCGCTGACACCTGGCAG
>JAZUMW010000024.1:0-4690 GCA_045603825.1 Faecousia sp.
ACGATGGTGATGATGGCGGCGATGCCGATGATGATGCCCAGCATGGTGAGGATGCTGCGCATTTTGTGACCCCAGATGCCCTGGAATGCCAGTCGGATATTTTCCATATTAGGGTCACCTCCTTAATAGCTGTAAAGATCCTCCCAGGTGCCTTCCTGGGTGGGTGCGCCGCTGACCACATCTTTGCCGTAGGGGAAGGCCACATAGTCATCGGCGGTAAGACCGCTGAGGATCTGGGTGTAGCTGCCCCAAAGGCTGCTGCCCACGGTGACGGTGCGCTTTTCCAGCAGTCCGTCCGCGCCACGGACATAGACATAGCTGGTGACGCCGTCGGTACGCAGGAAGGGGTTGCTGATATACAGGCTGCCCTCTGCCGTCTCGTTTTTCCGCAGGGTCATGGACACATAAAAGCCGTCCCGCAGCTGGGCGGAGCCGTCGATAAATACCTTATAGGGATAGTAGCTCACATTGGTGCTGCCGCCGTAGTAATAATCCTGGCGCTCCTCCGGGAACATGCCGATCTCCATCACGGTGCCTTCATAGCTCATGCCCGTATCCCAGCTCATCACATCCACCGTTTGGCCGATGGCGATGTTTCCCAGCTCCAGCTCACTGACAGAGCCTTCCACATAGAAACCGCCGCCGCCGGAGACGGTGAGCAGGGGGGCATCCTGCATTTGGGCGGACTGGGGATCCAGAACGCCGTAGACCACGCCGTCAAATTCGGCAAGAACTTCGCCGGAGTCCGCTTCCTTCTGCATGATGCTGTACTCCGCCTCCGCCATGGCAATGCTGAACTCCAGCGCCCGGATCTGCTCCTGCTTTTCCGTGCGCATGGCGGCGATCTGGGAGGCGGTATAGCCGGAATTCCACTCCACACCGGAATCCACCGGCGCCTCGCTCTGGGTCTGGGGGGTGAAGAAGGAGAATTTATACACATACTCCGGGCTGCCCTCCCCGGAAGGGGCGCTCAGCCGCATAAGCTTCAGGCCGTATTCCTGGGAAACGGCGCCGTCGGCGGCATCGGCCTGGGTATACTGCAGCCGGACATACAGCACATCCTCCTGCACATCCGTAAACAGCGTCTGCATCATCGCTTCGTCGATCATCACCCCAGAGCGGATCCAGCAGTATTTGGGGGTGAGGGAGGTGGAGCCGGAGCCGGAGTAGGCAAGATAATTTTTGTCCGTAAGATCAAATTGGGAAAGGTCCGCCACCGGCTCCTCCGGTTCCTCCGGTTCGGGGACTTCCACCTCATAGTACCGGATGGGCACATAGTTCTTGATGACGGTCAGTTCCTTTTTGGCGGTCTCCAGATCCAGCTTCAGCTGCTGGACGGACAGATCCTTCTGCATCAGCGCGATGTCGGAGAGGGTGGTGTCATAGGTAAACAGCACATCGCCCTTACTTACCTGCTGTCCCTCATGGACCAGCAGCTCCAGCACGGTCTGGGTCTCGGAGAGAAATACATTTTGCACCCGGTCGGTGACCACCATGCCCATGGACTCGTTGGAGTAATCGTAATAGTCGGTCATGCCGGCGATGCCGTCGTAAAAGCCGTAGACGAAGACGCTGGGCTTGTTCTGCTCCTTAAAATGCAGACCTGCCAGAACGCCGCCGGCTATCACCAGCACCGCCACAATGATCCATATCCATTTTTTATGCTTCACTGTCCGTCACCTCCCGGGTGGATGTGAGCAGGCAGCCGTCCCGCAGATAACAGACCTTTTGGGCACAGTCTGCCACAGACTGCTCGTGGGTGATCATGATGATGGTCATGCCCTGATCGCTGAGCTGCCGGAAGATCTCCATGATCTGATTGCCGGAGGCGGTATCCAGAGCGCCGGTGGGCTCGTCCGCCAGCAGCAGCTTGGGCCGGGTCACCATGGCACGGGCGATGGCCACCCGCTGACACTGACCGCCGGAAAGCTCAGCGGGGAAGAAGGTCATGCGGTCCTCAAGACCAACAGACTTCAGAGCCTCCGCTGCCCGGGCGCGGCGCTCCTTTTGGCTGACGCCTGCGTACAGCAGGGGCAGCGCCACATTGTCCAGAGCGTTCATTTTCGGCAGCAGGTGGAAATTCTGAAACACAAAGCCGATGTCCCGGTTCCGGATGTCCGCCAGGGCGTTGTCGTCCAGACTGTTGATGGTCTCCTCACCCAGAATATAGGTACCGCCGGTGGGCACATCCAGACAGCCGATGAGATTCATCAGCGTGGTCTTTCCGGAGCCGGAGGGTCCCATAATGGCCAGGTATTCCCCCTCCTCCACCTGCAAATTGATGTCCTTCAGCACCGGGACCTCCGTCTTGCCCCGGTAGTAGCTTTTATAAACGGAGCAAAGCTGTAAGATCATACCCTTATCCTCCAAAATCACCGGCCTCACGGCGCTGCACAGGAGCGCCGGGGGCGCAGGCGGGGTTAACCGGGTCTGCCACATAGTCCTCGGGGGAGAGCCCCTCCAGCACCTCGTAGCAGCCGGTGAGATAATCGTACATGCCCAGCACAACGCTGCGCTGCTCCAGCTTCTGGCCGTTGGCTGCCCAGACGCTTCCGGTGTAGGTGAAGGTCTGCTCGTCCATAACAAGGTCATAAATAAAGCTCTCCGGCAGCCACAGACCGGGCATCTCCGGTGCCGGGGTCAGCACCTCGATATAAACATGCTGTCCCAGCAGCAGACCCTCCACGCTGTCGGGCTCCACATAAAAGGCATAGCTGGAGGAGGTGGTCATAGTGCCCACCATCATATCGCCGCCCCAGTAGTCCGAATTGTTCTGGGAGGCGTTCTCCAGGTCGATGGTAAGAACGGTGCCCTCCCACACCTGGTCGCTGATCCGGGAGTAGATCCGTACCCGGCAGCCGGGATACAGCTGCCCGGAGGTCATGCTCATCTCGTTGATGGCACCCTGCACCCGGTAGGCGCCGCTTTGCTGGATGGTGATGTAGGCGTTTCCCTGCTCGTCGATCTTGCGCACCGTGCCGTCCACAGGGGACAGGACATGGATGTTCGCCAGCACCTGCTCCAGGTCGGCGATGGCGGCAGTCTTGGCCTTGAGATTGTACTCGTTTTCCAGCATGGTGGTCTTTAGCGTATTGATCTCCAGCGTCAGACGGGTAATGGAGGAGCTGCCCGTGGTCTTTTTCAGCTGCGCTTCCAGATCCTCCAGCTGTTCGGTGTAGGTCTGCTGCTCGTTTGTCAGCTTCTCCACCTCCAGACGGGTCTTTTCCAGCTCCAGCTCCAGAGCCGCGGAGTCGTAGGTGAACAGCTTGTCGCCGGTCTTGACCTCCTGGCCCTCTTTCACATACAGCTCTTCCACTTTTTTGGATACATCCCGGGTGATCTCCACCACATCCTCGCTGACCACCATACCGGCGTACCGCTCCGGTGTCTGCCCGGCGGCTGCCAGCTGGTCTGCCCGCTGTACCCACACGCTGCTTCTGCTGCCGCCGCAGCCTGCCAGAAGCAGCACCGTCAGCGCCAAAAGCAGCGCCAAGCTCTTTTTAACCATAGCATTTACCTCCTTGGGGTGTTTGCGTGTATCATAACATACACACAGGTGTATATCAATGGAAGAATTTTTTAAGAATTCGCAGGTGGTAAAACCTGCGTAAGTGTGATACTATAATACTGTCTTTTTAACAGAAGATTCTTACAGGGAGGCTGTAATTATGGAATACGAAATGGTTCAGGAGATCCAGAATTCCTGCCCCAACAATCAGATGCGGGATGTTTTCTTTGAGGAAGTGGAGACCCACGACCCGGAGAGCTATGTCCGCGGCCTTTTGAAGGGCAGAGTGGAGGAGCTGACCGTCCAGACTAAGGCGGACGGCAGCGTGACCATCCATTGCCTCAGCGACTGCCTGCGGCATAAATTTCTGTTCACGCCGATTTGAGAGGGTACGGAGAAAAGCCCTCTCCCGTGGGAGAGGGTGTCAAAAATCTCTGATTTTTGACGGGTGTGGGGGCAGAAACGGGCTTCGCTTCCACATTGGCTTTCGGCGAAAGGGTAACGGGATGCGTACCCCTCATCCGTCACGGCTGTGGCCGTGCCACCTTCTCCCGAGGGAGAAGGCTTGGGCGTATGGAATTCGGAAAGGTAACGATACCGAGCAAAAGATTCCAAAAACGCGTGTCATCCCGGTGTCATCCCGACTAAGCGAAGCGCACGGAGGGATCTTCGCACCGACGATCGTGCGTAGATTTCTCGACTTCGCTCGAAATGACACAAGGGGGAACGATACCGAGCAAAGGCTTCTCCCTGGGGAGAAGCTGTCAAAAATCTCTGATTTTTGACTGATGTGGGGGCAGAAAGAGTCCTGTTTCCACATTGGCTTTCGGCGAAATGGCAGCGGGGCGTGTTCCCCTCATCCGTCACGACTTCGTCGTGCCACCTTCTCCCGGGGGGAGAAGGCTTGGGCGTGCATTTATTAAAAAGGAGAATGATTATGGGTAAATATTTTGGAACAGACGGTTTCCGTGAAGAAGCCCATGAAATTCTGACCGCTGACCACGCCTACAAGGTAGGCCGTTTCTTAGGCTGGTACTACGGCGAATTAAAGCGCCGGGCAGGCAGCGAGGAGCCGCCCCGGATCGTCATCGGCAAGGACACCCGCCGGTCCTCCTACATGTTCGAGTACACCCTCATCGCCGGCCTCACCGCCTCCGGCGCCGACGCCTACATGCTCCATGT
>JAZUMW010000025.1:0-4571 GCA_045603825.1 Faecousia sp.
ACATCCGTACCTTAGTCGACCAGATCGTCAACGAGCAGCTGGCTGTTTACTTCGAGGAGCATCCCCAGACCGCCAAGGCCATTCTGGAAAAGGCCATGATGGCCAACCGTGCCCGGGAAGCTGCCCGGAAGGCAAGAGAGTCCATCCGCCGGAAGACCGGCCTGGAATCCGGCCAGATGCCCGACAAGCTCCAGGACTGCAACGAGCGGGATCCCAGCCTTTGCGAAATTTACATCGTCGAGGGTGACTCCGCTGCAGGCTCTGCCATCCAGGGACGTGACTCCCGTTTCCAGGCCATCCTGGCCATGTGGGGTAAGATGCTGAACGTGGAGAAGGCAAGAGCCGATAAAATCTACGGCAACGACAAGCTCTATCCTCTGATCGTGGCACTGGGCGGTGGTATTGGTGAAGACTTTGATCTTGATAAGGTGCGCTACCACAAAGTGGTCATCATGTCCGATGCGGATGTGGACGGTGCTCACATCCGTACACTGCTTCTGACCTTCTTCTTCCGGTATATGCGTCCTCTCATCGAAAACGGTTTTGTTTACTCCGCGGTTCCCCCTCTTTACAAGCTGAAGCGGGGTAAGACCGAGCGTGTTGCTTACTCCGACGAAGAAAGAGATCTTGTTTCCGCTGAAATGCGGGGCGAGAGTAATGCTAAGGTAGATATTTCCCGGTTCAAGGGCCTTGGTGAAATGGATCCTCATGAGCTGTGGGAGACAACCATGGATCCGGAAAAGCGGACCCTGCGCCGGATCACCCTGGACGATGCCCGCCGTGCGGACGAAATTTTCACTATTCTCATGGGTGAGCAGGTAGAGCCTCGTAAGGAATGGATCGAGACCAATGCCCGCTACGCCATCAATATTGATATTTAAGGAGGTGACGCAAATTGGCTTCCCACAACCGCAGCTATAAGCCGGAGGATATTCTGTTCCCCGACCAGCACATCACTACATCCAACCTTGTGGATGAGATGGAAAAATCCTATATTGAGTACGCCATGAGCGTCATCGTCGGCCGTGCCCTTCCCGACGTTCGGGACGGTCTGAAGCCGGTACACCGCCGCATCCTGTACACCATGTACGAAAGCGGTCTGACCTCTGACAAGCCTTTTAAAAAGTCCGCTACCTGCGTCGGTGACGTTTTGGGTAAGTACCATCCCCACGGTGACGCATCTGTATACGATGCCATGGTGCGTCTTGCCCAGAATTTCTCTATGCGCTACATGCTGGTGGACGGCCACGGCAACTTCGGTTCCGTAGACGGCGACCCCGCCGCTGCTTACCGTTATACCGAGGCAAGACTTTCAAAGCTTTCCAACGAGATGCTCCGGGATATCGACAAGGATACCGTGAACTGGGATCCCAACTTTGACGAATCCCGCAAAGAGCCCAGAGTTCTCCCCAGCCGTTTCCCCAATCTGCTGGTGAACGGCTCTTCCGGTATCGCCGTTGGTATGGCTACCAATATCCCGCCCCACAATCTGACAGAGGTCATCAACGCCTGTGTTTGTGTTCTGGACGACCCCGAATGCTCCATGGTGGATCTGATGGAGCATGTGTCCGGCCCGGATTTCCCCACCGGTGGCATCATCATGGGCCGCAGCGGCATCCGCGCCGCCTACGCCACCGGCCGTGGCAAGGTGGTAGTCCGCGCCCGTACCGAGTTTGAAGAATTCGGCAAGGACCGAGTGCGCATCATCGTTACCGAGCTTCCCTATCAGGTCAATAAGCGTCAGCTGATCAAGAAGATCGCCGAGCAGGTGAAGGATAAGCGCCTGGACGGTATTTCTGATCTTCGTGACGAGACCGACCGCAACGGTATGCGCATGGTCATCGAGTTGAAGAAGGACGCCAACCCCCAGGTGGTGCTGAACAATCTGTTCAAACAGACCGAGCTGCAGAGCAGCTTTGGTATCATTATGCTGGCGCTGGTGGATGATCAGAAGCAGCCCCGCATTCTCTCCCTGCGGCAGATCATTGACGAGTATCTGTCCTTCCAGATGGAAGTGCTGACCCGCCGCACCCGGTATGACCTGAAAAAGGCCATGGAGCGCGCCCACCTGTTGGAGGGTCTGCTGATTGCCCAGGATAATATCGACGAGGTCATCCGGATCATCCGCTCTGCCTATGACGACGCCAAGGAACGGCTGTGTGAGCGGTTTGGACTTTCTGATGTCCAGGCCCAGGCGATCCTGGATATGCGTCTGAAAGCTCTCCAGGGCCTTGACCGGGAAAAATTGCAGAACGAGTACAACGAGCTGCAGGAAAAGATCCATTACTACAACGATTTGCTGGCCGATCCCATGAAACTCCAGGCAGTCCTTCGGGAAGAACTGATCGCTATTCGCGACAAGTTCGGTGACGCGCGCAAGACGGAGATCCAGGAGATCGAGGACGAAATCGATATTGAAGATCTGATTGAAGAGGAAACCTGCTGCTTTACTATTTCCAACCAGGGCTATGTAAAGCGTATGCCCGTGGATACCTACCGCACACAGAGCCGTGGCGGCCGTGGTGTGAACGCCCAGAATCTGAAGGAAGAGGACTTTGTCAAGAGTCTGTATGTGGCCTCTACTCATGACCATATGCTGTTCTTTACAGACAGAGGACAGGTCCACCACCGGAAGGGTTACCAGATCCCCGAGGCCGGCAGAACTGCCCGTGGCACTGCTATGGTGAATATTCTGCCCCTGGAGCCCGGCGAAAATGTTACCGCGCTGGTGGTGACCCGGGAATTCTATGAGCATGAATATCTGATGATGGTCACCCGGAAGGGTACAGTCAAGCGTATTCCCTTTATTGCCTTGAATACCCGCCGCAGGACCGGTATCCGTGCCATTACCCTGGAAGAAGGCGATCAGCTCATCAACGTCATGCGTACCGATGGCAACGACAATATCATCCTCGCCACCGCCAACGGTATGGCCATCTGTTTCAACGAAAACGATGCCCGTCCCATGGGCCGTGATGCTGTGGGTGTCCGTGGTATCCAGCTCACCGGCGATGACTATGTCATTGGCGCGGAAAAGGCAGAAGAGGGTACAACGCTGCTGACCGTCACCGTCAATGGCTTCGGCAAGCGAACAGAGCTTTCTGAGTACCTCCGGACCGGTCCCAACGGCGAAAAGATCGCCCAGGGCCGTGGCGGTAAGGGTCTGAAGAACTACAACATCACGCCCAAGACCGGTAAGGTTGCCGGCTGCCGTGTTGTCAAGGAAACCGACGATGTTATGATCATTGAAAACGGCGGTGTGATCATCCGTGTGCCTGCCTCCGGTATTAACATCTATAAGCGCGATGTCCAGGGCGTTATCGTCATGCGTGTGGAGGAGGGTAATCAGATCGTTTCCATCGAGCGTGTAGCCGCCGAGGAGGAGACTGAGGCGTGAAAACAGTAACGCTGTATACCGACGGTGCCTGCTCCGGAAACCCCGGCCCCGGCGGCTGGGGCGCCATTCTGGAATATAACGGCGTGGAGAAGGAACTGTCCGGTGGCGAAGTAAACACCACCAACAACCGGATGGAACTGACGGCAGTGATCCGTGGTCTGGAGGCGCTGAAGGAGCCCTGCATCGTGGAACTGTACGCAGACTCCAAGTATGTGATCGATGCTCTGGAAAAAGGCTGGGCATGGAGCTGGCGGAAAAAGGGTTGGAAAAAGGCGGACAAAAAGCCTGCCCTGAACCCCGACCTTTGGGAAGTGCTGCTGGATTTGACCATGCGCCATGAGCTGCATTATCACTGGGTCAAGGGCCACGCCGACAATCCCAAAAACAACCGCTGCGACCAGCTGGCCGTGGAACAGTGGAAGTCCATAAAAGGAGAATAATATGTACCTGAATATCGGCAATGATATGGCTGTACGGGATTCTTCCCTCGTGGGAATCTTTGATATGGACAACACCTCCACCTCCAAGCGGACAAGGATCTTTTTGGAAAAGGCGCAGAAAAACGGCGAGATCGTTCCCTGCGACGACCTGCCCAAATCCTTTATCATTACTACCGAATACGGCATGACACGGGTCTATGAATCCACATTGTCCTCTGCCACACTTGAGAAGAGAATGAAATAGAAAGAGGAGGGGAAAACCCTCCTCTTTCTATTTTGCAAGAAAAGAATCCCCCACCCTTTGGTGGGGGATTGGCATTTAAGTATTAGCCGAAAACGCTGAGCAGGAAACCTGCAGCGATGGCGGAGCCGATAACGCCGGCCACGTTGGGACCCATAGCGTGCATCAGCAGGAAGTTGGAGGGGTTAGCCTTCTGGCCTTCCTTATTGGAAACACGGGCTGCCATGGGAACGGGGGAAACACCGGCAGAGCCGATGAGGGGGTTGACCTTGCCGCCGGTGAGCTTGCACATCACAAGACCACCCAGCAGACCGCCGCAGGTGGAGATGATGAATGCAACAACGCCCAGAACAACGATGGACAGAGTCTGAACAGTCAGGAAGTTGGAGCCGACCATGGTGGCGCCAACGGAGGTGGACAGCAGAATGGTCACGATGTTCATCAGTGCATTCTGCACTGTATCGCTCAGACGGTCGGTAACGCCGGTCTCCTT
>JAZUMW010000026.1:0-3634 GCA_045603825.1 Faecousia sp.
CGGGTCTTGTCCAGTCTTGCTTCGATGACCGTACCCTTGGCGCGGCGATTGGGGTTAGCCTTCAGCTCCTGTACCTCGGCAGTCAGCAGGACCATTTCCAGCAGGTTATCAAGACCCATACCGGTCTTGGCGGAGATGGGAACGATGATGGTGTCGCCGCCCCATTCCTCGCAGATCAGGTCATACTTGGTCAGCTGTTCCTTGATCTTGTCGGGGTTGGCAGTAGGCTTATCCATCTTGTTGATGGCAACGATGATGGGCACCTCTGCTGCCTTGGCATGATTGATGGATTCAACGGTCTGGGGCATGATGCCGTCGTCGGCAGCAACCACCAGAATGGCAATATCCGTAGACTTTGCGCCACGGGCACGCATGGAAGTAAAGGCTGCGTGGCCGGGAGTATCCAGGAAGGTGACCATGCTGCCGTTAACATCCACAGTATACGCACCGATGTGCTGGGTGATACCGCCCGCCTCGCCGGCAGTGACGGAGGTCTTCCGGATGGCGTCCAGAGTAGAGGTCTTGCCGTGGTCCACGTGGCCCATAACCACCACAACGGGAGCGCGGCTCTCCAGCTCTTCCGCGGAGTCCACATGATCATCGATGATCCGCTCCTCGATGGTGACGGTGATTTCCTTTTCCACCTTGCAGCCCAGCTCGGTTGCCACAAACTCAGCGGTATCAAAATCGATGGTCTGGTTGATGGCAGCCAGAACGCCGTTCTTCATCAGGCACTTGATAACTTCGCCGGCAGTTTTCTTCATGCGGCTTGCCAGTTCGCCAACTGTGATCTCGTCGGGGATCTTAACGGTAACTGGAGCCTTGCGGGCAACCTCCATCTGCAGACGGCGCATTTTCTCCTGCTCTTCGTTCTTGGCCTTGTTTCCCTTGAATTTATTATTCTGCTGTTTTTGCTGCTGACCCTTCTTGCCGCCGATCTTCTGCTTGCCGCCCTGGTAATTCTGGACGCGCTCAGAGATCAGATTGTCAACACGGTCATCAAAACGGGCAGCGTTCACCTGTACCGCAGAGGTATCCACCACCCGGCGCTCCCGCTTGCGCTCCGGTTCTGCGGGCTTGGCAGGCTTCTGGGGCTGCTGCGGCTGCTTGGCAGGCTGCTGCGGTGCAGCGGGCTTCTGTTGCTGGGGATGCTTGGCAGGCTTCTGGGGAGCAGCAGGCTTCTTTTCCTCAGCCTTGGGAGCTTCGGGCTCAGCCTTAGGCTTGGGCTGCACCGCAAATACCACCTCTAGAGAGGAAATTTGGTTGTTCTGGGTGATATAATCAAACACCACATTCAGTTCTTCCTCACTGAGCACTTGAGAGGGAGATTTGGGCTTTTCAAAAAACTTCTCAACCACCTGGGAAATCTCCTTGGGAGCCATCCCAAAATCGGTTGCAACTTCTTTAATTCTATACTTCACTAAACTCATATACGCACCTCCGAAATCAATGTTCCTTCTTCATTCCGCTTTTCCGTCGGGTGCGACCGGTTGCCACATTCCGTTCATGGGCTTTGGCTTCCTTTTGTCGCTGCTGTACCCGCTGGGTCCGCTTATCCAGATCCTCCAGCTCCCGGGCGTACTCTTCCGGGTTACCCAGGGCTTTTACAAAAGCCAGGGCCATGGCAGGATCGGTGAAGGCGGCAATGGCCAGGCTGGATCGTCCCACGACCAGGCCAAGCCGTTCTTTATCGTAAGGAACCTTTACGCACTGCTGCTGGGTTCCCGCAACAAAACTTTTCGCTCTGCGCCAGGTGTGATCGGAAGCATCCGAGGCCACGATCACCAGGCGGGCGTGCTGCGCCCGGGCTGCCGCACCAACCGGTTCTTCTCCCAGTTCGATACGGCCGGCCTTGCGGGCCAGAGCAATATAATTCAGGGCTTTATCCATGGATTCCACCCTCCATTTCCGCGGCAAGCCGCCCATACACTTCCTCAGGAATGGGAACCTCCAGGCTCCGCTCCAGAGATTTGGCTTTCTGGGCTTTTTTCAGGCATTCCGGGTCAGGGCAGATATACGCACCTCGTCCGTTCAGCTTACCGCTGAAATCCAGGCTCACATTGCCGTCGGTCATCCGCACCACGCGGATCATTTCCTTTTTGGCCTTGCGCTCCCGGCAGCCCATGCACTGCCGCTGAGGGATCTTCTTCTGCATAGGATTCCCTCCTTTTGCTCTGCAGATTACTCTGCCAGATCAGCCTGAGACTCAGGCTTGATGTCGATCTTATAGCCGGTGAGACGGGCAGCCAGACGGGCGTTCTGGCCCTCCTTGCCGATGGCCAGACTCAGCTGGTCGTCGGGCACGATCACACGGCAGGCCTTCTGGCCGGGGATCAGCGTAACGGAGATCACATCGGCGGGGCTGAGAGCAGCCTTTACATACTCGCAGGGATCCTCGCTCCAGACCACGATGTCGATCTTTTCGCCGCTGAGCTCTTCCACCACGGCGCCAACACGGCCGCCACGGGGACCGACGCAGGCACCCACGGGGTCAATGCCCTCCATAGCTGCACGGACAGCGATCTTGCTGCGGGAGCCGGCTTCACGGGCGATGTTGCGGATCTCCACCTGACCGTCAGCGATCTCGGGAGTCTCCAGTTCAAACAGGCGGCGCACCACATTGGGGTGGGTGCGGGAAACATGTACCAGGGGTCCACGGGCAGCCCGGCGGGCTTCCAGTACGTAAACACGGATCAGATCGCCCTCGGTATATTCTTCACCGGGGATCTGCTCGCTGGAACGGAGTACGGCGTCGTTCTGGTCGTTGCCCTGGCCGATACGGACAAAGATGTCGCCGGAAGGATCCAGGCGCAGGACAGTGCCGGTAAGCAGCTCCTGAGACTTGGAGGAGTAGCTCTCGTAGATCACACCCCGCTCTGCCTCACGGATGCCCTGGATGACCACCTGCTTGGCGGTCTGGGCAGCGATACGGCCGAACTTCTGGATGTCCACGGGAATATTCACGGCGTCGCCCACCTGGACATTGGGATTCATGTTCCGGGCAGCGTCAATGTGGATCTCAATGGCGGTATCTTCCACCTCTTCCACAGCGGTCTTGATCAGATGCATGCTCAGGCCCTGCTCGCTCAGGTCAACAACCACATTTTCGGCGGGGATGTCCCGGTGGTCTTCACGGTCTTTGCGGTATGCGTTGGTCAGCGCCTGCTTCAGACGCTCCACCATATAATCCACAGGAATGCCCTTAATTTTTTCCAGTTCACGCAGGCTTGCGAAAATTTCCGCACCGATATCTACCTTGGGTGCTTCTGCCTGCTTCTTACCTCTTGCCATATTTTCCTCCTTCGCCTTTCAAAAACATCCCCCGCATCTCCGCCTGATCTTTCCCCGCAGCTGTTCGCTTTCCGCTCCTTGAAATACACAAAGTATGTCTGCGGATCTGAAAGCTTCATTTGCGTGAAAATCTCATGCCGGATATTGCGTGTTCTGTTTTTTCAATGCTCAATATTTTTATTTTTAATTTTAGAATTCTACACGAAGACGCACCAGGGCGACCTCGGACTTTGTAAATGTGATGGTTTCTTTTCCGGCTTCCACAGTAACACAGCCCTCCTCGTAGCCCCGCAGGATGCCGGGGATCTCCTTCAGACCGTTTCTGGGCCGGTACAGCTTTACC
>JAZUMW010000027.1:0-10294 GCA_045603825.1 Faecousia sp.
CACTCGGCTTCGAGTAGCGCTACGGCACCAATAACCTGATCCAGGGGAACAACGACCTGCCTGCCACCACGCCGCTTGCCAACTTCCTGGTAACGGACAATGGCTGCAGCATCGACCAGTCTGCTAATCCCTACCAGCAGATCGGCTGGATCCAGATGGATAACGCCGACGGCACCATCGTCCTGACCTTCCACTTCAACAGTGCGTTCGAAGCCGGTCAGTACTATATCCTGCCTGCCGGTGCGGTCTTCGGCTTTACCGATGGCAGTACCTATACCCTGGATAACACCTATGTGTTCACTTGGGACGGCAGCGCCTGGACCGTCAGCGACAGCGTTCCTACTCCCGAGCCTGAGGTTACCGAGCTGAACTTCCAGTACCGCTACGGCACCAATAATCTGATCCAGGTGAATACCAATCTGCCTGCCACCACACCGCTTGTCAACTTTACCGCAGGCGATAACGGATGCAGTATCGACCAGTCCGCAAACCCCTACCAGCAGGTAGGCTGGATTCAGATGGATAATGCCGACGGCACCATCGTTCTGACCTTCCGCTTCAACAGCGCATTCGAAGCCGGTCAGTACTACATCCTGCCCGCAGGCGCCGTCTTCGGCTTCACCGACGGCAGTACCTACACCCTGGATAACACCTATGTGTTTGTTTGGGACGGCGCAGGCTGGACGGCCTTCGATAAGGTCTTAAGCATCGAGTACCGGTATGGCACCAACAACCTGATCCAGATGAACACCAACCTGCCCGCCACCACACCGCTTGCCAACTTCCTGGCAACGGACAATGGCTGCAGCATCGACCAGTCCGTCAACCCCTACCAGCAGGTAGGCTGGATCCAAATGGATAACGCCGACGATACCATCGTTCTGACCTTCCACTTTAATAGCGCATTCGAAGCCGGTCAGTACTACATCCTGCCCGTAGGCTCCATCTTCGGCTTTACGGATGGCTGCATCTATTTGCTGGATGCTACCTATACCTTCACTTGGGATGGCAGCAGCTGGGCGATGACAAAGAACTAATCATCAGCAATATGGGGCGGGGGCTTGCCCCCCGCCTTGTTGCTATATACGGAGCTGTTGCAGGGCAGAGGTTTGCCGTAAAAAATGACGGCAAACCTGTACACTGCAAAAGCGGTTTCATTCTGTTACAATCATACATCATGATTACGAGGTTTCAAATTATGGAGAACAAATTTATCAAATTGGCAGATTTACCCCCTGATCCAATGGATAAAGAGGCGCTGCTGCATTATAAGGACATGGGATTTAATGTCTGCCTGATGACGGAAGATGATGTGAAGCTGGTGGACCACGGTACGGTCAGCCAGGAATATAAAAGTGCGATCAGAAATATTTCCGATGCGGGCATGCAGGTCTGGATCCGCAATATGTTCAATGATCCGGATTACTTTATCAGCGCGGGTGTTGCTGACGGCTCCAACTACGGCAGCTCGTATGAGATGGAAAAGCGCTGTATCACCGATGAATTTTCTGAATTTCCCGCAGTCACCGGCTTTTATATGGCTGACGAGGCGTATATGTACCGCTTGCCGGAGCGTATGAATGTGGAGCAAATACATCCGGACGGCCACAAATTTGCGTCTTTTGATCAGCTCTGCAGGCTGGTGGATTGGAAAAATAAGTATTACCCCGCCGCCTTCTTCCATATGAATCATGTCCCAAGCCAAAGCTGGGACCATTACCTGCCCAGAGATGGGAAGATCTATAATTATGAGGATTTTCTGACGGAATATGCCCATACGATCCTGAAGCGCCTGAAGGGCTGCGGCCGGAGCTTGTGCCTTGACAATTATCCGTTCCTCGGCGAAAATTATATGGAAAAGGATTACCTTTTCGACTTGATGACGGCCGCAAAGGTGACCAAGGCCTACAACGCCCAGGCAAAGCCTGAAGATCAGGCGGTTTTTGGTATTTGTCTGCAGACTTTTGAGGCCAAAGGCATTCTTGACGACCGCCGCCGGGACATTACGAGGCCTGAGGAAGTAACGCTGCAGATGTATGTGGGTATGGCGCTTGGCGCAAGACTTTTCGAATATTTTGCTTACCGCTCCTATCGCCATGAGTTTTTTGGAATTTTGGCGCCTGATGGGAGCGACCGGATCTACGATATCGTTAAGACCGCCAGTGACCGGGCTGCCTTCTTTGAGCCGATACTGAGCCAATACGAAAGTGTTGGCGCATATGTGGTGCCGGGAGATCTTTACAGCTACAATACCGCAGCGATCATCATGGCAAGAGATTTGTTCTGCAAACCCTATGAGATCAGCGTGCAGGGAGAATATGACACACTGGTTGGCTGCTTTACCCGTGGCAGAGAAAAGGCATACATGATAGTCAATTACACCGATCCTGCCCGCAATCGCACCAGCACAGTAACATTAAGTGGCTGCCCGACAGAACTGAAGCTTTATAAGGACGGCAAGGAATCTATTGTAAACACAAGTGATGGCTGTGTGACCATCGCGATCGAGCCCGGCAACTGTGCATTTGTTGTTTGGTAAGGAGAAAGCATCATGATCGTCAAGCAATACATCAAAGACTTTGAACAGCTTGGTCTGGGCATGTTCGTCCATTTTGGCATATATAGCCAAATGGGCTGCGGTGAGTGGGTGCAAAAGCTTCACGGCGTGGATGCTGCCGAGTATCAAAAGCTGGCAGATACCTTTTGCCCGAAAGAAAACTGGGCGGTGGAGCTGGCACGCACGGCTAAAATGGCAGGCTGTAAATATGTGAATATTACGACTCGGCATCACGACGGTTTTTCTCTGTTTGATACCTGCGGACTAAATACCTATGATGCACCCCACTGCGCATGCGGCAGAGACCTCATCCAGGAGTTCGTGGATGCTTGCTGCGCGGAGGGCTTGCTGCCCTTCTTCTACCACACCTTGAAGGACTGGTATCACCCGGATTATGAGAACGACTTTCCTGCATATCTGCGGTATTTACGCAACAGCGTGGAGCTCCTGTGCAAAAATTACGGGAAGATCGGCGGTATTTGGTTTGACGGCATGTGGCACAAGCCGGATGCGGACTGGGAAGAGGATCAGCTGTATGCAACCATCCGCAAGCATCAGCCAGAAGCCATGATCATTAACAATACAGGACTCTCCGCCGGCGGAAAGCTGGGACATATTGAGCTGGACAGTGTAACCTTTGAACGGGGAAAGCCCGCACCGCTGAATATGAAGGGGACACCCAAGTATGTTGCCAGCGAGATGTGCCAGATCACTTGTGACCATTGGGGCTACGCCAGGGAGGACCTGAATTATAAAGGCGCAGGCGAATTGATCCGGCAAATTGCCGATTGCCGCCGCTATCGCAGCAACATGCTGCTGAATGTCGGCCTTATGGGCGACGGAAGCATCAGCCTGATGGACAGGGCGATTTTTGATGCGGTTGGCTGCTGGGTGGCATATTTTGAGGAAGCGATCCGCAGACCTGCACCAACCGGGATTGAAGTTGCGGGAAAGCCCAAAGACTTTATTCTGAAAGACGGCTGCCACTATTATCTGTTTTGTTTCGACCTGCCCATGGTGGCCGACCCCAATGTGGCGCTGAACGATGGTGCCGATTATGAAAGCAAGTTCCGCTTGCCGGAAAAGATCCGCTCCGTCTGTTGGCTGGATAACGGCGCAGATGTGCCCTTTTATCAAGACGGACAGGATGTAATGATACAGACCGAGCCCTTCCGCTATGGCAGAAGCCTGGTAGTTCGGGTCGCAAAAATAACTGTAGAGGAATGATCTCTACCCACGGATTTTTAAATTAGAGGTGCTTTATGAAACGTTCTGAAATCAACAAGGCTCTGCGAGAACTGGAGGCCATGTGCCAAAAGCATTGCTGCTATCTGCCGCCCTTCTGCAATTTTACGCCTGAGCAGTGGCAGCACATCGGTCACGAATATGATGAGGTCCGGGACTGCATGCTGGGATGGGATATTACCGACTACGGCATGGGCGACTTCGATAAATTCGGCTTTTCTCTGATTACCATCCGCAATGGCAACCGGGCCATGGCAGATAAATATCCCAAGGTTTACGCAGAAAAGCTGCTGTACCTGAAAGAAGGCCAGTATGCCCCCAACCACTTCCATTGGTTTAAGACCGAGGATATTATTAACCGTGGCGGCGGCAACGTGCTGATCCGTGTTTATAACAGCCTGCCCAATGAAGAAATTGACTACGAATCCGATGTGACTGTACATACCGACGGCAGAACCTACACCGTGCCTGCCGGCAGCGTGATTCGCTTGACACCCGGCGAGAGCATCCATGTGCAGCAGTTTTTGTACCACGACTTTGCTGTGGAAGAGGGCAGCGGCCCTGTTCTTTTAGGTGAGGTCAGTCAGTGCAACGATGACAATACCGACAATCGCTTCAATCCTCCCGTGGGTCGCTTCCCCACCATCGAGGAGGATGAAGCGCCGTACCGTCTGCTTTGCAACGAATACCCCAAGGCAAAATAAAGCCGGGCGTGGACAGAAATGTTCTCGGCTGGTTCAATGAATTGGCTTTTGCCCCGGTGGATCTGAACGAAGATGCCCTGCGCTGCTGCGGCATGCCCGACGGACAGTATGAGCTGGGCGGCCAGGAGGTCTTCCTGCAGGGCGGTATCGCAAGACTGGCTGACGGAACCATTGCCGGCTCTGCCACCAACTTGTTTGACTGTATGCGCAAGGCGGTTTCCTTTGGGATTCCCAAAGAACAGGCGATCCTCGCGGCCACCGCAATTCCCGCGAAACAGATTGGCCGGGAAGAAATCGGAGTCATTGCCCCCGGAAAACTGGCAGACTTTGTTGTTTGCAGGGAAAACTTGGAGAGAGTGGCCGTGTACAAGGGCGGCAAAAGAATTGGATAACCAAAAACGATAAAAAAACGACCTTGCATCGTCCGTAGAATCCGGATGATACAAGGTCGTTATTATTTGCATTTGGGCATTTTCAGAACAGCTGTTCCTGCCCGATTTCTATTCCGTTATTCCCACTCGATGGTGCCGGTGGGCTTGGGCGTCAGGTCGAAGAGCACACGGTTGATGCCCTCTACCTCGGAGGTGATGCGGCTTACGATCTTGTGCAGCACCGGGTAGGGGATCTCCTCGACGGTGGCGGTCATGGCATCCACGGTGTTCACCGCACGGATAATAGCGGGCCAGCCTTCGTAACGCAGGTCGTTGCGCACGCCCACGCTCTTCAGATCGGGAATGGAGATAAAGTACTGCCAAACCTTTTCGGCCAGGCCGCAGTTGTCGAATTCTTCCCGCAGGATGGCATCGGCTTCACGCAGGGCATGCAGACGGTCACGGGTGATGGCGCCCAGGCAGCGCACACCCAGGCCGGGGCCGGGGAAGGGCTGGCGGTAGACCATGCCGTGGGGCAGGCCCAGAGCCTCGCCGACTACACGGACTTCGTCCTTGAACAGCAGCTTGACGGGCTCTACCAGCTCCATCTTCATATCGTCGGGCACGCCGCCCACATTGTGGTGGGACTTGACCGGCTTGCCGCTCTCGGCGGCCTTGATGGATTCCAGAATGTCGGGGTAGATGGTGCCCTGTGCCAAAAAGTCAATGCCGGAGAGCTTGGAGGCCTCCTCGTCAAAGACCTTGATAAACTCCGCGCCAATGATCTTGCGCTTGCGCTCCGGGTCGGAAACACCGGCCAGCAAATCCAGGAACCGGTCGGTGGCATCCACATAGACCAGGTTGGCATCCAGCGCCTTGCCGAAGACCTCGATGACCTGCTCGCTCTCGCCCTTGCGCATCAGACCGTGATTCACATGGACGCAAACAAGCTGCTTGCCGATGGCCTTGATCAGCAGGGCGGCAACCACAGAAGAATCCACGCCGCCGGAAAGAGCCAGCAGCACCTTCTTGTCGCCAACCTGGGCACGAATTTCGGCAACCTGCTCTTCAATAAAGGCGTTTGCCAGAGCGGGGGTGGTGATCCGCTCCATGGTTTCGGGACGAACATTGCAAGACATAGTGTTCCCTCCTATGAGTGGCTTGTCCGGGGACAAGCGGGAATATAAACTTTCTGAAAATATTATATATCGCTTTTTTTCGTGATTCAAGAAAATTTTCGCTGTTTTTGCAGATTGGTGAAAATTGCATATATCTGCAATTTTTCAGAGGAAATCCTATGGAAAAATCCACGGAATCAGTCCAGCGCCAGACCAAAATAGGAGGGTGCCGGGGCGTCGGTCAGAGGGTAATACATGGCAAAGGGCCTGCCGCTTCCGGGGGAGCGGATGCGGGCAGTGTCCGCACCCAGGGCGGCGGCGACACCGGAACCGTCGGCGCATCCTAAAAGCTCATGGACGATGACAGCGCTGCCATCTTTGCTGGCGGCCAGTACAAAACCGTCACCGGCGTAGAATTGGGCATAAGCGGAGAGATAATCCAGGGCTTCGCCCTCCTGCACCATGCCGCCCTCCGGCAGCAGCGCTTGCCGCAGCACAGCATATTCCCGTTGTGACACAGGCCGCAACTGGGCAGGCGTACCGGCTGTGTATGCTGTTTCGGTTACATAGGAGCAGGTGCGGTAACCCAATTTTTCATAGAAGGCGAACAATTCCTTGCTGCCCGGTACCAGAATGGCACCTGCATAGCCGGAGTTACGCAGATGTTCGTGGGTCTGTGCCATCAGGCGGCGGCAAAGACCACGGTTGCGGTATGCTTCGTCGGTGGCGATGGCATAGAGATAGGCCCATTTCTGTCCTGCCAAACTACAGTCAAACCAGTAAAGAGCAGCCATTGTACGGCCGTCAGAGGACAGATACGCACAGCGCTCCGGGGAGTAGCCATGGAGGAAAAAGAGGTCTATAAAGGTGTCAGGGTCTCCAAAAGCCTGCTTCCACAGGCGCTTTAACTCAGTAATCACAGCCATCCTCCAGCAGGCAAGCCCAGCGCTTTTCGATCATGTGGTCGGGGCAGTAGGCCAGCTTTGCCTTGCGCAGACCTTCGATGCCCATGTCCTCCTCCCGGTTGAGCCACTGCAGGTGGGGATATTTGGCCTGCAGGTAGCGGGAGAATTCCCAACAGATGGCGGGATAAGCGCCGTCGGCAAAATCCAATGCTTTTTCAAACTGCACATCGAAGGTGTCGCCGGAGAGGGGGGAGCCCATAGTCATGGCCAGGAGCTGTCCGTTATGGCGGATCACAAGGCCCTCCATGCCCAGTTCCTCCCGGTAACGCAGTGCCTTGTAAATGGCCTTTTGCTCCATGATGAAATCAGCATGGGGATCAGCCAGCAGCCGGTCGGCGTACCAGCGGTCCAGCAGCTGCACCACTTCGGCTGTGTTTTCCTCCAAGATGGGCTCCACGGTGTAACCGGGGTGGTTTTGGCGGAAGCGGTTCAGGTGGTTGCGCTTGCGCTGGTACTTACGGCCCTTCAGCTCGGCCAGCTCTGCGATGGCGTAGATGTAATCGTAGCCGTTGCGGTCGGCATGGAAACGGAAGCGGCCGGGGAACAGCTCTTCCAGCAGCGCACAATCCCGCTCCAGCAGGCCCGTCAGACGGCAGGGAATGCCCCGCTCCTTGGCGTCGGCAATAATGGCCTCCAGCGCAGGGCGCACATCACCGTGACTCAAAGGGAAGGGGTAGACGCTTTTGCGGTTAAACTGGGAGAAAAATACCAGACTGCCCTCAAGCAGCGCCATTTTCTGTCGGCCCCACAGATAGAGGTTGGCAAAGTTATACTCACAGCCTCTGTGTCCGCAATGAAGCAAAAAGGCGTCGTAAGCAGCTTTGTATTCGATTTCCGGGGATTTGAAAGAAATCATGGGGAATCACTCCTATTCTGAAAGTAGTGTACCACATTTTTCACGGTTTCACAACAAAATCCTTGATGTGAGAAAAGAAAACCTGGCTGCACGACTTGCACAAAGATGCCTTCGTATGCTATGATTATTGCAGAAACTGCTGCCGGGAGGGACGCACTATGGAACAGCACAAAAAAAGAGGCTATTTGCAGGAGAATTTCCGGCTTTTCCACCTGCGTACTCAGGGACACGAAAAGGTGGAATATCACTACCACGAGTTCTGCAAGCTCCTGTTTCTCATATCCGGAAGCGGTGGCTATGTGGTGGACGGCCAGCGGTATTTGCTGCAGCCGGGAGATGTGGTGCTGGTGGGCAGCCGCTGCGTCCACTGCCCGGAGCTGGACGGGGAACAACCCTACGAGCGTGTGATCGTATATATTTCCCCGGAATTTTTACAGCAGCAGGGGGCTGCGGATTGCGATCTGCTGGAGATCTTCTCCGGCAACCGCACGCATGTGCTGCGGCTGAAGGAACATGCCCGGCAAAAGCTTTTCAAGCAGGTATCCCGGCTGGAAGAGGCGCTGTCGGGAGAGGAATACGGGCGGACACTGCTGAGCACGGCGGCGCTGCTGCGGCTATTGGTGCTGCTCGGTCGGTTTCAGCGGCAGGAAGAGGTACAGCAGCCGCATACGGTCACGCCCCAAAAGGGCCTGGTGCTGAAGCTGATGCGGTATATAGATGAGCACCTTTCTGAGGATCTGGATATTGACCGTTTAGCGGAGCAGTTCTATGTGAGCAAGTACCATATGATGCGCCTGTTCCGCCAGGAGACCGGGTTTACGGTCCATAGTTACCTGCTCCGGCGGCGTCTGCTCCACGCAAGAGGCTTGATCGAGGGCGGTATGCGGGCAACAGAAGCCAGTGCCCAGGCAGGTTTCCACAGCTACTCCTCTTTCACCAGGGCTTACGGAAAGTACTACGGCACAACCCCTACCGGCCGCCGTGACCCGGCCCGGGAGCGGGACGAGGACTTTGAGTAAATTGACAATGTACAATGGACAATGGACAATGAAGGGGGTTCCTGCGGAAAACAATTTTAATCGTCGCCTTTGGCGACACAATCATTGTCAATTATCAATTGTCAATTGTCCATTTCATCATGCTATACGCGAAAAAGAACCAGTCCCGAAGGACTGGTTCTTTTGACTAAGTATTGGGAAGCGCTGCTTACATGTCGAAGGGATCCATGCCCAGAACGGGGTGGCCCACTTCGCCCAGGTAGGTGAGCAGCTGCTCGGGATCTTCCTGGCAGATGGTCTCGTCAGCGACCATGTCGGTGAAGTTCTCAACGCCGTACAGCTCCAGAGCGGTAGCATCCAGACGCTCACGCATCTGATCCTCCAGCATCTTGGGCATCCAGACGATACGGCCGGGGCCGCCTTCAGCAGCGATGAACTTCTTGGAAGAGATGAAGTGCTTGCCGTGGCCCATGAAGCCGGGAGTCTGCACGCCGCCGCCGGTCATGGAAGCCATTTCGGAGAAGCTCATGCCCAGAGGAGTGACACCGGCGTGCTCACGGCAGGTGATGACAACACCCATGGAGCAGGGCTCCACGCCGCAGATACACTCGAAGCAACCGCAGGAGGTCATGGGATCTTCGAACAGGGAGTACAGAGTGATCTTCTCAACAGCACCGTGAGAGTACTTATTGACAGCCTCGTCCATGGAGTCGTAACGACCCAGACGCTCGTCCTGGCAGCCGCTCTTGACGATGGGCTGGCAGGGACCGTGGGGATCCAGCTCCTTGGTGGCCTTGGCATCCAGCCAGGACACAGCACCGCACAGACCCAGACGCTCGGGAGTGACGATACACACGTGAGCGGGGGAGAAGGCCTGGCACATGATGCAGGTGTAGAACTCGTTGACGGACTCGTCGGTCATGGAAGCAAGTCTTGCGTCACGGGCGTTGAAGATCTCGTTTGCCTTGGCGCGCAGTTCCTTGTTCTGGTCGGCGTCGACCACGATCTTGACCTGGCACTTGTCAGCAACAGCCTCGAACTCGCTCATGACCTTGGCGTACAGAACTTCGCCCAGGTGGCGGAACTTGAAGCCTGCCTCGTAGTCAGCCTTGCTGATACGGACACGGATCATGTCACGCTGACCGGTGTGCATCACGCCTTCGATGCAGTTCAGCCATGCGTGGATCTTACGCTCCATAACGGCCTCAAAGTCGGGCTGCATAGCCTTGCCGGCCACTTCGATGGTGTAGCTGAGGGAGATCTTGGAGCCAACGGGGATCTCGTCGATCTCGGGACCGATCACGGTGATGTTGTGATCTTCCACTTCCTGCATCTCCTTGGTCTGAACCAGCTCGAAGCAGTCCACACGGGAGCCGTCCACTTCCACCTGCATATCGCTGCGGCGGATGATCTCGCCTTCGAAAGCGGTAGCGTAGGAAACGGGGATGTCGATCTTGGTGATCTTGATCTTGATGTCACG
>JAZUMW010000028.1:0-12659 GCA_045603825.1 Faecousia sp.
TCATCCAGGAACCACTGGTAGGAGTCCTTCTGGATCTTCAGCATGTTGGGCATTTTCAGGATTTCCTGATACTTTGCGTAAGACTTACGCATGGTCTTACCAAACATTTGGTCCTTGACCATTGCCATATGGATCATCACAGCCTTTCTTTCGAATTGTGTGTTGCTTACTTGATACGCCGGGATCCGTTGTTAATTTGTTTAAAAATTGTGTTGACAAACAGATTCCTTTGTGCTATAATGCCAATACAAGGGAATTATGGGCAAAATGACATACTCCCACAGTATGGACTTCCAGTTTATCACATTCCAAACAGGAAGTCAAGAAAATATTTGTGAATTTTCCGGGGATTTCCCGGATATTTTTTGCGCCAAGTCGCCGCTGACAATGCGTGATCGGCTATCTATAATCGCATAAAAAAGGCTGCGCAGTTCCGGCTGGAAACTGTGCAGTCTTTTTATTATCTTTATAAGATGGATCAATCTAAAACTGTTAGATAAATCGGAATTTGTTTAACAGTATCCAAAATCAAGAAACCTATTGGTTAATCATACTGCTCTACAGTAGTAAGTTCTCCTGTACTTTCATCACGGAATATCCAACTATGCTTAGACCCGATGCGCTTACCTTTCTTTACATAGGTCATAGGTTTTCCGTCTGCGCCAATAGGCCACTCGGAAGACTGCACCCAGCAAGGATATCCCTTTTCAGATTTGAACTCTTGGCGAATACGGGCCTTAGTTTCCTTTATTCGACGAGTTTTGGGCATTGTATCGGGAAAAAGGGGAATGATATGTTCTTGAATATACATTTCCGCCTGTCCGCCACTTAGATACTCCGGAATCACATCCAATGCATAGCAATATGCCTGTTCATATTTTTGACCGAGATACTCTAACGTAGGGTCAAACTGGTAGAAAATATCGAATATGCCGTCATAGAATTTCCATGCACCGCTGGCGGTTTTTACATTATGCGTCAGCATACGCCATTCCTTTGTAAGAAAATTGCGAACAGAAATAAAAGAGTCATCCCCATATACATACCCAGGATAAAGGTCTGGTTGCGCAAAACAATGGAGATAGCGGTGTGAAAATGTGATTTTATTGTCAAAGTTTCGGGGAGTTTCAATGAATCCTGTACCAGATGAAATACGAGTATCTACAATGTTCTGCAAAAAGTCATTGATATCGTTATTGGTATCATATTCTTGACGGAATGTGACTATATCGATATTTCCTAAGAGGAATTCTCTGATTTTAGTTTCAGTATTCATAAACAACTTCCTTTCTGCGTATTTAATTCGCAAACTCTTAGACAAATTCAAGTTTATCGTGCTGGCGCGGGAGCGCCCCGCCTCCCTCTGATGAGGGAGGTGGATTCGCCGTAAGGCGAAGACGGAGGGAGAGAAGACTACCCCTCAGTCAGCCTGTTCGGCTGACCGCTCCCCTGACAAGGGGAGCCTTTGGTGCGTTGCGTAACTGTTAGTCAAATTCAAGTTTTGCGAACTGTTTGGTATCATAGTATCATACGGGCGTGTTTTAAGCAATGATCTGCCATTACAATTTATAATTCAGCATCAAAAAAACACGGTGTGGTATACACACCGTGTTTTTTATTTGTCTTGGCGTTTTAGAAGGTCCGGTTCTTGTTTTAAGAACTGGGAGGAGATGATTTTGCAGATTTTCTTCTGCTCCACCAGCTCGTGTACCTCCCGGAAGGTCAGCCAGGCAGCATCGTCGGTCTCACCGGGCAGAAGCACCACATCCTCGATGGGCACCTGGCTGCGCAGGCAGTAGTAATCGTAATGGGTATACCGGTCCCGGCCGGAGCCCAGGAGTTCAAATTCCTCCGGTTTCGCCTGAATGCCGGTTTCCTCTGCCAGTTCCCGGACGATGGCCTGCAGGCTGGTCTCCCCTGCCTTGGCAGCACCACCGGAATTTTCCCAGGTGCCGGGGAAGGACTTTTCCGGTGCGCGGCGGGTCAGCAGCAGCTTTCCCTTTCCGTCATAAACCCAGACACAGACCACCAAACCGTACTCCCCTTTTCTCCAGGGTGTGCCCCGGCGGTGGACTTTGCCGGTGAGGTTTCTGTCTTTATCGTAAATATCGTTGTATTCCATGGATATGCCTTCTTCCGTTCATCTGTCAGACAGTATAGCACAGTCTGGGGAAAAAGGCAATATATCAGCCGTGAAAGCTCAAAACACCGTTTTCCAGCCTGCCTTTGATCCTAGCGGGTTTTTTGCTGCACTTGAGCAAAAATACCGAAAGGGGCTCTTCCACCTTCTCCTGCACCAGATGACGGATCTGCCGGGCGCCGCCCTGCTTTTTGCCGCTGTTGCCCAGTTCATGGGCCAGCTCCTCCGGAAGAATAATATGGATCCCCATATCCTCCACACGGCTTTGAAGCTGCCGCAAATGCTTGGCGGCGATGGCTTCCATGGCAGCCCCGTCCAGAGGCGCAAACCGGACGATGGTATCCAGCCGTCCCAAAAATTCCGGGGTGAAATACTGCTCCAGGGCTTTACGGGTCTCCCCATCTTTACCTGTGGGCTGAAAGCCCAATCCGTCAGAGCGGAGCTGACCCCCCACATTGGAGGTCATCACCACAACGGCGTTTTTAAAGCTGACCTTTCTGCCTGTGGAGTCCGTCAGCTCCCCCTCCTCCAGAATTTGCAGTAAAATACCCGTCACATCCGGGTGAGCCTTTTCCAGTTCATCCAAAAGCACCAGGCAGTAGGGCCTGCGCCGCACCGCCTCCGTCAGCTTTCCGCCCTCCTCGTAGCCCACATAGCCGGGAGGGGCGCCGATGAGCCGGGCAACAGACTGTTTTTCCATAAACTCCGTCATATCCAGCCGGATCATGGACTCCCGGCTGCCGTACAACTCCTGAGCAAGAGCTCTGCACAGCTCCGTTTTGCCCACGCCGGTGGGACCGGTAAGCAGGATGCCTGCCACCGGGCGTCTTTCATCCCGGATGCCGGACAGTCCCCGGCGCACCGTTTCCGCCACCTTTCTCACCCCGTCACTTTGGCCGATAACATCCTGCTCCAGGATCTGTTCCAAACGGAGCAGCCGCTCCCGGCGGTCGGCGGTGAGTCTGCCCACAGGAATGCCGGTGCGCTCCGATACCGCCCACGCCACATCCGCTCCCGTCACTGCCCGGCTGTGCCTGCTCTGGACAGGGCGTGACGCCATGCGCTGCATCTTATCCCGAAGCTGCGCCGCCTTTTCGTACCGGCTCTCCCGCACCGCCTCCTGCAGCTCCTGCTCCAGTTCCTTCCGGGCAGCGGTTTTTTGAATATACAGCTCCTCCATCCGGGCATGGGACGCGCCCTCGTCCAGCAGGTCGATGGCCTTATCCGGCAGGAACAGCTCCGGCAGATACCGTACAGACAGCCGCAGGGCCTCCTTCATAGCCTCCTCAGTGATGCGGATATGATGGTGCCGCTCCAGCCCCGGCATCAGTCCCCGGAGGATGGCCATAGTGGCCTCCGTATCCGGCTGCTCTACCATGACAGGGCGAAACCGCCGATCCAGGGCCGGATCCTTTTCAATATATTTCCGGTACTCTGTCAAGGTGGTGGCACCCAGCATCTGCAGCTCCCCCCGCCCAAGGGCAGGCTTGAAAATATTGGCGGCATCAATGGCGCCCTCCGCCGCGCCTGCCCCCACGATGGTGTGCATCTCGTCCACAAACAGGATCACATCCCGGGTGCGGCGGATCTCCGCCAGAACATCCCGGAGCCGTTCCTCAAACTCGCCCCGGTACTTGGTGCCTGCCACCAGGTTTGCCATATTCAGACTTACAAGGCGCTTATCCTTCAGCTGGGGTGGCACACAGCCTGCCGCCATTCTCTGAGCCAGACCTTCGGCGATGGCTGTCTTGCCCACCCCCGGCTCTCCAACCAGGGCAGGATTATTCTTGTTCTTCCGGCTGAGAATGCCGATGACCGTATCGATCTCCCTGTCCCGGCCGATCACCGGATCCATGGAAGATGCCTTTTGGATCAGATCCTCGGAGAATTGCTCCAGCAGTCGCATATATACCGTCTCCTTTTCCTTTTTAGGCGGCAGGGCCTGCTCCCACCGCAAGTAATCCACGATCCGGGTAAACAGCTCCTGGGTGTCTACCTCGTTCAGCCGCAGCAGTGTCCGCGCCGCCGCCTGCTCCCGGCGCAGCAGCGACAGCATCACATGAACGGTACTAACCTGCCTGCAGGCAAGATGCTTTGCCTCCAGCCTTGCTCCGGCAAGGATCTGCTTTGCCGCTGGGGAAAAGCCCTGGGGCAGGGGCAGTCCCGGCGTTCCAGTTCCATACAGCACCACCGCCATATTCCAGGAAATTTTCGGATCCATACCGGCGCCCCTGAGAAGCTGTCCCGGCATATCCTTATCCCCGGAAAGCGCCAGCAGCAAATGTGCGCTGCCAACATAGCTGTGCCCCAGCCGTCGTGCTGACTGCGCAGCAGTACGCAAAAGCGTCTTTACATCCTCGCCGTAATCCACGCGCATCACCTTCTTCCGTATCCCGGAGATTCTCCCCAGCCTTCTTATAATTTATACAAAATTGCTATTGCTTTTTACGAAATACATGCTAAAATAAAGGTGCATTGAATCGCTGATGCGTACAATTACTACTTATTGGAGGTTACATCATGGCTTACAAAATTACCGAAGAATGTGTCAACTGTGGCACCTGTGCTGGCAACTGCCCCGTAGACGCCATCTCCGAGGGTGACGGCATCCATGTCATCGACGCCGATCTGTGTGTTGACTGCGGTACCTGCGCTGACACCTGCCCCGTTGAAGCAATCGTCGAAGGCTAATTCTCCGATTTCGCTGTCAGCCTGCACTCCGGTTCCCGGCGTGCAGGCTGATTTTCTTTCCCACCGAAAGGAGCAAGCATGGAAACTCTCCACAACGGCTTTACCTTGAATATATGTCCCGGCGGCTTTCCCTTAAGCACCGACTCCGTGGCCCTCGCCGGTTTTGTGAATCTGCCCCGGAATGCCCGGGTGCTGGATCTGGGCTCCGGCTGCGGCACCCTGGGGCTGCTCCTTTGCGCCAATCACACTGCATGTCATGTGACCGGTCTGGAGATCAACCCCCAGGCACACAGTACGGCACTGGAAAATATCCGGGTCAACGGCCTTGAATCCCGTCTGGTCAGTATATGTGCCGACATGCACCGGATTGCTTCCGTTGTGAAGCCCGGCTCCATGCAGGTGTGTGTTTCCAATCCCCCGTATTTCACCGCCGGACCCCAGAGTCAGAAGGCCCCCATGGCCCGCCGGGAAGATACCTGCAGCCTGGATACGCTGTTCCAGGCTGCGGCCTGGGCGCTGCAGTACGGTGGCGACTTTTTCCTTGTCCACCGGCCGGAGCGGCTGGCGGAAATCTGCGCCCGGGGCACAGCCCACGGGCTGGAGCCAAAACGGCTGCGGCTGCTGCGCCATAAAGCGGACAGCCCTGTTTCCTTAATTCTGGTGCAGTGCCGCAAAGGCGGAAAACCGGGACTTTTATGGGAGGAAGAATTCCTCCACGATGCCCAGGGTAATCCCACCGATTACTATAAATCCCTATACCATCTGCAAGGAGAATGAATTATGGCCGGAATGTTATATCTCGTTCCCACACCCATCGGCAATCTGGGTGATATTTCCATCCGCTGCCGCCAAACCCTGGAAGAAGCGGATTTTATTGCCGCAGAGGACACCCGTGTGTCTCTGAAGCTTCTGAACCACCTGGGTATTAAAAAGAGCCTTGTCAGCTACTATGAGCATAACAAGGCCCAAAAGGGCGATATGATCCTGGAGCGTATTCTGGCCGGTGAGACCTGCGCGTTGGTATCCGATGCGGGCAGCCCCGCCATCTCTGATCCCGGCGAGGATCTGGTGAAGCAGTGTGCTGCCGCAGGGATCACTGTCTGTGCCATTCCCGGCCCCTGCGCGGTGATCACCGCCCTGAGCATTTCCGGTCAGCCCACCGGAAGATTCTGTTTTGAAGGCTTCCTCTCCACCTCCAAAAAGAGCCGCCGGGAGCATCTGGACAGCTTAAAGGACGAGCAGCGCACCATGGTCTTTTACGAAGCACCCCATAAGCTCACCGCCACTCTGGAGAGCATGGCAGAGGTCTTTGGTCCGGACCGTCCCATCAGCCTGTGCCGGGAGCTGACCAAGCTCCACGAGGAGGTCATTCGCACCACCTTAGGCGGCGCCCTGGAGCTGTACAGCCAGCAGCCCCCCAAGGGTGAGTTTGTGCTGGTAGTGGCAGGCAAAGCGCCCCAGAAAAAGGAAGCTGCCACACCGGAGGACGCAGCCGCAAGAGTTGCGCAGCTGATGTCTGAGGGCATGAGCCGCAAGGATGCGGTAAAGCAGACCGCCAAGGAGCTGGATCTTCCCAAAAACACGGTCTACGATGCAGCGCTGAATATAGAATAAACAATGGGCGTGTTACCTGGTAACACGCCCATATGTTATAGCTTGCCGATTTTTTTGGCACATTCAGAGCAGATATTCTTCCCCTCATAAGAAACCAGATGCCGGGAGGAGGCACAAAAGATGCAGGAAGGCTCGTATTTACGCAGGACTACCTTATCGTCATCCAGATAGATCTCCAGTTCATCCCGCACGGCAATATCCAATGTACGCCGCAATTCAATGGGAAGTACGATGCGGCCCAACTCGTCCACTTTACGAACGATGCCGATGGACTTCATAGAATCCCGCCTTTCATCCTTTTATTTTTGTTTATATCGGCTGATATTGAACATTATACAAATAAGACAGCCTAATGTCAATCTTTCTCCTGGGAAAATTTTTTCCGGGCAACTTGTACCTTCCGGGGCATAAGTTTTAGAGGAGGGATGGATATGGTGATGAGTTGGATCTGGTTGGGTTTTCTGGCGGTATCGGTGCTGGCTTCCCTTTTGCTTCACAACGGTGCTGCCTTAGCAGCGGCGATCCCCCAGGGAGCCCAGGCCGGCGTGCAGCTTGCCATCTCCCTGGCGGGGTCCATCTGCCTGTGGACAGGAGTGGGTAAAGTCATGGAACGAGCCGGGGTCACCGGGTGGCTATCCCGGCTTTTGGCGCCAGTGCTGGGGCGATTGTTTCCCACCTATAAAAAAGACCCGGCTTTCGCCCAGAGTCTCAGCGCCAATGTGTGCGCCAATTTTCTGGGGTTGGGCAACGCAGCCACTCCCATGGGGATCCAGGCCGCCCGGCGTCTGGCTGCCCGGAACGCCCAGGACGAGATGTGCAGGCTCATCGTGCTGAACACCGCCTCCATTCAGCTAATCCCGACCACGGTAGCTGCTGTACGGGTCTCTTTGGGCTGTACCACACCTTTTGATATTCTTCCGGCGGTGTGGGTCACCAGTCTGTGTTCCGCGGGTATGGGTCTTGCGGCAGCCTGGGTTCTAGGGAGGTTGTGGACGAAATGACCGATTACATCGTTCCTCTGCTCCTGCTGGCTGTATCCGCCATCGCTCTGAGGAAAAAGGAAAATACTTACGACCTGCTGCTGTCCGGAGGCGCAGAGGGACTGAAGCTCATTTTGCATCTGGTTCCCTCTCTGATCCTTCTTCTCACCGCTGTGACTATGCTCCGGGCATCGGGGGCTGTGGCGCTTCTCAGCACATGGCTCGCGCCGGTGTTCCGGTTCTGCGGGATCCCCCCGGAGACGGCCCTCCTGGTGCTGATCCGTCCCATCAGCGGCAGCGCCGCCCTGGCGGTGGGGGCGGAGCTGATGGCTGAGCACGGCGTAGACTCCCTCATTGGCAGGACAGTTGCGGTGATGCTAGGGTCAACAGAAACCACCTTTTACACCATCAGCGTTTATTTTGGGGCTGCCGGGGTCAAAAAAACACGCTACGCCATTCCCGCCGCACTCATCGCGGACTTCACCGGCTTTCTCATGGCATCGCTGACCGTCAGGTGGTTTGGATGAAAAAACTCCCCACAGCCTGCAGGCTGTGGGGATCTCTTTAATGGTCGGATTTCAAACCGGCACCGCACATGGTAATAAGGCAGTCTCCGGTTTCGCCGTACTCCTGGCAGTAACGCAGGTAGGCGGCATAGTTGGCGGCTGTGGTATGCTCACAGTAAATGCCCTTCCCAGCCAGGTATGCCCGGGCTTCCAGGATCTGATCCTCAGGCGCATGGATAAAGCGAACGCCGTGCTTACGGGACAGCGCTAATATCTCCTCGCCCCGCATGGGCTTACCAATGGCGATACCCTCTGCCAGGGTGGGCTGGGGAGATACAGTAGCAGGCTTGTCCGCGCTCTGCTTTGCCGCCTGGAGGATGGGGGCACAATACTCGCTCTGGACACCAATGATCTGAGGCATTTTTTCAATAACTCCGCTTTGCAGCAGATGCTCCAGGGCATGAATGGCACCGATGAACAGTGTGCCGTTGCCCACAGGGATGAGGATATGCTCCGGGATGCGACCCAGCTGTTCCAGCACCTCGTAAATGTAGGTCTTAGTGCCCTCGTAGAAGAAGGGGTTATACACATGGTTGGCATAGTACATGCCTTCCTCCGTCACCTTGCTGCGGCATACATCGGCACAATGGTCACGGCTGCCGGGAACCACGGTGCATTTGGCACCATGGGCACGGATCATATCGATCTTATTGGGAGAGGTTCCCTCGGGTACAAATATCTCACACCGGATGCCCGCTTTGGCTGCATAGGCTGCCACACTGTTGCCGGCGTTGCCGCTGCTGTCCTGCACCACATCCTCCACACCGATGGTCTTGCAATGGGCGATCAGCACCGCGGCGCCCCTGTCCTTGTAAGAAAGGGTAGGCATGCAGTAGTCCATCTTCAGCAAAACATTTTCGTCCAGCCGGATCACAGGCGTCATGCCCTCACCCAGAGAGACCTCCCTCCAGGTGTCCCCCTCCAAAGCCATGAAGGCACGGTAGCGGAACATGCTCCACTCCTGCCGGTCAATGGCTTCAAAATCAAATTTCGGGGGCGTGTAATCCAGCATCCACAGGCCGCCGCAATCACATTTGGGCTGCCGTGTGGTTACGGAAGCCTTGGCTCCGCACTTATAACAGATATATTCCATAACAAACCTCTTTTAAAAAAGCGGCACATGGGGTGCCCATGTGCCGCTATGAGATTATTCCTCGTCTTCCAGAGAGAACTCCAGCAGTTCGCCGCACTCGTCACAGACAATGCTGCCTTCTTCCAGGGTTTCCTCGTCGAAGTTAATGATGTTGCCGCAGGCGCACTTCACTTCATAAATAATGGAATCCTCATCGCCGAAGTCAAAGCCTTCGTCCTCGTAGCTTTCCTCATCGTCGAAGCCGTAGTCATCGTCTTCGTAATCATCATACTCGTCTTCCAGATCTTCTTCCACATCCAGAATGTAATCCTCGATGGCGTCCAGATCCTCTTCGATCTCGTCCAGCTCATCGGAGATGGCGATGGTGGTGTCCTCAACATCGCTGAGCTTCTTGGTCACATCAACCAGCAGCTCCACGATGGCGGAGATCATTTTACCCTCAGCCTTCTCGGTGTCCAGGTTCAGACCGTCCATCAAGCCCTTTAGGTATGCAGCTTTTTCAGAAATCGTCATTTCGGTACTCCTCTTACTTTGCACGGCCCAGATATTCACCGCTGCGGGTGTCGATCTGGATCTTGTCGCCTTCGTTAATGAACAGAGGCACCTTGACCTCAGCGCCGGTCTCAACGGTAGCGGGCTTCAGAGTGTTGGTAGCGGTATTGCCGGCAAAGCCAGGCTCGGTAGCGGTAACGACCAGGTCAACAAAGTTGGGAACTTCAACACCGAATACCTTGCCCTTGTAGCTCATAACGGTGCAGACATCATTTTCCTTGATGAACTTGAAGCTGTCGTCCAAAACACTGCCGTCCAGAGGCTCCAGCTCATAGGTCTCCTGGTCCATGAAGTAGTACAGCTCACCGTCGTTGTAGGAGTACTCCATCTTCTTTCTTTCAATGAAAGCAGTGGGGAACTTGGCAGAGGGGTTCAGGGAAGTTTCGGTCACGCCGCCGGTGATGACATTGCGCATCTTCACACGGACGAAAGCAGCACCCTTGCCGGGCTTAACATGCTGGAACTCGATGACCTGCATAACCTTGCCGTCCATCTCGAAAGTAATACCGTTGCGAATATCGCCTGCAGAAATCATAATATTTATCCTCCTAAGATACCTCTCACATAAAGAGGCGAAATGTGTACATAATTCGACTGATATATTCTAACCGACGCAAAGCCATTTTTCAAGAGGAAATCCAAAATTTTCACACAATTATTATGTTTTTTGGACTGAAGGTGAGGTTTTCACAGCCGCCATCCTTAAAAACGATGGTATCTTCAATGCGGACGCCGAATTTTCCCGGCAGATAGATGCCCGGTTCGGCGGAGCAAACCACATTTGCTTCCAGCACACGCTCCTCCCGGGGAGAGCAATTGGGGCTTTCGTGAACCTCCAGACCCAGGCTGTGGCCGTAGCTGTGGCCGAAGTAAGGGCCGTAGCCGGCGTCCTCGATGACCTTGCGGGCGGCGGCATCTACATCCTTGCCCACCACACCCGCACGGGATGCGGCAATACCTGCCTGCTGGGCCTCCAGCACCGTCAGATAGACTTTTTCCATTTCATCAGTGATGTAACCCACCGCCACAGTTCGGGTCATGTCAGAGCAGTAACCGCCCAGGATTACGCCGAAGTCCATGGTAATGAAGTCTCCCTCACAGATCACCCGGTCACCGGCTACGCCGTGAGGCAGACTGGTATTGGGACCGGACACCACGATGGGGTCAAAGCTGAGACCCTCCGCGCCGTTTTTGTACATACAGTAGATCAGCTCAGCCTGCAGCTCTTTTTCCGTCATGCCGGCCTTGATGCGACCCAGAACCTGGGCAAAAGACTTGTCGGCCACTGCCTGTGCCTTCCGCATCCGCTCCAGCTCCCATTCCTCCTTGACAGCACGGAATGCATGAATCTGTTCATTCATAGGAACCAGCGCCGCGTTCAGCTTTTCCGCAAAGGAGCTCAGCTCCGCCACTGTCAGGTATTCTTCCTCGTAGCCAAGCTTCTCGAGACTGAAGTCGGCAACTGCCTGATTGATCAGCGCCGTATAGGGGTTATCCCGGTTGGTCTCCAGCACCTCCATGGTGGTAATGCAGTTCTGGGCAGACTCAATATAACGGAAGTCGGTAAAATAGCGGCTGCCCTTTTTGCTCACCACGGCAATCCCCTCTGCAATATCAAATTCCGCGCAGTAGTGGCGGCTGTAACGGCTGGTCAGCAGCAGACCGGTGGTTTCGTCCAGCAGGCTTAAATACTTTTCAAGGTTCTTCATGGTCAATCCTCCTGTTCTTTGCAGCGTAAATAAAGGGCTTTTCAGCCACATGGCGCAGCTTCAGCCAGACATTGTGATTGTCAATGGCCTCCACCAAAATAGATTTCACGCCAACGGAGTTGGCACCCAGGGTATCAGTATAGATCTGGTCGCCCACCAGGGCACATTCGTCGGCGGGAATGCCGAATTTTTCAATACACCGGCGGATGCCGTCGGAAAAGGGTTTCTTGGCATGGGTGATGCAGGGAATATCCCAGGCCTTGCAGAACAGCTTCACCCGATGCTTGTGGCTGTTGGACACCACGCAAAGCTGGATATGAGAAGCCTTCATCAAGTGCAGCCATTCGGACATTTCCTTGGTGGGCTGGCTGGTGGTATAAGGAACGATGGTATTGTCAAAATCCAGCATTAAAAGCCGGATTCCGTATTTTTGTAAAAGCTCCGGTGTCAGGTCTGTCACCGCGCGGGCTACCATAGTGGGCAGCAGGGAAAATTTCATATTCCGCATTCCCCTTTCATAGAGTATATAAGGCATTCTTCTGCCACCGATTATAGCACAGGAGGAGGAATTTGTCCATGGCTTTGCCGCTGTATCTTGCAAAGACTGACTGGGAAATACCGGAACACGGTGATAATCCTGCGTATACCGCTTTCATGGCCTGCCACTTCTCCTCCTACGGTGACGGACTGGATTTCCCGCCCAGACTGCCCCGGTGCGCCATGGTGATCCTCAATGACCGGGTGCCGGTCTGGAACCATGACTCCCACAAGGTAGTCAGGCAGCTGCAGGAAGCCGTTCAGCAGGCAGAAGCGGATTGCGTGCTGCTGGATCTGCAGCGCCCCGGCTGTCCCGCCCCTCTTTTGAAGGAGCTGGCCGCTCTCCCCTGTCCGGTTGGTGTAACGGAGCAGTACGCGCAGCTTTGCAATGCTGCTGTATTTTCGGAAGTACCTATGCACCGCCCCCTTTCCGACGCGCGCAGCCGTTGGCCGGGGCGGGAGCTGTGGCTGGATGTGGCAGGCGATACACGGCACATTACCGTCACAGCGGAGGGGGCTGCCTTTACCGCCCTGCCCCGGCAGGTTCCAGAGGGTATCTGCCACCGGGAAGAACGGCTGCACTGCAGCTATCACATCGAGGTCCTGGAGAACAGGGCAGAATTTACCCTGTTCCGCACAAAAGAGGATATGGAGGGCTTGCTCCAAGAGGCAGAGCAGCTCGGCTTTACCAGAGCCGTGGGGCTTTATCAGGAACTGAAGAATCTATAAACGCAAAAATCCCACAGACATTCGTCTGTGAGATTTTCAAGCATTCAT
>JAZUMW010000029.1:0-8242 GCA_045603825.1 Faecousia sp.
CTCTCTCCGGAATCTTTTTGCTATGAGCAGGTTCGATACCGTCATAACCAAAGTAAGCAATGTTCAGATCCACAGGCTGACGGATACCGGACACAGAACCTTCCATGGAATACTGCCACATATGATAAATGCCGGAATAACTTGTTTCCGGTGTCTCCGGGTATGGACGCGCCGGATATTGTGCAACCCATATTTTATAATTCTCTTCAATTCTGGAAACTTCCCAGTTCTTTTCCTGTTCCATATCCAGTTTGGAAGCATAAAACATGCCTTCGTAGCCGTTCTTTTCAATCTCCTCCAGAAAAGCCAGGGCAACATTGGTGCGTTCTTCCCGATTCATGAAATACTGTCGGCTGTCCGGGTCGTTATAATTCTCGCAGTCATAGACCACCGGATAGGTAATGGGATAGCCGGAGATGATTTCCGCCACCCAGTCCGCCTCTTCTCTGGCCTCTTCTTCCGTAATTGCCGTAGAGAAGAAATAGACACCCAGAGGGAACTCTGACTTCGCCGCTTACTGCAGATTGTACCGTCCGTTGGGGCCTTCCTTAATAAGACCGTCTGCCATACCCCGGTAGCCGATCCGGACAATCGCAAAATCAACTTCTCCACCGTCAGCAACCTCCTGCCAGTCGATGGTTCCCTGATATCTGGCCACATCAATACCCATGGTGCCCGTTTCCGTCTCCCTGGTGACACGTTTATGCCGCTTGCAGCCGCTGAAGCATGCAAACAGTGCCGCAGCAAGGAACAGCATAAGGATATACCGCAGAATTCTGCCTCTTTCTTTCATAAGCAAGCCCTTTTCTTTCTATATATCTTATTCAGCATACCACAATATTTCTTTTCTGTCTATAAAAGAATCTGTCCATTTCCCTGCAGGATGTAACTGCTAGCGGCATATGTAATGACTACAGAAAAAGTTCGAGCCGGGATTACTCCCGGCTCAATCATTTTATTTATTCTGCAGAATCCTGCGGATGCTTTTTTCGGACAGGTGATATTTTCTGCTCAAGGCTGAAACTCCCCATCCAGCGGCATAATCCCTGCGAATACGTTCATTGCGGAGCTTTAGTTCCGCTTTGTAGTCCGTATCCTGTCCCCAGGCGTGCCGGGTGCCCGGCTTGCGGGGAATGTAGATGTACACACCGTCGGCATACTCCTGAATTCTCCGGATCAGTTCTTCCGGCAGGATCTCTTCTGCTTTTATATAGCTCATGGTTGCCTCCTTGTTGAATGCGCTCAATAGGAAAGCATCGGCTATACAAAGTCAGTATTCGATTATTCTTGCATAGCCAACGCTTATGCAGCCATTACATAACGAATCAAAATACAGATCCTCCTTTTTTCGGGATTCCACCCCATAATATACGGCAAATGGACAGTATTTTCAATGGCAAAGATTTTTCTGAAAAATCCTTGTCCCGGAAATGGACCTTTCACAAAAGAATATGGGGATGGCATTTTGCTGCTTACTGTGGTAATATTAAGAAAACCAAAAAGGAAGGTACGCATCATGAAAGAATTTACATATATCACCTTAAGAGAAAAGCCTGAACTGATGGATATGGCCGCCGGCTGGTTTAACAGCAAATGGGGCGTTCCCAAGGAGGCCTATTTGGAGTGCATGGAGGCATATCTTCGGAAGGAAACCGAACTGGGCTGGTTTCTGTGCCTGGACGGCGAGTGCATCGTCGGCGGCCTGGGTGTGATCGAGAACGACTTCCACGACCGGCCTGATCTGACCCCCAACGTCTGTGCGGTATACACCGAGGAGAGCTGCCGCTGCCTGGGTATTGCAGGAAATCTGCTGAATATGGCTGTGGAGGATCTGCGCTCTAAGGGCATTTCTCCCGCCTATCTTGTAACCGATCATATCGGCTTTTATGAGCGATACGGCTGGGAATTTCTGTGCATGGTCCAGGGCGACGGCGAGCCCGATATGACCCGGATGTACATTCACCGGTAAAAAACAGAGGACGGCATCCTAAGGATGCCTTCCTTATTATTGATTCATGTTTCTTGGGACAACCACAGATCCACTTCCTGCTCAGAAACAAATCCGTTGGAAGCGCCGCTAAACCTGATTTTACAAGCCGCAAAGATCTGCGCCCTTTGCAGCGCATCTGCCGGGGCAAGACCCTTGGCGTAATAGTGCAAAAATGCGCTGAACAAGGCATCTCCCGCTCCAACGGTATTCACAGCCGACCCGATGGACACCGCAGGCAGTTCGATGATCTCGCCGGTTTCCCGCAGGTACAGAGCAGCGCCCTTTGCGCCCCGGCCCATGACAATGATTTTGCAAGGATAGGTGGCCGCAAGCTGCTCTATAAAGGCCCGATAGCCGTCGCCCACGGCTTCATCACTGAGAAACAGAATATCCGCATGCTCCATGAATTCCCGATTGTAGTCATCGTGGATATTGGCCAATACATGGACATCTGTGGCGATCAGCTTCCCGGCCGCTTTCGCAAGATGCAGCAACGGACGGTTGAAATTGATGTTGCAGGCAATGACCAGATCCACATCGTCCAGGATGTGCGGCGCAAAATCGCAGGCGGTTTCCTGAATATCCTTCAGATCGCAGTAGATCTGCCGCTTTCCCTCCGGGTCGTACAAAACGACGGAAGCGGGCGTCTGCTTCAGCCTGGGCTGCACATAGGTGGTGTCAATGTTCAGCCGATGGAGGGTGTCGCAGATATAGGAGGCGGCAAAATCGTTGCCGGTCATGGATACCAATTGCACCCGGTCGCCCAAAGTCCGCAGGGCCTTGGAAATGTTGAAAGCCACGCCGGACACGGCGGTGTTGACACCGAAAAAGGGATAGTCGATGGGATAATACTGTATTGGAAACCCACGAACCGCTACGGTGGTTTCCGTATTCACAAGACCGCTGACCAGAATTTTTCTCATTTGATCACATCCTCCAACCGAATCTCATAGGCATCATCCAGCAGAATATAGTTGCAGCCGTTTTCCCGGCACAGCCGGAGATTCTGCTCGTTTTCCTGAATGAGCGCATCTTTGCTGAGGCCGCTGTCATCCAGCCGCTGTTCGATAGCGCTGCCGTGATCCCGGATGTCATCAAAATGGTTTTCGATATAATTCCGGGACATGATCAAACAGCGGTAGCAAATGTGCTTCCGATATTCCGGCGCAAAATCCTTCTCCCAGTTAAAGGGGATATAGCAGCCCTCCACGATCAGATTTTGACCGTTTTCAATGGCAGTCTTAATCATTTCCCGGACGATAGGCCAGAGATAGTCGGTGAGCTTGTCATCATCCATGGGCGTCAGGGCTGTTTGCCCGCTGCGGATCAGACCCATCTTCAGATGGTCCATTGACAGGTACGGATGGTGATATTTTTCCAAAAGGCGCTGGGCAAGGAGTGTCTTTCCGGTGTGGGATGCGCCGGCAATCAGAATAATCATGGACCTTATCCTCCACTATTTATTGATGATGTATTTCATGGGCGTAAAGCGGATGCCGTTCATTTCCTGCTCCTCGCTCAAAGGAATGAAGCCCATCGCCAAATAGAAAGGCAGCCCGAAAGGTGAGGAGTTCAGGGTGAGTGCCTCCAAAGAGGGATTCCCTTTCAGGACATCCTGCAGCAAATAACGGAAGATCGCCCGGGCAATGCCTTTTCTGTGGTATTCCTTTTTTGTAAACACCAAATTGATATGGGTTTTATTGCTTCGCATACCCATTAATGCAACGATCTGCTCGCCGTCAAAAGCGCCGTAAATGGGACATGCGCCCTGCCGGGCCATTTCAAGGTATTCCGGGTTTTCCACGATATCCTTCTTAAAGGTTTCCACCCCTTCGGGAGGATAATCCGGGGCTTCAAACTGCATGAAGACCTCCAACGCCAAAGCCATGGCGCTTTCCACTTCACCGGCGGTGATTTTTCTGATCACGATTTTGTCCATAGGATTTCCCTCGGTAATTCCTCATAATTTGGTGTCCGCCGACGGGCGGATGCAGGAACTCCATTATAGCACAGCCATCAGACAATTGTAAATTATTCGATGGAAAACGACTAAACTTTTGCGGTGCGCCGGACTGACCCAAAGGGCGGGGGGCAGCATTTATATTGACAAAAAACCGGGAAAGTTTTATACTTTATAATGAGATTCTTTTGGAATGGAGTTGATGATCTGATGGATTATACATCCAGCTGGGATTTTACAATGGCAAATTATGATGCGGTGTGGGCATTCCTAGTTCAGCTGGGCTTGCTGCTGCTGTTTTTGGTGATCGGCAATATTCTCCGCCGGACCATCCCGCTGTTTCGCAAGTGTCTGATTCCCTCTGCGCTGCTGGGCGGCACCCTGATGCTGATCGTCAACATCATCACCAAGCAGTTTGGCTTTGAGCTGATCGACATGCGGCTCATGCAGGTCATCACCTATCACTGCCTGGCCATCGGCTTTGCAGCCATGACCCTGAAGACTGAGAAGAGCACCCATAAGACCAATAAGGCCCAGGTGCTGGAATTCGGTGCGCTTCAGGGCGGTACATACATGCTGCAGGCATCCGTGGGTCTGGGTATTACCATCATCATGTTCCTGATTACCCGCTACGGCGAGAATGTAATCTCCTATATCTGCGGTCTGATTCTGCCCCTGGGCTTCGGCCAGGGCCCCGGCAATGCGCTGACCTGGGATATTAACTTCACCAACACCCCCGCCACCCAGTTTGCCGGCAACGGCAGCTACGGTCTGTCTTTGGCATCCATCGGCTTTGTGGTGGCATCTGTTTTCGGTGTGCTCTATATCAATATTCAGAAAAAGCGGGGCGGCCTGAAGGTCCGCAGCGAACGGCCTGCCGGCCAGTTCATCGACCAGACCAACCCGGAAGGCGACGACATCCCCGATAATGAGTCCGTGGACAAGTTCACCCTGCAGATGGGCTTTGTGGCGCTGGCCTATGCGCTGTCCTTCGGCTTTATGTACCTGCTGGGTATCATCTCCGACTTTACCAATTCCATCGCTTGGGGCTTCAACTTCCTGTGGGCCTCCCTGGCAGCAATGCTGATCAAGTTTATTGTGAAGCGCCTGCGTAAGGGCAAGCTGATGCACCGCTCCTATATCAACAATTATCAGATGGACCGGATCTCCGGCTTCGCTTTCGACCTGATGATCGTGGCAGGCGTGGCCGCTATCGAGATCAACGACATCAAGAATTACATCCTGCCCATCGTGGTGCTGAGTGTGGTAGGTGCGGCAATCACCTTTGTGTACATCCGCAAGGTGTCCAAGGAGTGCTTCAAGGGCTTTGAGCACGAGTTCTTCCTGATGAGCTTCGGCACCCTGACCGGCACGGCCTCCAACGGCATGATCCTCACCAAGGAGATCGACCCGGGCCTGCGCACCCCCACCTCCAGCCTGTATATTCTGTCCAACTTCCCCGCCATGGTCATGATCGCGCCGCTGCTGCTTCTGCTGAACTTTGCGGGCCAATCCCTGATGCATGCCATCATCGCCTGCGCCATCTTCTTTGCGCTGTGGCTCGTGTACACCGTGTTCCTGTTCCGCAGAAGGATCTTCAAAAAGAAGTACGCCAACAAGCCCGTGCAGGTTTGGACGGAAGAGGGAGAAGCCTCTGCAGAGTAAACAATCTAAATTACCGGAAGGTCTGCGGACCTTCCGGTTTTTTGCGCAAAGGAAGCGGGGCGTGCCGCAAAAACCGCACGCCCCGGGGGATTATACAATATTAATCAACGAGATCAAACTGGGTCAGCTGCTTGTTCATCGCCTTCAGAGCACTTTCGGGGAGATTTCCGGCCATGCTCATCATCATTTCCAGGCTGAAATTCTCCATCATGGACCACATGGGCATCTCCGGGCCGACCTTGCCGCCGGTGAGCTTGGAGAAGAATTCCCAGGCGGCCTCGTTCTTATAGATCTGGCCGATGGTGGACTTGATGCTCAGCTTCCCCTCGGGGAACTCCATGGGACCGTCGTCCAGCTCCACATCGCCGGAGGCGGTGAACCAGTTGGCAGCGCCTTCGTTGCCGTCATCGGTCTGAGGCAGGGTGTAGATCTCGGGCTCAACTTCCACCTTTTCGATGGTCATGGTATCCTTGACACCGCCGGCTACAGCCAGGAAGATATTCTGACCCTCAGCCAGAGCGACCTCAAAGCGGCAGATATGATCGACAGGTGCCTGCTCGCCAACAGCCTTGCCGTTCAGATACAGCGTCACGGAATCCTGGTTGGTGTAGACCTTGATCTCACGCTTTTCGCCGGCACGCTGGTTGTAGCGCTTGCCGCACAGATGGACCATGGGCTCGGGATTCCAATAAGCCTTGTAGATGTAGTAGCTGTCCTTCTTGGTCTGCCGGTCCATGGTCACCAGACCCTTGTTGTTGCGGCCGGACACACCGCCCTCGTTACGGGCAGCGCAGCCGAAGTCAAACATGTTCCAAACGTGGCTGGACCAGATCCAGGGACGCTCATCCAGGACCTTTGCCATGTGCTCGTGGTACAGCGCCTGGTAATCCTCGCTGTAGTCCTTGCACTTGGGGTTGGGGCCATGATAGGTGATGATGCCTTCGCAGCCGTACTCGGAAACGCCCAGGGCGATACCGGGGTGCTTGGCATGGAAGTTATCCAGCCAGGGACCGTTGTCTTCCATTTTACCGCCGTACCAGCCGAAGTAGTGGTTGTAGCTTTCGGTGTCGGTGATATAGTGCATGGGGCCGTCGATGGGGGTGAAGGACACATGGGCGATGGTGGTCAGACGGGTGGGATCCAGCTTCTTGCACAGGGCGTTCAGCTCCTTGTGGTTTTCCACCAGCTGCTCGGAAATGCCGCCGATGAGGATCTCGTTGGAAACGCCCCAGAACATGATGGAGGGGTGGTTGTAGTTCTGAACGATCAGCTCCTTCATCTGCTCGATACAGTTCTGATGGGCAGCGGGATTCTTACTCATAACGGAGATGAAGGGGATCTCGGCCCAGATGGCGAAGCCCAGCTCGTCGCAGGCATCATAGAAGTCCTGGGAGTGCTGATAGTGGGCCAGGCGGATGGTGTTGGCACCCAGCTCCTTGATGATGCAGGCGTCGTTATAGTGGTCATCCGCGGTCAGGGCGTTACCGATGTAGTTCATGTCCTGGTGACGGGAAACACCACGCAGAGGAGTCAAAATGCCGTTGAGATGGAAGCCCTTCTGAGGATCGCAGAAGAAGCTGCGCACGCCGGTACGGACCTCGATCTGGTCGTAGGTCTCGTTTCTGCGCTGCAGCTGAGCAACCACAGAGTACAGATAGGGATTGTCGAAATCCCACAGCACGGCATCGGGTACAAACAGGGTTGTCTTGGGGCTGCTTGCGGGACGCACACCGTAGCCGACCTCGTTGCCTTCCTCGTCGTAGATGGCGTACTGGACGGTGAAGTTCTCGTCGGCGTTCTTCACGAATGCCTCGATCTCAAAGGCAGCGCCGCCGCACTCGGTGGGCTTGGGGGTGACCATGATGCCGGGGCCACCGTAGTAGCCCAGGTCAAAGTGGGCGTCGGGCACACTGATCAGATTTACATCCCGGTACAGACCGCCGTAGAAGGTGAAGTCGGCGTGCTGGGGATATACGAAATCATTGGCCTGGTTGCAGCAGGCGACCACCAGCAGATTTTCGCCCTCTTCCTTGCATAGGTCGGTGATCTCGGCACGGAAGGTGGAGTAGCCGCCCTCGTGGTAAGTGACCTTCTGGCCGTTCACATACACGGTAGCCTCCGAGTTGGCGCCCATGAACTCCAGGAAGACCCGGCCGCCGGCCAGGGGCTGCTTGGGGGTAGTAAAGGTCTTGGCGTACCAGCAGGTGCCACGGTAGTAGCTGCCGTTTCCGTCGTTGCCGTCCACAGCATTCCAGGTATGGGGCAGATTCACATCAGTCCAATCTGTGGGATACACGGCGGGCAGACCGGCATCCTGGCGGATAAATTTCCAGCCCTCATTTAAATTGATGATATTTCTCATGGTAAAGTCCTTTCTGCATGGATTTTCATTTTTATTATAACATCACATCGGGAAAAGAGATATGCACAAAACACCGAATTTGTGCCCAAACGCATAGAAATTACAACACCAAAAATAGGCATTTCTGCCAGTAGGGGGCAGCAAGAAAGCCTCCCCTTAAGGGGCGCCTTTTGCGGAACAGATGCAAAACCCGCCTGCTTTCGCAGGCGGGTGATGTTTTACTTTCCGTTGGTGCGGTCCAAAAGGATCAGCTTTTTCACGGCCT
>JAZUMW010000030.1:0-6396 GCA_045603825.1 Faecousia sp.
GCCTGGCAAGCCTCGATACCCATCAGGTTGGCGGGGTTGTGGAGGGGTCCCAGGGGAATGCACTTCTTGATGGCAGCGATGACTTCGTCATCGATGATGCAGGAGTCAAAGAACTCCATGCCGCCGTGCAGGACACGGTGACCCACAGCATCGATCTCGGAGACGGACTTGATAACGCCGTGCTGAGCATCCTGCAGGATCTCCAGGGTTGCTGCGATAGCCTCGGAATGGGTGGGCATGGGAATGTCTCTTACGACCTTCTCTTCACCGGCCTTGCTGTGGTTCAGACGGCCATCAATACCAATACGCTCACACAGGCCCTTTGCGGACACCACGCCGGTTTCGGGATCCATCAGCTGGTACTTCAGGCTGGAAGAGCCGGCGTTGATGATCAGAACATTCATTGGAATCATCCTCCTAAAAAATAAAAATATTTTCTTTTTTCGCACAATATGCTATTATGAACATAGCTACGGATATTTTATAATAAATTTCCACATTTCTCAAGACCTAACAGGAAATATTTTTCCCAAAAGGAGAAAATATTATGTCTTTTACCGGTATTGTTTGCGAATACAACCCCTTTCACAGGGGGCATAAAAAGCAACTGGATCTGATCCGTGCCGATGATCCCGCCGGGGGCATCGTATGCCTGATGAGCGGTAACTTTGTGCAGCGGGGTAAACCTGCCATTTTGGACAAGCTGCTGCGGGCAGAGGCTGCAGTTCGTGCCGGTGCCGATCTGGTTCTGGAGCTGCCTGTTACCGCCGCTCTTTCTTCCGCAGAAGGTTTTGCCTCAGAGGGTGTGCGTATTCTAAGCCCCTTTTGTGACCGGCTGTGCTTCGGTGCAGAAAGCGGTGACGAAGCAGCTCTTGCTTCGGTCGCTCAGGCACTGCTCTCCCCCGTCTTTCGGGATCACCTGATGTCACAGCTGGAGCTGGGGCTATCCTTCCCCGCTGCACGGCAGAATGCATTGGAAACCATGGGCGTATCTTCCGATCTGCTGCGTCAGCCCAACGATATTCTCGCCACAGAATACTGCAAGGCCATTCTGGCACAGGGCAGTACCATGAAGCCTATGGTGATCCGCCGGCAGGGCAGCTACCACGATGTGCTGCCGGACAAGGAGAATCCTTCCGCAACTGCAGTCCGGAGCCAAATGCTTTCCGGCAGCAACTGGCAGGCATATGTGCCGGAGGAAGTTCGTCCCTGCCTTGAGGGAGCTTCCCTTCACACCATGGAAGCCGGAGAGCGGGCTATCCTTGCAAAGCTGCGGACCATGAGCGATGCGGAGTTTGAAAGCCTCCCCTACGGCTCTGAAGGTCTTTGGAGGAAGCTGATGAAGGCCTGCCGGGAATATGCTTCCCTGGAAGAAATCCTGGCTGAAGTCAAGTCCAAGCGTTACACCCGTACCCGTCTGGACCGGATGGTCATGTGTGCTTTTTTGGGGCTCACGGCACAGGATCTGTCCTCCCCCGCCCCCTATGTGCGGGTGCTGGCTCTAAACGACCGTGGCCGGGAGATCTTGAAAAAGGCCCGGCAATCCGGTGCTTTTCCCAATGTTGGAGAGCGGCAGGAGCATCCTTACCAGGAAACAGAATCCCGCTGCGGCGACCTGTACGGCCTGTTCGCGGAAAATGCTCCGGAGGCACCGGGAAGAGAATCCAAATACAGGTTATATTATCAAAAATAAGGAGCTGCACAGCAGCTCCTTATTTTTTAGTCTTCAATAATATAGGCGTCCAGGATCTCACCATAGTAGATGGTATGGTAGTCGCTCCGTCCATCCTCATAGAAAGGAGGATAGTACCGCTTGCTTACCACCTCGGGAATGGCCTGGGGATCCTGGTCCTGGCGGTAGATCACTCTACACTCCAGAGTCAGTGGCAGTTCCTTGATGCCGGGGACAGAAATGCTGGTAGGCTCTTCCAGAGTCAGTCCCAGCTCCTTGATCTTATCCATGTCACGGCCGGATTTGGTGCCGCAGAATACAGCAACATGCTTGTCGGGCTCACCTAGAGGAACATTGATGGTGAACTCGGGATTTTTCTCCAGCATCTGCTTGGTGTACCGGCTCTCCCGCACATAGAGAATAAACATATTTCTTCTCCACTGTACGCCGACCATACCCCAGCCGATAGTCATGGTATTCACCTTTCCATCTGCCTTTGTGGTGACCAATACACCGGGATCCATGGAGTCCATGATTTGCCCGGTGTAATCCCAAATGTTGATTTTCCGTTTCATATTCTCGTCCTCCTTTTTCTTTATCATACCTTACAAAGTGCTATTATGCAAGCCCTGTTCCATTCTTGACATCCCCATTTGCCGGCATTATAATAGTAAAATCAAAAATCAAGGGATGAATTTCTATGAAAAAGCAGGCCTTCCGACAAGCATTTCTGGACACGATACCGGTCCTCACCGGGTATCTGTTTTTAGGAATGGGCTTCGGAATTTTGCTGATGGAGCAAACCGGGAAGGGCGTATTTTGGGCCTTTTGCATGGGTCTTTTTGTGTTTGCAGGCTCCGGTCAGTACCTGGCAGTCAGTCTATTATCCGGCGGGGCATCCTTACTAAGCTCCGCCGTTGCAACGCTTCTTGTAAATGCCCGGCATATTTTTTACGGCATCTCTCTCATCGATGCCTACAAAGGTGCAGGAAAAAAGAAGCCATACATGATCTTCGCTTTAACAGATGAAACATATTCTCTGGTAACACAAAACGAGCCTCCGAAGGGCATGACCCGGCACCAGTACTGCTTTACCGTTTCATGGCTGAACCAAATCTACTGGGTGGCAGGTTGTGTGCTGGGTAACCTTGCCGGTGCCCTGATCCCCATCAGCTTTGAAGGTGTGGAATTCGTGCTGACTGCTCTGTTCGTTACCATGTTTGTAGAGCAATGGCTCAATAACAAGAATCATCTGCCGGCTGTCATCGGTGTCGTATCTACCGTGCTTTGTCTGATACTGTTTGGAAGTGAGATCTTTCTCATCCCCTCTATGGTCATGATCGCCGTTCTCCTCACCGTCTCCCGGAAAACAGGAAGGAGGAAAACCGATGCATGATGTTATGCTGATCGTTGTGATCACATTGGTGACGATGGCTACCCGGTTTCTGCCTTTTCTGATCTTTGGTGAAAAGCGTAAAACCCCCGCCATCATTACTTATTTGGGACAGGTCCTGCCCTTCGCCATTATGGGCATGCTGGTTGTTTACTGCATGAAGGATGTGGCGTTTCTTTCCCCGCCCTTCGGTATCCCGGAGATTTTGGGCTGTGTCATTGTTGCCCTGCTGCACCTTTGGAAGCGAAATTCCCTGCTGAGCATCGGCGTGGGTACCGTGTGCTATATGGTAATGGTTCAGCTTATTTTTTAACCGATGCCCTGAGTCTCCAGCAGTTCCAGGACGGCGTAGCCCCGCCCTGTCAGTGCCATACTGCCATGCACCGGATAACCCCGGTAGGCCGACATATCCGCACCGGCCAGGGGTGCATTATAGTCGATGCTGATAAGCTGTTTTTTCTCCAGGCACTGCAGGATCCGGCTGTAAGTTTCTTTGTCCAGAGCCGTTTCTTCCAGGTACACCGGCACCATGTCATCTGCACGCCGGGCAACGGGCAAAAAAGAATACCGGCCCAGTTCCTGTATCATTTGGATCTCCCCATCTGTCAGCTCCAGTGTACCGGCACAGCCGCCGCAGGTGCTGCAATTTCCGCTGCATTTACCGCACGCCATAATTTTCTCCTTGCTCTTTTTATAAAATCGGTTATACTGTACTTATCATAACACAAAGGAGGATGTTCTATGTCCGTTATTCATGTTACAAAAGATAATTTCCAGCAGTTGGTTCTTGATGCCGAAAACAAAGTCCTCCTGGACTTTTGGGCAACCTGGTGCGGCCCCTGTCAAATGATCGCCCCCGTGTTGGAGGAGATCGCAGCCGACAACGAAAGCGTCACCGTTGCCAAGATCAATGTGGACGAGGAAATGGAACTGGCCATGCAGTTCGGCATTACCAGCATCCCCACGCTCATCGTTATGGACAAGGGTCAGCCAGTAGGCAAGATGATCGGCTTCCGTCCCAAGGCAGATATCGAAAAGCTTTTGGGTTAATGTAGAACGCTCCCCATCGAAAGATGAGGAGCGTTTTCCTTTTTAAATCTGAATCAGCTCGTACTCCCGGGAACCAATGCCGTGCTCTGCAGCGATCTCCAAAGTGTGTACACCGTGACGGCTTTCGATCCGCTCCAGCAGATCCTTTTTGCCGGGGTCATTGGATGCATATACCAGATCCAGGCAGGCCTGATCGATGGCCACCGGGTCCAGGCTGGCCAGCATGCCGATGTCTGCCATACAGGGATCCTTTGCAACATCACAGCAGTCGCAGTCCACACTCAGGTTTTTCATCACATTGATGTAGGCAGCGTTGCCACCGAAATACCGGACCATAGAGCTGGCCGCATCTGCCATGGACTCCAGGAACTGATCCTGGTCACGATCCCAAAAATGAGCCGGATCGCCAACGCCGTGGATATAGCCCTTGCCGTAAGAAGATGCAAAACCGATGGCAAGCTGCTTCAGTGCACCGCCAAAGCCGCCCATGGGATGGCCTTTAAAATGGGACAGAACCAGTGTGCTGTCATAATTTGCCAGGTCCTTGCCCACAAAATTCTTTTTGATCCGCTTGCCGTCCGGGATCTCCAGCACCATATCAGGGCCGGTTGCATCCATCAGATCCACATTGTACGCATCGCTCCAGCCATGCTTTTTCAAGGTTGCAACATGACGCTCAGTGGTGTCGCGGGATCCTTCGTACGCGGTGTTGCATTCTACAATGGTACCCCCCACATGGTCAACAATTGGCTTCCAAAATGCAGGCCGGATAAAGTTCTGATTTCCCTGCTCACCGGAATGCACCTTAATGGCCACATTTCCGGGAAGTTCCTTGTTCAGTACTTGGTACAGCTCCAGGACCTTTTCCGGCGTGATAACGGAAGTAAAATATACTTTGGACTTCATAATTTGTTACCGCCTTTCTTTTTTTCTCATTATAGCATCAAGTAAGCCCTCCTGCAACCATTATTTCCAGGGATACTATACCCGAATTGGCGGTATAGTTATTTATGGAGGGATGTTTATGAAATTCAATATTAAAAAGCTGATCTTATGCCTGGCCATTCCCCTGGGAGTCGGTGGTTTATCCACCCTGCTGTCAGGCGGTATGTTCAATTACCAAGAACTGAACCAGCCGCCCCTGTCACCGCCTGGGTGGTTATTCCCAGTGGTATGGACGGTGCTGTATCTACTTATGGGCTATGCGTCTTACCGTGTTCTCACATCTGATAAAGACGCACAGCAAGTCCATAACGCCTTGGTCTTCTATATTTTACAACTGCTGTTCAATTTTCTGTGGCCTATTGTTTTCTTCCGCTGGGACGCCTACCTTGCAGCTTTTATCGTGCTTCTTGTTCTATGGATCCTCATTGCTGTAACCATATGGAAATTCAACAGCATCGACGAGCGTGCCGGTGATCTGCTGTTGCCGTATTTGCTGTGGGTCACCTTTGCAGGGTACTTGAATTTAGGGGTATATCTTTTAAACTGATCTCTTGCAATCGAAAAATATTGTGCTATACTGGAATTATCCAAATAAATTGCAGGAGGTAATCCCATGGCTAACAAGTACGCAGGAACTCAGACCGAGAAGAATCTGGAGGCTGCCTTTGCAGGCGAATCCCAGGCCAGAAACAAGTACACCTATTTCGCATCCAAGGCCAAGAAGGAAGGCTACGAGCAGATCGCTGCCCTGTTCCTGAAGACCGCTGACAACGAAAAAGAACATGCCAAAATGTGGTATAAAGAACTGCATGACGGTGTGGGCGATACCGCTCACAACCTGGCAGATGCCGCTGCAGGCGAAAACTACGAGTGGACCGACATGTACGCCGGCTTTGCCAAGACCGCCGAAGAGGAAGGCTTCCCCGAGCTGGCTGCCAAGTTCCGTCTGGTGGCTGCTATCGAGAAGCATCACGAAGAGCGTTACCTGGCCCTGCTGAAGAATGTGGAAACCGCACAGGTCTTTGCAAAGAGCTCCGTCAAGGTTTGGGAATGCCGCAACTGCGGTCACCTGGTGGTAGGCGAAGAGGCTCCCGAAGTCTGTCCCACCTGTGTCCATCCTAAGGCTTATTTCGAAGTTCACGCAGAAAATTATTGATATTGCAAAAAACCGCCCCCTTAATGGGGCGGTTTTTCTCGCAATTAGTTGTGAATAACAGATAAAAAGTTGTTGCAAAATATTGGCAGCCGTGTTATAATGCTCCGTGTGTCCGGAGTCGGGCATCTTCGCATTGGGATGTCGCCAAGCGGTAAGGCACCAGACTTTGACTCTGGCATT
>JAZUMW010000031.1:0-18886 GCA_045603825.1 Faecousia sp.
CCATCCCCAGTGGCCGTCCTGTATTCTTCGGAAAGATGAAGCATTCCATAGCTTCACATCGTATACATTTTCCTGATGTATGACAGGTAAGTAATGTCATCAGACTGCAGGAATATAAAAGAGTTCCTGCTAATATGCTAATAAAATAATCTTCGGATTATTGTTGTTCTCCTAAAGGCTATGCAGATGAATCGCCTCGTCTGCATAGCGATAGGACAAAAAGAGGAAAATCTTGTTATTATCTTTTGTAATACTAAAATTTCGTAGAAGGAAGATGTCAATGATGACACGATAATCGCAATGTTACAAAAGCATTGGGATTTGCGATTAAGTGAAGCAAAGGCTTTCCTTGATAACGCAAAGATTGCCGAGTAATTTGTGACAAACTATTGAAAAATAGAACAAAACGAATTATAATAAACAAGCTGACACGGATGCTTAAAAAGTGATAGCAAACTGTGATAGCAAAATGATAGCAAAAGTTAGGACTACCTATGTAAATAGGATAATCAAAGACAAAGCAAATCAATTTGTGCCACTACGCTAAAACAAAATCGTTTAAGGTCGGTTTTGTGGTTGCGAGTGGGAATAATTGGATATATACATTCATAGGCAATCAATAGTGCGAATCAGAAAAGGAGTGTGACCAACAATGAAACTTATCATTAAAAACGACTACGACCAAATGTGTGCATGGGCTGCTGACCATATCGCCGATGCCATCAACAACCACAAGGAAGATCGTCCCTTTGTTCTGGGTCTGCCCACCGGTTCTTCCCCTCTGGGCGTTTACAAACGTCTGATTGAGAAGAATAAGGCCGGTAAAGTGACCTTTAAGAATGTTGTGACCTTCAATATGGACGAATATGTGGGTCTTCCCAGAGAGCACGACCAGAGCTACTGGTATTTCATGCACGACAACTTCTTCAATCATATCGACATTCCCGCTGAGAACATCAATATTCACAACGGCATGGCCGAGGATCTGGAAGCTGAATGCCTGCGCTACGAAGACAAGATCGCTTCCTACGGCGGTATCGACCTGTTCCTGGGCGGCAGCGGCGTAGACGGCCATATTGCCTTCAACGAACCCTTCACCTCTCTGGTCTCCCGCACCGGCGTCCGTGCGCTGACCGAGGATACTCTCATTGTCAACTCCCGTTTCTTCGACAACGATCCCAACAAGGTTCCCAAGACCGCCCTGTCTGTGGGTGTTGGCACCGTCTGCGACTCCAAGCAGGTCCTGCTGATCATCAGCGGTCACAACAAGGCCAGAGCCCTCCGTCACTGTGTGGAAGGCGGCGTGGACCACGCCTGGACCATCAGCGCCCTGCAGCTCCATCCCGACGGCATCGTTGCCTGCGACGAGGCTGCCTGCGGCGAGCTGAAGGTAGACACCTACAAGTACTTCAAGGAAATCTACAAGAACGAGAAGTAATTCCCCCTTAAAGCAAAGAGCCAACTGACAGTATTGTCAGTTGGCTCTATTTTTGCAAAACGGTTAATATTAAATTTATTGCCGATATGTACTTATTTTCATTTAATTTTGAATTTTTTCAATATTTTATTGCCAAACTTAAACATTTTTTGTAAAATATAGAAAAAGCAAGTGAGGATATGCCTATGACAATCTTAGACAGAGGAGCCCACGAAAGCGCCAAAGATTATGCGCTTCGCACAATTAAATATAACATTACCACTATGCACATGGAACCCGGCAGTAAAATCAACGATCAGGAAATTGCCGCTGCCTTGGGTATTAGCCGCACTCCAGTCCGCGAAGCCTTGATGGAACTTGCCAAGTACGATCTTGTAGTCATGTATCCTCAAAAAGGCAGTGTCGTCGCGCCGGTGAGAATGAAACTGATTCAGGAAGCAGCTGTTACCAGAAACGCGCTTGAGTGTGCGGCTGTTCGCCGCTGCTGCCACTTAAGCGATCCCACGGTCTTTTGCGGTTTACAGGATAATATCGATCTGATGCGTTTTTACATAAACCGGCAAAATATCTCCGCTATGACGGAAATGGATATTGAGTTCCATAAAATACTGTTTACGCATGCAGGCATGACCCTTGCCCATGGATTTTTGAGAAATCTTGAAATTCATTATCGGCGGATCATCAGCCTGTGCTTTTTGGAAGGTACGGAAGACAGAACCGTTTTGGATCACCAGGCCATTCTCAATGCCATTATGGAGCAAAACGAGACGAAGGCCGTTGCCGCCATGCAAAAGCATCTGCGCCTTGACGAAATAACGGAAGAAGAAGTTTTAAATTTGTATCCGGACTGTATTATAGATGAATCTAACATACCTTAGGCTTTGCTTAAGGTATGTTTTTTTGTATATAATTTACAAGTTTCAAAAAACAGGGTTGCTTTTTTTATGCACTTGCTTTAATATACTAATATAATAGGCACGATTTTGAAACGAGGAGGAGAAAATGTGATGATCATTTCCGACAGACTCCCCAACGAAAGCGCCCGAGATTACGCTCTTAGAATCATTAAACACAACATTGTTTCTCTGCAGCTTGTTCCCGGAAATAAGATAAGCGATCAGGAAATGGCCGCCGAACTGGGTTTGAGCCGGACACCTGTACGGGAAGCCTTGATTGAGCTTTCCAAATCCTCTATCATTCAAATGTATCCGCAAAAAGGTAGCATCGTCGCGCCGTTGGACTATCAGCTTATGGAAGAAGCCTACTTTATGCGTGAGACGCTGGAGTGCGGCGTGGTAGAGCGCTGCTGCAAAATCAATGATCCTCAGGTTTTTGAGCCGCTTCAGGAGATCATTGCACTACAGCAATTTTATCTTGATAACCGCAACCCGGATAAGCTTATGGAGCTTGATAACGCGTTCCATAAGAAGCTGTTTGAAATCGCCGGTTTCCCTCATGTTTTCACGACTCTCAGTAGTATGACCATACACTTTGACCGGATCCGTCGTTTGTCATACCAATCTGTTACCATCGTTAAAGCGGTCAGCGCCCACAGGGCGATCCTTGCCGCCATTTCCGAACAGAATTCCACCATGGCTGTTCGGCTTATGAAAGAACATCTTGGCTATTTCCAGGCAGAACAGGAAGAATTGATGTCCAAATTCCCCCAATACTTTGCAAAAACCGAATAAACTTCAACCGCTGGTGTAAGCCGGCGGTTTTTGTTGTTTTTTCATAGTTTTGTGATAGTTTACAAATTTATTTTGTATATTTTGTAACTACACACAATTGATATTCTAATATATCAGTATTAGAATATTATTAGACACAAAATATTCCTTTAATTTTGAACCATGCCGTATTGCAAACGGAGAAATAAGATATGAAAAAAGTTTATTCAAGCAAGAGCACAGAAATAACAGAATATCCCGGTTCCCATTCCTGGCTATATTTTGATACAGATGATACCCCCTGCCAGGGTTACCGTGCCATGTTTAACCGTTTTTACAACACCGAGTATATGGTCCCCTACGGTATCCACGACGACCACGAAGGTTTTTATGTGGTTTCCGGAACAGGTAAAATGATCATCGGCCGGGAGGAATTCGATCTGGCTCCCGGCATTTCCATGATTGCCCCGGCAGATGTTCCCCATGCCATTAAAAAGACTTCCCAAGCTGATCTGGAAGTTTTTCTGTTCCATTTTCCTAAATAATCAACGGCTGTTCGCCGCGAAATAATATTGAAAGGACGCGATGAAATTGAGTGAAAAGAAATTTAGAATCTATGATGAAAAAGGCCGCGTTATGAAGGGACATATGCATGATGGCATCATCAATGAAGATATTCCCAGAGTCGCCCCGGAACTCATAGAGAGTATCGCTAAGTACGGCGTTGCGAAAATTGCCGAACTGCAGGGCTACGGCGGTGTAATGAATAAGCGCATTGCCCCCATCAAGTCCGGTTTCCAAATGGCAGGTCCTGCCTTTACCGCATGGGGTCGTCCCGGCAGCATGCTGTTCCAGGTTGCCGCCCTGTATATGGCACAGCCCGGTGATGTTTTGGTCTTCGGTGGCGGCTCACAGTCTGAGTATATCTCTTTCGGTGATGGCATTGGCGGTCAGGCAAAGCGCAAAGGCATTGCCGGTCTGGTCATGGATGCTCCCACTCATGACTTGCTCCCTCTGAAAGAGCTGGACTTTCCCATGTTCTGCCAGGGTTTTGCAACATACGCAGGCGGTGCATCCGCAGGCGGCGGTGCGATCAATATTCCTGTAGCCTGCGGTGATGTGGTGGTCAACCCCGGCGACATTATCATCGGTGACGACGACGGCATCGTAGTCGTTCCCTGGCAGGACGCAGAACGTCTTGCAGCAGTCGCTGAAGCACAGTATCCCATTGATGTTGAGCGCCGCAGAAAAGCAAAAGAAGGCACCACTCTGATTGAACTGAACAACATGCAGCCCGCCATCGACAAGTGGGTCGACTTTCAGAAATGTGTAAAAGGTGAATAATTAGAAGTTTACGGCATATGCCGTAGATCATAAAACTTATAACAAAATAACATTTAAGGAGAAGAATTATGAAAAAGTTAATTGCACTTTTACTTGCGCTCGTAATGATCCTCTCTCTGGCCGCTTGTGGTGGAAATGCTCCTGCAGCTGATGCTCCCGCAGCTGATGCTCCCGCCGCCGACGCTCCCGCCGCCGATGCTCCGGCAGCAGAACCCGAAGACCCCTATCTGGCATACTTCATCAGCATCAAAGCCGGTGGCGCCGCATGGTCCAAGACCGAACGCGGTTTCAACGACATTTGCAAGGAACTGGGCTGGGAAGGCCACTTTGTAGCACCTCAGACTCCCATGGATCCCGTGGAAATGGCACAGCTGCTGGACACCGCTATCAACGAAGGCGCTGACTTCATCGCCGGCATCTTCTTCAGTGAAGAAATCTTCGGCGACTCCCTAAAGCGCGCCCGTGAGCAGGGAACGATCATCTGCAACATCAATGTTGCCATCGGTGAAGAAGGCGAATACGCTGATTTTAACATGGGTACCAATCAGTATAACATGGGTGTCCGTCAGGCTGAACTGCTGAAGGAACTGGCTGGCGACAAGGAATACAAGGTCCTCTACCTTGTGGGTGCCGCTGGCGAGACTCTGAACATCCGTTACGACGGCTTCCTGAAAACACTGGAAGGCTGTGACAACATTACGCACTACGGCATGGAATTTGAGCAGGAGAACGCTGTTGTCGCCGCTGATGTTGTCAGCAATGTGCTGAAGGCAAACCCCGATATCAACTGCATCGTCTGCAACGACAGCACCGGCGCAACCATGGGCTCTGCCAGCTATATTGATGAGAATGGTCTGAAGGACGACATCCTGGTCATTGGCATGGATGACTCCGCAGATATTCTGAATTACCTGAAGGCTGGTATTCTGGACGCAACCATCGCTACCGGCAATTACTCCATGGGCTACGACTCTGTCCGTATCGCCAACGATATGCTGGTCAACGGTGCTACTCCCGACTACGAAAATGACACCGGCACTGTCCCCATCTTCCCCGAAGATGTTGACGCTTATGCTGCTGAGAACGGAATCGATCTCGGCTGATGTACTTGTGAGATAAGATGAGTGCCGGCTTAGCCGGCATTCATCTTAATGAGGTAAATGCTATGAAAGCTGTAAAGAATTTCTTTAAAAAAATCGTTTCTGCTAATGAGTTTGGCGTCGCGCTGTCTTTGATCGTTCTGTTTATCGTTATTGCCTTTGTCAATGCCGATTTCTTCAGCGTAGTCAATCTCATTGATGTGCTGCGTACCACAGGTTACTATTTCGTCGTTGCTGCGCCCCTGACATTTGTTATTATGTCCGGTGATATGGATCTGTCTATTGGTGCTATGACCAACTTCGGCGGTGTCATCTGTGTGGCCCTGATGCTCGCGGGTGTTCCTTTGGTTCCCGCGATCCTCATCACCATTCTTGCAGCTGCGCTGATCGGCTATGTCAAGGCCGTATTCGTGGTCAAAAGCAAATTGATGGCCATGATCACTACCCTTGGCCTGCAGTATGTTATTAACGGTGCCATTCTGGTTTACACAGAAGGTATGCCTATCGTCATCTCCGACGACGCTCTGAAGGTTATCGGCCAGGGTAAGGCCGGCGGTGTGTTGTACTATTCTGTAATCTTCGCCATTGTCGTTGGTGTTTTCTTCCACATTCTGCTTAAAAACACTAAGTTTGGCCGTAAGGTCAGCGCTGTAGGCGGCAACCAGGAAACAGCCCGCCTTGCCGGTATCAATGTTACCCGGGTACGCTTTATCACAAACATTACTGTATCCGTCTTTGCTGCCATCGTTGGTGTGATTTACTGCTCGCGCTTTAACAGCGCACAGCCCTCTATTGCGTCCGGTACAGAGCTGACCATCATGGCCTCTGTTATCATTGGCGGTGTAGGCCTCGGTGGCGGCTTTGGCTCCATTATCGGAACCTTCCTTGGTTCTCTGCTGATCGCTGCGATCAAGAGTGGCCTTGTTATGATGCATGTTTCCTCTTACTGGCAAAATCTTGTATTCGGAGCCATTTTGATTGCTTCGCTCTATGTGGATAAATACCGCAGAGAAAAGCTCGGCGGCAACTTGTGATCAGCGGCACTGAAAGCGAGGTGGCTCTATGAGCGAAACTATTTTAAAAATGAAACACATAACCAAAGAATTTCCCGGCGTCAAAGCTCTTGATGATGTAAATTTCGAGCTCAAGCCCGGTGAGATTCTTGGTATATGCGGTGAGAACGGCGCAGGCAAATCTACGCTGATGAAAGTGCTCAGCGGAAGTTATCCTGCCGGTTCCTACACGGGCGAAATCGAAATTGACGGCAAACCTGTACAATTCAAGAGCATTCATGACGCCCAGTCCTACGGTATCGAAATGATCTACCAGGAAGTTAACATGATGCTGGATCTGACCATTGCAGAGAACATGTTTGTTGGCAATCTGCACGGTGGGCATGGGTTTGTTGACTTTAAAGCGCTGTACCGTGACACAAGCGAACTGCTGCAAAAGGTCAAGCTGGATGTTTCTCCCCGCACGAAAGTGCGTCCATTGAACAGCGGCCAGATGCAGATGATTGCCTTGATGCGTGCTTACGCAAAGAATCCCCGCATTCTTGTTCTGGACGAGCCTACCAGCGCATTGACCGACACAGAAACAGAAACGCTCATGTCCATTCTCAATGACCTGAGAGCCGAGGGCAAAGCTATTATTTACATTTCTCACAAGCTCAGTGAGCTTTATAAGCTCTGTGACCGTTTGCTTGTTATGCGAGACGGCCAGACCATCTCCTGCCGCCCCATCGCAGAGATTCAGGAGCAACAGCTTGTGGAAGAAATGGTTGGCCGTGAGATCAGCGATCTGTATCCTAAACAGCACGCCCAGATTGGCGACGAGGTTATGCGCATAGAGAATCTCACCGTACCGCATCCCACCATTAAAGGCAAAAATATTGTGGAAAATATCTCCTTCTCTTTGCGGAAAGGAGAGATCCTGGGTATTGGCGGCCTTGTGGGTGCAGGTCGCAGCGAGATTCTGGGCGCGATCTTTGGACAGTATGCCGGCGATGTCAAAAAGGATATATATCTGCAAGGCAAAAAGGTCAACATCAAAACGCCCTATGATGCCATCAAGCTGGGTATCGGCTTTATTACCGAAGAGCGCAAGCTCTCAGGCATCGTCGCTCCCATGAGTATTCGTGAGAATATGACGCTGGCATCCCTGAATGACTTGCCTGGCAAAGTGATCCTTAACCGCAAGGTTGAAGAAGAGCAGTCTGCGATCCAGTTCGAGCGGTTGCGGATCAAGGCTCCCTCTCTGAATGCCAAGCTGTTCAGCCTTTCCGGCGGCAATCAGCAAAAAGTCATCCTGGGTAAATGGCTTATGAAAAACCCGGATATTCTTCTGATTGACGAGCCCACCAAAGGTATCGATGTGGGTACAAAGGCAGACTTCTATAAAATCATGGGCGAATTAACGGCAAACGGAATCTCCATTGTGATGGTATCTTCCGACATGCCGGAACTTATCTCTATGAGCGACCGCTGTCTTGTTATCAGCGGTGGCCGTATCACCGCAGAACTCACCGGCGACCAAATTACCGAAACCAATGTGATGCGCGCCGCTATGGTGGAGTAACCATTCATAACGAAAGGAGTTTTTTAAATGGCAGTACAGATGCGTACCAGAGTTTATACGCACATGATCAATCGCGAAGTTGAAGATTTTTTAAAACGGAGCGACATTATTTTCATTCCTGTGGGCGTTGTGGAAGCAGCAGGCATCATGCCCCTTGATGCTGAATATGTTTTCCCGGAGGGCTTCGCTCTTAAAATGGCAGAAGCCGCAGACGGCCTCGTATTCAACAATCTGAGTTATTTCTTCTCCGGCGGCACCTCCATTGGACGCGGCACCGTTCAGATGGGTATCATTGAAGGCGCCCGTTATCTGGAGCAAATCGCCATCTCTTTGTATAAGCAGGGCTTTAAGCGTCAGGTTTACATCACCGCTCATGGCCCCGGATATATTTCCTGCAGTGCGCTTGTGAGAGATTTCTTTGAAAAGTATAAAATTCCAATCATGCATATCAATATGCACAAGGCCTTCGAAAAGTGTCCCTCTCTTGGTATGGGTACCAAGAATTTTGATCTGTCCAAATTTGTGGCTATGCAATATGCCTGCTATGACATTATGGGTAAGCTGGACGAGATCCCCGTTGATATTCCCGCAGAGGACAGCATGATCGACGAAGAAGAACGCGCCATGGAGAAGCACATCAGCGGCATCAATAACCACCTGAATAGCTACTCTCATACATACGGTGGCTGCGGTTTCTATCAACCTTCCCTGTCCACCCACTCCTTTGCCGCAACGCCCACTGCGGAAAGCCGCAAAGCCATTGCTGAGGAGGGTAAAAAGCTGGTGGATGAGATCATCGCGGCAATGGATGTTCCCACCCTCATGGCAGAACTGAAGGAAATGTCGGAATTTGTAGCTAAACTGACCAAAGAAAAACCCCATCTTAGCCTGTTTCCCTAATCGTTCTCTTCCTTATAAGAAGGTCACCTACGGGTGACCTTCTTATTTTTTAAACCCGGACAAACACATCCTTTCGTTTAAAGCAGAGCCTTGCGGTGTGGGAAATACTTCTAAATCAAAGCGCAAGTATCGCAAAAGAACCAACTGACGGTTTTGTCAGTTGGCTCTTTTTTATAACTGTTTCAGGTGCGCCGTTTTTGGATCGCCCAATATATCTCCAGCAGCTGTTTCCGGGATGAGACTCCCAGCTTGCCGTAAAAATTCTTGTTGTGGAACTTCAGGGTGTTTTCTGTGATATTCAGATCGGCCATGATCTCCTTGGTGGTTCTGCCGGCAGTATACATCTCATAGATGGTCCGCTCAGTTTTGGTCAGCAGAAGCAGGCCTTCCGAAAAACGCTGGCAATCCAGTTCCGGGATCTCCGGTGCCGTGTTATGCGGCTCCGGCACAGCAGCTTCCAGGGCTTTCCGCTGAGCACGCAGTTTTTCCTGCTCCAGCATGGACATATTCAGCCCCAGCAGGAACATCCCGGTAATAACATAGGAAACCGCCAGGATCTCAAATTCGATTTTTACCAACTGCTCCAGCAGCCACACACCGATATTCACAAAAACCGCCGTAGCCAGGATCACCGCATGGGAGGGTGTTTCGATCTTCTTTTTTAAGATGGCGTAAAACAGCGCGAACACCGTTGCCAGGGTATACCCCAGCAGATAGAGCATGTATACACTGTGCAGGGGTCCATAGATCTTATTCAGCACCGGTGTACCGTTGACGATCTCAAAGAATACCTGTTTATAATAAAGGTCCACATATCCCTGGGAAGCCGCCATCAAAAACATTGCCGCACTAATACCTATCAAGAGGCCGGGCAGCCACCTTTTGTAATTGACCTTTGAAGATTTAAGAATGATCATCAGCACAGAAAGGGGCAGAAATGCCGCACCCAAATATGCCAGACGGTTTGCCATCAGCGCCCCCCGGAGTTCTGAGGAAACGGACAGTAGGAAATAGCCGGTATTGACCACCAGCACAGAAGTAAACAGCAGAAGAAACCAAGGCTCCCGCTTTTTCATCATGCAGCAGTAAACCGCCAACGCCATCGAAGAAGGCAAGGTCAAACAGAGCTTCTTCGGTAAGCTTTTTAAAAAGTAATTTGTAAGGAGAAGATCATCATGAAAAAGTTTTTAGCGATTCTTCTGGCCGTAGCCATGCTGCTGACTCTGGTAGCCTGCGGCAAGAAAGACGACAAGCCCGCTGAGGAACCGGACGACGATTCCGCCGTCGGTTCCGCAGAAACCCCCGCCGATGCACCGGAGGATGATCCCCAGGTGCCTGCTGAAGAAGCAAAGACCATTGTAATGTGGTACGGCAGCAACTACTATCCCGGCGAAGAGACCTATGCTACCTTCTCTCTGCCTGAAGGCGCTTATTTTGAAGAAGGCGACTATGAAGAGTATCTGGAAGACGGCTCCGTGTATACCGTCACTGTCTATGACGATGTCCGGGAATATATGGCTACTTCCGCAGACTACCACAGCAGCGTCCTCTACAAGGGTGAACTGGGCACCTACAGTTTGATGCAGCAGCTGTATTTTGACGGCGAAGTCATCGTTGAAAAGACCGAGGAAGAGTATGAAAGCTATTCCCAGACCGTCACCGACCTGGGCTTCCAGTGGGAAGGCCTGGATGTAATTCTGGTGGAGACCTACTCCACACTGAAAGGTTACTCGGAGCAGTTAGACCAATTTGTGTGCGTGGAATATGAGTATCCCTACTGGGAAGCAAAGGAAGGCGGCGGTACTGAGGACAAAGTCACCGCCTGTCTGCTGGGCTTCCATATGGAATCCATGAATTGGGATGATCTGACCGTTGACCAGTGCGCATGGATCGCAGGTCAGCTCTTTGGTGTGGACAGCGGCAGAACCTGGAGCCTGGAAACCGAGGAAGAAGTTCCCGTGAATATCGGCGCATTCGAGCTTTACGGTGCATGGGTAGAGCGGGACAGCGTCTGGGAAGACACCTATGTTTTCAATCCTGACGGCACCGGTATGCTCATCAGCGGTCCTGAGTATCCCTATACTTATTCTGTCAGCGGCGACACCCTGACCCTGACCTATGGCGAAGACGATATCGAAACCTACACCATCTCGATCGACGGTACTGTGCTGACCATGATCGACCACCGCTACAGCAGCGAAGCCCTTCTCGACAAGGACGAAACGTTTGTTGCTGGAACCTCCGATGCGCCCACCGAGGCACCTAAGGATGCGGTGGATGCAGCCACTCTGGCAGCCGAGCTTATCGGCACATGGCTGGACGAGGCTGCCGGCTACAACGAAGGCTTCACCTTCAAGGCCGATGGCAGAGGCGTTTACACCTGGCTGGATGAGGTTTACGAATTCTCTTATGAGCTGGACGAAGACTATATCGACATCAATTTCGATGACGGTGATTACCTTGGTTACTTCGTAGAGATCCAGGGCAATGAACTGATCCTCAGCTCTGACTGGACACTGATTCGTCAGTAATATACTGCAACCACAAGGGGCGAAAGGGCATTTGTCCTTTCGCCCTGCTTTTTAGAAAGGTTTACACTATGAAAAAACTATTCATTTTTCTTTTGATCGCCTGCCTGATGCTCACGGGCTGTTCCAGAGGAGGTACTGAGCCGACCCCCGAGGTCCTGCCGGCTCCGGAAACGCCCACCAACGCTCCTGCCGCAGATGCGCCAGCCGCGGATGTTCCTGCCCAAGATGCTCTCGTGGAAGAAGCTCCCGTTGAAGAAGTTCCCATAAAGCCGGAGCTGCTGTCCCTGGAAAAGACCTCTTTTACCTATTATGAGGATGTCCCCGGCAGCTACGATCTGCTTGTGCTGAGTGATTTTTCCTTTGTGACTATGTCAGAATCTCATACAGATTCCTATGCTCTTATGGCCCAGACCCTGGATCAGCAGGCCAATATGCTGCGCAGCGCCATGGAGGATGAATTCGACAATCTGGTCCAGCTTGCAAAGGAGGCCCATTCCCAGAGTCCGTCCAGCTTTACCCCCTATGTTTCCAAGCTGTATACCCAGGTGCGCCGGGCAGACAGCATCGCTGTCAGCTTGCTGTCGGACTCCTATTCCGATTACGGCAATATCCGCAACTACCGCGTGCTGTCCGGAACCACCTTTGATACCCAGACCGGCCAGCAGCTGATGCTCTCCGATGTGGTCACCGATGTGAACCTGATTCCCAAAGCCGTTGAGGGCTTGCTGGGCCGCTCCAACGCGGCAGAGATCGTTCCCGGCGCGGTGGTCGATTTCTTCCGGAACACGCCGGAGGATGGCATCCCCTGGGTCCTGGACTATAACGGTGTGACCTTCTTCCCCCTGGAGATCCTGGTGGAGGGTGAAATGGGTCTGCTGCCTGTTACCGTTCCCTTTGCCACATATCCGGAACTCTTTGTACAGAAATACACCTGGGCGCTGGAGTTCTATACGGTAGAAATGCCCTTGGATGTCTCCTTCTTCGCAGATCTGGACGCAGACGGTCTTTGCGATCCTGTGTGCTTCCTCGCCGGCTATGACGAAGAGAGTGACCACTATCTGGACTTTGTCATCACCACGCAAACCGGTGACTTCTGGGAAGAATGCTACTGGTATCGAGTCTATCCTTTCTTTGCGCAAACCCCCGACGGTCAGTTCCTGTATCTGTTCTGCGAGGACAGCGAAGAGGATTATAAAACCATGTTCCTGCAGATCTTCCGTTTGGAAAAGGATGCCATCACCAAGGTCTCCGACCCTGCCGTTGTGGAAGCCTACTCCCATATTGGAGCCTTCGTCCTGCCCACAGAGGTGTAATCTCTGTAAAAGCCCGTCCGCTCTTGCAATCCTTTGTATTTATGCTATAATAGATGCAAACATCTCACGCGGGCAAACCAATACAGTTTCCATGTGCCCGAAAGCCTTGTAAATACAAGGCTTTCGGGCCTTTTCAATAAAGGAAAAAGGAGAGTTACGGCGATGGCAGCATTACAATGTGAACTCTGCGGCGGCATGTTGGAGAACCGGGACGGTATGCTGGTATGCGCTTCCTGCGGGGAGCACTACGACGAGCACCGGATCTGGGAGCTGTCCATGAAAATGCAGAACGCCCCGGCTACCCTTGCCCAACTGCGGGCACAGGCCAAAAAACCGGAGCAGATGGTCTGCCTGTATTACGGAAGTTTTTTGTTTCTGCGTTCCAACGGAACGGTGGTGGCCGTCCCCGAGAAGAAAAGCGGCGGCATTCCGGATGTGATAAATTGGACCGGTATCAGTTCCATTGCCGCCAGCCAGAACCATATTGCCGGCCTGCGTTTTGACGGCACGGTGGTGGCTGCCGGGCAACGGGCTTTTGGAGAATGTAATGTATCCCATTGGGAGAAAATCGTGTCCCTTGCTGTGGAGGATAAAATCACACTGGGTGTGACTCTGGATGGAACCGTAGTCACCACAGACAAGGTCCTTGCTGCGAAAGTAGCAGGTTGGACGGATGTCCGCCGGGTAGCGCTTTATAAGAATTATGTCGTGGGTCTGCGGCGGGATCGAACCGTACTGGTTGTTGACCGGAGCGGTTCCCGTCTTTCCGCGGACACCTCCATCTGGAAGGGGATCGTGGATGTCAGAGAGCAGAAACGCACGCTGATCGGTCTGCAGCGGAACGGCACCCTGGTTGCCGCAGGTGTGCAGTCCAGCGCCTGGACCATCAAAAAGGCCTCCAAATGGAAGGAGATCATCGCTATCGCAGCCAGCGCCAGCGATCTGGTGGGTCTGCGGGATGACGGCACTCTGGCAATCGATGGTGTGAGCCAGGATCTTCGGGCCATTTACGGTTGGACGGACATTGTGGCCTTATGTCTGCATAAACGCTGTGCCGCCGGTCTGAAAAAGGATGGCATCATCCAGATCGCCGGAAATAAGAGTCTGTTCACCCGCGATTGGTTCCAGTGGATCTACCATAAAGAAAACCACGACATCATCGCCATGGCCTGCGGCGGTCTGATCGGCATTCGTGCCGACGGCACCATCGCCTGCCCCGCCTATAAGATCCCGGACACCGTGAAGCTGTTTGACAGTATCGAAACTCTGGATTATGAACGGCAGGCTGCTGCCATCCGTTGGTGTGCTGCTTCCCGGGAGCAGTGATCTTCAATCCCCTCGGTCATGCTCCCGGGGGGATTTTCCCCAACCCCCCAGGGGGGTTGCATACGGGTATTTTTTCGGGTAAAATGTAGATAGATGCATTCATTCCCATAAGGAGTTTCTCATGGAAAAGAAAGATGTGATTTCGTTTTTTGACAACTGCGCCCCCTGGTGGGATCAGGATATTATCCGCAACGAGGATAATATTTCCACCATTCTGGACAACAGCGGCATCAAAGAGGGTGTCCATGTGCTGGATGTGGCCTGCGGCACCGGTGTTCTGTTTCCCGATTATTTGAAGCGCAATGTTGCTTCTGTTACCGCCATCGACATTTCTCCCGAGATGGCAAAAATCGCCGCCTCCAAATTTCCCCAGGTCCATGTGATCTGCGGTGATGTGGAGACCCATACCTTCCAGCAGCAGTTTGATGTGATCATGGTCTACAACGCGTTTCCCCATTTCCCGGACCCGGCACATTTGATCAAGGTACTGTCCGGATTGGTAAAACCCGGCGGCAGGCTGTCTGTTGCCCACGGCATGAGCCGTGCCGCCCTGACGGATCATCACGCCGGTCGGGCCAGCAATGTTTCCATTGATCTGCTCCATGAGAAGGAGCTGGCCGCCCTGTTCACACCTTATTTTGATGTGGATGTTGTGATCTCCAACGACCGGATGTATCAAGTGGCTGGCACCCGACGGGAAGGCGAACTCCATTCCCATGGCGGTCACAGCCATGTACATGCCCACGATCACGGTCATGCCCACGGTCACGGACATTCCCATACCGGCACACCCATGGAGGAGATGCTGGCATTGATGAAATATATGGTGCGCCACAATGATGCCCACGCCCAGGAGCTGGCAGAGTTTGCCGGACAGCTAAAGGATGCGGGAAAACTGCACGCCTATCAGAAGATCATGGATGCGGTGGCAGACTTCGATATGGTCAACGCCCGGCTGGATGCGGTATTGCAGGATCTTCTCGCTGAGGAAGTGTAACAAATGCCCTTGAATATCCAGCCGCGCTGTGGTAAAATAATCCTGTTGTATAGGCTCATGATATGGATGAGTGTTTCTACCAACCGCCGTAAATGGTTGACTACAAGCTTCTTGTAGTCAACCATATCTTTTTTGGGGGGAATATTATGAATTATGATGTGATTATTATCGGTGCCGGACCCGGCGGTATTTTCTCTGCCTATGAACTGGTACAGCACCGTCCCGAACTGAAGATCGCCGTATTTGAAGCCGGCCATCCTCTGCATAAACGCCGCTGCCCCATTGACGGAGAAAAGGTGCAAAGCTGTGTCGGCTGCAAAAGCTGCTCCATTATGAGCGGCTTTGGCGGTGCAGGCGCTTTCTCCGACGGCAAGTACAACATCACCAACGATTTCGGCGGCACGCTGTATGAGTACATCGGCAAAAAGCAGGCTCTGGAGCTGATGCACTATGTTGACGAGATCAACATGCGCTTTGGCGGTGCAGGCACAAAGCTCTATTCCACCGCTGCCACACGCTTTAAAAAGGAATGTATCCAGTACGATCTGCATTTGCTGGATGCTTCTGTGCGGCATCTGGGCACAGACATTAACTATGTGGTTTTGGAAAATCTGTATGATGCCCTTAAAGAGAAAGTCACCTTCTTCTTCGACACCCCTGTAGACTCCGTTTCTGTGGATGGGGCAGGCTATACCGTCCGGTGTAAGGATACCCTCTACACCTGCAGCAAGTGCATCGTCTCCGTGGGTCGCAGCGGCAGCAAGTGGATGGAGCGGGTGTGTAAGGAGCTGAATATTCCCACTAAGTCCAACCGTGTGGACATTGGTGTCCGTGTGGAGCTGCCTGCGGAGGTTTTCTCCCACATTACCGACGAGCTTTATGAAAGCAAGATCGTTTACCGCACGCAAAAATACAATGACCGGGTCCGTACCTTCTGTATGAATCCCCGGGGCGCTGTGGTCACGGAAAATACCAACGGTATTATCACCGTCAACGGACACAGCTATGAAGATCCCAAGCTGCAGACCGGCAACACCAACTTTGCCCTGCTGGTATCCAAGCATTTCTCCGAGCCCTTTAAGGATTCCAACGGCTACGGCGAGTCCATCGCCCGTTTGAGCAACATGCTGGGCGGCGGTGTCATCGTACAGCGGTTCGGTGACCTGATCCGGGGCCGGCGTTCCAGCGAAAAGCGCATGGCAGACGCCTTCATTACTCCCACGCTGAAGGCTACTCCCGGCGATTTGAGCCTGGTTCTTCCCAAGCGGCTCCTGGACGGCATTATCGAAATGATCTATGCTCTGGACAAGGTAGCCCCCGGAACAGCAAATGACGACACCCTGCTCTATGGTGTGGAAGTCAAGTTCTACAACATGGAAGTGGCGCTGGACGAAAATCTGGAGTCCTGCCACAAGGGTCTTTACATCATCGGTGACGGCAGCGGTATTACCCACTCCCTGTCCCATGCTTCCGCCAGCGGCGTTTATGTAGCCCGGCAGATCCTTCAGGTATAAAAATTCACCCCGTTGCCTTGGCAACGGGGTGTTATTTATTGTGCCGGGGTCGCGCTGGGCTTTCTGTTCAGCACATAGCCGGTGGCAGCGCCCACAAGACCGCCCACGATGTGGGCCATGTTGGAAATATTGTCCTGCACAAAGATGCCCTGCAGAAGCTGCTGTCCGATATAGATCACAAACACCAGAACGAAGGTCAGCGGAATATCTCCGTTTTTAAACTCCGTAAAGGAGGACAGCAGGATAAACGCGAACACCACACCGCTAGCACCACACAAGCCCACTCCCGCAAAGAACAAGCTGTTGATCAGTGCCGTAACCAGCGCCGTCACGCCCATGATCATCAGCAGTACCTTGGGGCCGTATTTTTCCTCCAGCATGGGTCCCAAAAGCAGCAGGTAGGCGGCATTTCCAATGAAATGCTCCCAGCCGCTGTGTCCTAAAATATGGGTGAACAACCGCAGGTATGTAAAAGGATTTAACAGGGAGTCCCGGTATGTCATGAACAGCAGCTGCGTAATAACGCCGCCGGTGACCATGCCCACAACCGTCACCGCAAGGCAGACCACCACAAAAGTCAGCACCACGGGAGAATTATACTTGATTCTGAGTTTTTTCTTCACAGCAGCCACCTCTTTATTTGGAATTGTTAAGGGTGTCCAAGGTCTGTTTCAGATAGGTGGAAGAAGTCTGTTGGGTGTAGGGAAAATAGACGATCTCCACGCCAACGGGGTGAAAGCGCTCTTCCAGTTCGTTAAAAAGGGCCGAGCCTTTCCAGTCGTCTCCCACAAACAGGCGGTCGAAGTGCCGCTTTTCCCATGCAGCAAATTTATCCTGATTGGTCTGGGGTACGACTTCATCCACATAGCGGATGGCCTTGACGATCTCACAGCGTTCTTCAAAGCCGATCACAGGCTTTTTGTGTTTATAGTACTCCACCAGTTCATCGGTGCTGACACCCACGATCAGATAATCGCACTGCTCCTTTGCCCGGCGCAGGATATTCAGATGGCCAATATGGAACAGATCAAACACACCTGTGGTATAGCCGATAATCATTTGGCATTCCTCCGTGATAATTTGTTAAGCAGTACGCTCCATAACTCAATCCAGCGATCCGCGCCGTGCCGGTACAGCCAAACTGTCAGCTTGGGCGAAAAAAGCGTAAGCCGCAAATAGCAGCGCAGATACAGGGGCATTGCGGTATACAGCGTTCCTTTTGCAAAGTCCGGGCAATCCTCCCGGATCGCCTGCCGGATCTGCGCCAGCCGTACCACTTCCGGCTCGTCAAATAGTGCAAGGCAGGTGTAGAGAATATTGCTGCTCTGCATGCTGATGTACTTATAGTCCACCAGATCCTTGTACCGGTCATAAACACCCCGCTCCCGGCAATCCCGGATGATCAGGCGGGGCACCTGCAGCCGTTCATACTGATGGGGCTTGTTTCGGCTGCGCATGGTGGAGTCGGGACTTTGATAATAGTGGTAGAATGTCCCTTCCGCCTTCACAATGCTTTTTGCGTACAGGGCCGTCATGAAATTGAACCAGGCGTCTTCATAATAAACATTCTCCGGGAACAGCAGTCCGTTCTCCAGTAGAAACGCTCTGCGGTAAATACGGCTCCAGAACATGCCGCAGTTGCGGATGTAATCCTCTTTTGTTGCGGCACTTTTGTAAGCAGGCGACACCTGCTTGACATGATCGCCAAAGTCCTGATAATAGTCCGCACCGGCCATGTCCGCGCCCTGCGCCGCCTCATACAAAACCCGGCACATATCCGGCTCAATAAAATCATCGCTGTCCACGAAAGCGATGTATTCCCCACGGGCGATCTCCAAGCCTCTGTTCCGGGCGCCGCCCTGCCGGATGTTTTCATCCAGGTACAAGGTCACGACCTTCTCCGGCCACTTGGCCTGATACGCCGCCATAATGCTGCGGCTGGAATCCGTGGAGGCATCGTCCACCAAAATGATCTCGATCTCCTCCAACGTCTGCTCCAGCAGAGAATCCACGCACTTGTGCAGATAATGTTCCGAGTTATGCACCGGTACGATGATACTGACTTTAATCATAGAAACAAACCTTTTCTATCTGTTCTGCCACGGCCTTTGCCGCGTTTCCGTCTTCAAAACTACCGATCTCCAACATAAATGCCGCCAGTTTTTCCTGATATGCC
>JAZUMW010000032.1:0-3963 GCA_045603825.1 Faecousia sp.
GTGTAAGCAGTGTGCTCAGCGTTGGTGAAGGTGCCGCCGTTCAGGTTGTTAACCAGAGCGCGGGTGCCCTGGTCGCCGCCCTGACCGCCGCAGAAGACAGCGCCGACCTGCTTGCCGGTGTGTGCGTAAACAGCATCGACAGCAGCCAGGAAGTCTTCAACAGAGTTCCAGGTATGGGTCTCTTCGTTCAGGTACTGCATTGCGCCGGCAGCCTCGAAGACGGTCTTGTTGATGGCCATGCAGTGAGCAGTCATGACCAGGGGGTACTCGTAGATTTCGCCGCTGGTGCCGTAGCAGGCATTCAGGGCAGCGGGGTTCAGCTCTGCTGCGTCGTCAGCAGTCAGGATGTCGGACAGGTCTACCATCAGACCCTTTTCGCCCCAGTTAGCGACCAGACGCTCGGGACCTTCCATGATCAGGTCGGGAGCAGCGCCGGCCTCGATAGCGGTGTTGACCTTGTCGTCGCCGTCGGTGTAGTTCAGGTACTCAACCTTGACAGTGATGCCGGTCTCTTCCTTGAAGGAAGCGAGCAGAGCATCAACGGTCTCCTGGTTGCCCCAACCGCCGATGGGGTAGGTCCACAGGGTGATTTCGCTGGCAACAGCGGGTGCATCGGGCTCATCATTTCCGGCGGGCTGATTGTTCTGATTGCCGGAGGGCTGATTGTTCTGAGGCTCGTTGGGAGTCTCTGCGGGAGTCTTCTCAACGGAGCAGGCCACCAGACCCAGCACCATTACCAGCGCCAGCAGAAGTGCGATGATCTTCTTCATACTTAGTATTCTCCTATTACATAAATTTTGGAAACGGGTACATTTTTACCGGTTCATTTCCTTCTTAAGATTACTATAAAAACCCAGGATTGTCAAATTATTTATATGAAATATCATACGAAAAGCTGTCAAAATCGCAACTTGCTCAAAGGACGCCTTTGCTTTTGGTGCATTATGACGAAGGCGAAAAATCCCCCTTGACGGCCGTCAAAAAAATGGTATCCTAGAAACAGAAACGCAAGGAGGAATGTACCATGAAAAAGCACATCGTATGCCTTGGTGACTCCAATACCCACGGCTATTGCGCCGATCCGGGCGATTGCGCCGACGGCGGCATCCGCTTTAACGAGCAGGAGCGCTGGACCATGCGTCTGCAGGCGCTGCTGGGCCAGCAGTACCATGTGGTGGAAGAGGGCCTTTCCGGCCGCACCACCTGCTTTGAAGATCCCATCCACGAGGGCATGAGCGCCCTGCCCTACATCACCCCCTGCCTGAAAAGCCACGAATTTGTGGATCTTTTGATCATTATGCTGGGTACCAACGACACCAAAGAACGCTTCGGCGCCTCCGCTGCCTGCATCGCCATCGGCATGGGCCGGCTGGTGAAGAAGGCCATGGCCACAGACTGCTGGGGCGGCAAAAAGCCCAATATTCTGGTGATCGCCCCGCCTCACATCGGCGAAAAAATGCACGAAAGCGAAGTGGCCGAGACCATGGGCGCAGGCTGTGCCGCCAAGTCCCGGGAGCTGGGACGCTGGTACGCCGAGCAGTGTGATCTGATTGGCTGTCACTTCCTGGATGCCCAGGCGCTGGGCTGCGAATTCAACCAGGTGGACTACATGCACCTGACCGCCAAAGGCCATGCCACCCTGGCCGCCGCCCTGGCAGAGCGGATCCCCAACCTCATATAACTTGGGCGGCCTCCCATAGGGATTCCTACGGTTTTGAATCCATCTTCTTCCCCACAAGAAATCCATCGTCCCTGAAATACACAAAAAAGCCACGGCAGGTATCAGCCTTGCCGTGGCTTTTCCACGCAGTTTTTCCATCCTTATGGGAGGCAGCCCTCAGGTGGCATCTTCTTCCTTTTCTTCTGCTTCGGGCTGGTCCTCTCCGGCGGTTTCCTCTGTTTCCTCCGCCGGCAGATAGGGCCGGAACATTGGCTCCAGCAGGAAAGAATCCGCCACCGCGGCCAGGCAGGGCAGGATAAACACCGGCACCACAAAACGCACGCACAAAAACAGCACCAGCGTATTGATCAGGCCCAGGCACAGCGTGCGGGGCAGATTGGCCAGCGACAGCAGCAGGGTGTTTTTCAGCAGTGCGCCAAACTTATTTTCAAACCGGGACAGCACCGGAAACAGCACGCTCAAAACGCCCATCACCAGAATACCCACCAGCGCCACCGCCGCAAACATCAGCCAGCTGATCTGCTGGCCCACCGCGCCGTTCCACAGCTGGATCATGCCCCAGCCCAGCAGGCCGAACAGGGCAAGAAATACCACCGTAGGCAAAATGCCTGCCTTCCAGTTTTCCCGGAAGGTCCTGAAAAACCGCTGCCAGGAATTCCGCTCGCCCTTGCGGAAGGTCCGGTAGGAAGCATCGTACAGCGCCGCAAAGGAAGTACCCACGGTCAGCACCGGGAAGCAGCACAGCAGCCAGAAAAGGCTCAGGAAAATACTGTCGGTGATCCGGCTCAGCAGGATCATCAGAAAGCTGTCAGGCTTAAAAAGATTACGGAACATAGCCTTCCCTCCGTAGAACATTTTTTTCATTGTATCACGGTTTTTCCCGGTTGTCACCTGCCTGAAAAACTTTTGCAGGTATTTATTGAATTCCCCCGCAGCCCATGGTATACTGAATTTATGAATATAAACGGGAGGTACTTTTATGAATCGTCAAAAAATGATCGCTGAACGCCAGTGGATCCGCAATCAGCTCACCGGCGTTGCCGATTTCTGGCTGAAAAACGGCATGGACCATGTAAACGGCGGTGTTTACACCTGCCTGGACCGAGCCGGCAGCATCTTCTCCACAGACAAAAGCGTGTGGATGCAGGGTCGCTGCGGCTGGACCTACGCATACCTGTGCAAGATTTACGGTGTTCGTGAGGACTGGCTGAAGTTCTCCAAGAGCTGCATTGATTTCCTGGAAGAGCACTGTGTCAACCACGAAGCCGACGGTCGTCTGTACTTCACCGTGGAAGGTGACGGCACACCCCTGCGTCAGCGCCGCTACTGCTACTGCGAGGCTTTCTACTGCATTGCCAATGCTGAATACTACGGCATCACCGGTGAGCGCGAGCACCTGCTGCGTGCCCGCCGCGCTTATGACATGTACTGGAATCTGAACCACGGCATGAAAGACCCCACCGGTATGGGTCCCAAATCCACCCGCCCCGGCCGTGGTCTAGGTATCCCTATGATCATTCTGAATGTCACCGGTGTTATGAAGCGTGTTGACCCCGAGATGAAGCATGTTTACGATGAGCGTGCTAAGGAGTGCGTGGCAGATATTTTCAACTACCACGTCAAGCCCGAACTGGGCTGCACCCTGGAGTCCGTTGCTCCCGATGGCACTGCCCGTCTGGATGTGACCGAAGGCCGTATGGTCAACCCCGGCCATGACATTGAATGCGCCTGGTTCCTGATGGACTATGCCAACGACATCGGTGACAAGGAACTCCATGCAAAGGCAATTGAGGTCTTCGACATGGCCTTCAACGCAGGTTGGGACAAGGAATTCGGCGGCATTCTGTACTTTATGGACTGCCTGGGTAATCCTCCCGAAGCATACGAGCACGATATGAAGCTGTGGTGGCCCCACAACGAGGCACTGATCGCAGCTATGATGATCTATCGCGATACCAAGGACGAGAAGTACCTGGATATCTTCTATCAGATCCTGGATTACTGCAAGACCTACTTTGCCGACGAGTACGGCGAGTGGTACGGCTACCTGCGCCGCGACGGCAAGCCCACCCAGCCTGCCTGCAAGGGCAGCACCTTCAAGGGTCCCTTCCACGTACCCCGCTGCCTGATCCTTGTGGATCAGATGATGACCCAGATCCTGGGCGAGTAAGATTTCTGAACAAAAGGAGGCAGCGGAATGCCTGAAGAACACAATATTATTGAGCGGATCCATGCCTCCTATTATCAGTTGGCACCTGCGGAGAAGAAGGTCGCCGACTATG
>JAZUMW010000033.1:0-2866 GCA_045603825.1 Faecousia sp.
GGGTGTTCTATTGCCAAAAGGCTTCTCCTTGAGGAGAAGCTGTCACCGCAGGTGACTGATGAGGTGTAAAAGAATATTGTCTTATACTGTTTGGCGGATACACCTCATCCGTCACGGCTTCGCCGTGCCACCTTCCCCTCAAGGGGAAGGCTTTGGTGCGGTGCAAAGCTGTTAGGTAAATTGGAATTTGTTATTCTACTACGAAATCAGTCCACTCGATTTTGTTGTACTGCATGACGTCCACTGATTTTTTCATGCCCAGCTTCTCATAGAACCCAATCGCATTCTCGTTGGCAATCAAATACACTGCAATATTCTTTTCTCCGCCTGCGATTTCGTGGGCAGTTTTCATCAGCCGTCTTCCAATACCCTGTCCCGTGTAAACTCTGTCTACACCCAAATCTGTGACATAAAGCCAATAGGCAAAATCGGTCAAGCCAAACAAAACGCCAACAACTGTGCCACTTTCATTTCGGGCCACAAGACTGATTGAAACGGTATTGACAAGCTTTGCAATTCTTTCTTTGAATCGTTCTTTTGGATATTGAGAACCTAAGTCAGTTCTTTTTAGAAAGTCTATGTATTCTTCAGCTGAAATCCGTTCTTCCAGGATTTCTATTTTCTCGTTCATGCTATCCCTCCGTTAAACTCAAGTTTATCTAACTGATCATACTGTATCATAATTTGCCGAATCAAACAAGAACCGCTGTGGCCGAATAGTTTCGGCAAAATGTTAAAAAATAATTCAAAATTTAACCTCTTGACATTTTTAGCACTCTATTGTATAGTGTGCTTAGCACTCAATGGTTTGGAGTGCTAACAAGAAAGGAGGTCACGGATTCATGGAACTGACCGAACGGAAAAAGAAGGTGCTGCGCTCCATCGTGGACCTGTATATTCGGACTGCCGAGCCCGTTGGCTCCAAAGCCATCGCCGAGCTGCCGGACATGAACTACTCCTCCGCTACCATCCGCAACGAAATGGCAGACCTGACCGCCATGGGTTACTTAGAGCAGCCCCACACCAGTGCGGGCCGTGTTCCCTCTGCCGCCGGCTACCGGCTGTATGTGGATGAGCTGATGCTGGATTACCGGCTGAGCATGGACGAAACCGCTTCCATCAACACCGCCCTGGAAGAGAAGATGCAGAAGGTGGATAAGCTGGTGGAAAAGGTTGCCAAGCTGGTCAGCCAGGCAACGGATCTGCCGGCCATCTCCATGGCTTCCCGTCAGACAGCTGCCACGGTCAAGCGCTTCGAGCTGATCCTGGCAGGCCAGGGCAGCGTGATCCTGGTGGTCATGCTCTCCAACGACGAAGTGGTCAACAAGCTGATCAAGCTGCCGCTGAACGCCGACGAAAGCGATCTGAAGATCCTCTCCGCCGTGCTCAACGCCACCATGACGGGCCTTTGCGCTGAGGAATTCACCCCGGAGCTTCTGGAACGGATCATGGCATCCGCCGGAATGGCCGCCAGCCTGGTGCCCATCATTATGGAATTCACCGCCGACACCCTGAACCGTCAGACCGCTACCAACATGGCGGTGGCCGGTCAGATGCGGCTGTTGGGCCAGCCGGAATACCGGGATGTGGACAAAGCCCAGCGGCTCATGTCCTCCCTGGACGAGGACGCCCTCATGAACCTGCCTGCCATTATGCAGAATCAGCATGGCACCAAGGTGCTGGTCGGCCCGGAGCATGTGGCTCAGGAGCTGAAGGACACCTCGGTGGTCATGACCAAGTTCGACATCGGCGACAATATGCAGGCTATGATCGGTGTGGTGGGCCCCACAAGAATGGATTACGCAAAGGTCACGGCAAGACTCAGTTACTTCGCCGAGAGCCTTTCTAAAATGTTTGCCAAGTCCGAGCAGGTACAGCTGCCTGCCCCGGAACGCAACGAGGAGGATTAACAAGTGGCAAAGAAGGATCAGAAGGAAAAGGAAATTCCTGTTGAGGAAACTGTGGAAACCCCCGAAGCTCCCGCAGAAGAAGTCCCGGAGGTCAATCCCTGGGAAGAAAAGTATAACGAGCTGCACGACAGCCATCTGCGGCTGGCTGCGGACTACGACAATTTCCGCAAGCGCACCGTCAAGGAAAAGGAGCAGCTTTACGGCAGCGGTAAGGCCGACGCCATCGAAAAGCTCCTGCCCGTTTACGACAACTTAGAGCGGGCACTGAATCAGCCCACGCAGGATGAAGCCTACAAAAAGGGCGTGGAGATGACCATGAATCAGCTGGTAAGCATTTTTGCCTCCCTGGGCGTGGAGATCTTCGGAAGCGTCGGCGACGCCTTTGACCCCAATATTCACAACGCCGTCATGCACACAGAGGACGAAAGTGCGGAGGAAAACACCATTACGCAGGTTTTCCAGAAGGGCTTCAAGCTGGGCGACAAGATCGTCCGCTTCGCCATGGTGCAAGTAGCCAACTGAATTGACAATTGAAAATTGACAATGGACAATGTAAATTATTGCCGCAGGCAATACCACAATTGTCAATTGTCCATTCTCCATTGTCCATTAAATTTATAAATTATTTTTCTAATATATAGGAGGAACTAAATTATGGGTAAAATTATCGGTATTGACTTGGGTACTACCAACTCTTGTGTTGCTGTTCTGGAAGGCGGCGAGCCTGTTGTGATCGCCAACGCCGAGGGCGGCAGAACCACTCCCTCTGTGGTTGCATTCTCTAAGACCGGCGAGCGCATGGTCGGCCAGGTGGCAAAGCGCCAGGCTGTGACCAACGCCGACCGCACCATCTCTTCCATCAAGCGCCACATGGGTGAAAACTACAAGGTCACCATCGACGGCAAGGGCTACACTCCCCAGGAGATCGGCGCCATGGTGCTGCAGAAGCTGAAGGC
>JAZUMW010000034.1:0-6480 GCA_045603825.1 Faecousia sp.
TCTGGACCTACATGGTCTCCAAGGTTTCCCGCAAGCCCGATATGGAAGACAACACCGTTAAGGGCTCCCAGTTCCGCAAGCCCCTGCTGGAGTTCTCCGGCTCCTGCGCAGGCTGCGCCGAGACCTCTTACGCCCGTCTGGTGACCCAGCTGTTCGGCGACCGGATGTACATCTCCAACGCTACCGGCTGTTCCTCCATCTGGGGCGGCCCCGCTGCTACCTCTCCCTACTGCGTCAACGAGAACGGCCACGGTCCCGCTTGGGCTAACTCCCTGTTCGAGGACAACGCTGAGCACGGTCTGGGTATGTACACCGCACAGGCTGTCATCCGCGAGTCCCTGGCCAACAAGGTTCGCGCTGTCATGGCCGACACCGTTTCCGAGGAGCGCAAGGCTGTCTGCCAGAAGTGGCTGGACACCTACAACGACGGCGAAGCCAACAAGGCTGCCACCGCTGCTCTGATCGCCAACCTGGAAGCCAAGGTCTGCTGCGACACCGTTGCTGACATCCTGGCTAAGAAGGAATACCTGTCCAAGAAGTCCGTGTGGATCTTCGGCGGCGACGGATGGGCATACGACATCGGCTTCGGCGGCGTTGACCATGTTCTGGCTTCCAACAAGGACGTCAACATCTTCGTCTTCGATACCGAAGTTTACTCCAACACCGGCGGTCAGGCTTCCAAGGCTTCCAACATCGGCCAGGTTGCTCAGTTCGCAGCTTCCGGTAAGGAAACCAAGAAGAAGTCCCTGTCCGAGATCGCTATGAGCTACGGCTACGTTTACGTTGCTCACGTCGCTATGGGCGCCAACCAGGCTCAGACCATCAAGGCTATCTGCGAGGCAGAGGCTTACAATGGTCCTTCCCTGATCATCGGCTATGCTCCCTGTGAGATGCACTCCATCAAGGGCGGCATGATGAATTGCCAGAACGAAATGAAGAAGGCAGTTGACTGCGGTTACTGGAATCTGTTCCGCTTCGATCCCTCCAAGGAGTCCGGTAAGTTCCAGCTGGACTCCAAGGCTCCCAAGGGCGGCTATCAGGAGTTCCTGATGAACGAGGCTCGCTACAGCCGTCTGACCCGTGAGTTCCCCGATCGCGCAACTGATCTGTTTGCTAAGAACGAAGCTGCCGCTAAGGAGCGTTACGAGCACCTGCTGAAGCTGGTTGAAATGTACAAGGACTAATCTTTAACAGTATTACCGCCCCCGGAAAACCGGGGGCGGTTTTCACAAGGAGGAACTATGATCTGTTCAGTCATTGACATCCGAGGAGACTATGCATATCTAAAGTATGAGGATACAGGCGTTGTTTCCGAGGTAGCCACCGCACTGCTGCCTTTCGGCATTGATATCGGCGATCGGCTAAAGTTTGAAAACTACGAGTTCACGCAGATGTAATATTCAGCAAAAAAGCATCCGCATGCAATGCATGCGGATGCTTTTTTATTCTGCTGTATCAGATTTTTTTGCCTTGCGTTCTTCTCTTCTTTTCAGGATTTTTGCCTTGTTGCTCTGGCGTTTTTCTTTAAAGTGGGAACGCAATTCAGGCGGCTGCTCTTTTAGCTTTTCAGGATCTACGGTCATCAAGTTCAGCTTTTTATTTGTTGCTTCCCGAATCAAAGTATACAGCACCGACGCAAAGGGAATCATCAGGAACATGCCTGCAACACCGAACAATTCACCGCCGACTGCCACTGCCAGCAGCACCCACATACCGGATAAGCCAATGGAATTACCCACCACTCTGGGATAGATCAGATTGTTTTCGATCTGCTGCAGTACAAGGAACATTGCAACGAAGATCACTGCCTGTAACGGATTGCTGACAAAGATCAAAAATGCACCTACAATACAACCAACAAAGGCGCCAACAATGGGAATAAACGCTGTAACCGCAATCAATACACTGATCAGCGGAATATACGGCATCTTAAAAATCGCCATAGTTACAGCGAACAGGCCGCCTAAAATGCAAACCTCAACACACTGTCCAGACAGGAAGTTTGAGAAGGTTGAGTTGGACAAACGAAGGATGCGGACAACATGATCAGAAAACCGTTCGGGGAAGAATGCGTACAGAATCTTTCTTCCCTGTCTTGCCAGGGTTTCCTTCTGGAACAGGCAGTACAGAGCAAATACCAAAGCAATAACAAAATCCACCACAGCGCCAAAAAATGTTGAAATCGCAGAAAACGCACCGCTGACGATGGAAGAAACATTGGAGCCTAACAGCGACATGGCCTGCAGGATAAAAGCAGAAACATCCAGGTTTTCAAGCTCGGTATTCTCCCTTAACCATTCGAGAATTGCGGGATTGTTGTTAAGCAGATCCTTTGCAAATGTTTCAAACTCCACAGTAAAGTTAATCAATGCGGGAACCAGCGCCTGGATCGTCTTCACAAGTTGCGGAATCAACAGCAAGAAAACCAGTGTCAGCACCAACAGCACCGACAAGACTGTCAATACAACAGCAATCAGCCGTTTCCAATTGGGATTCTTTATTTTCTTCAGAAGACCCTCATACGCCCGCATGGGCACATTGAGAATAAAAGCAACACAAGCGCCCATAGCGAACGGAGAAAAAATGCGTTTAACTACAGAAAACACTGCACTTACCCGTTCCGTTTCATGAAGAAGCCAATAAAGAATAATTCCTCCGGCTACCACCAAAAACAAATTCCGTAATGTTTTCTTATTTACTTCAAACACTGGCCTCTCCCCTTTCAAAATCTATACTAACATAACATTGTGAATAAAAATAAACAAATCAACTATTTCTTATGGCGTTACACAACGCATCCACACTCTCAGGCGTTGTAGCCCAACTGGTACAAAAACGAACCAATGTATGGCACGCGTCCCATTTTTCCCAAGGAGAAAAAGAAAAATCTTTCTCAAGCGATACACAAACCGAATTCGGCAGAACCGCAAAAACTTGATTGGTATTACTGACAACAGGCATTTCGTAGCCTTTTTCCCGCAGGGCATCCCGGATTTTATCTGCCAGCATGTCCGCATGACCTGCAATTTCCCAATAAAGTCGATCTTCAAAGAGTGTTTCAAACTGCATGCCCAGAAGCCAGCCCTTGGCGAGCATTCCGCCCCGCTGTTTTATGATGTAACGGAAATCCGTCTGCAGTGCAGGATCAGAGATCACAACCGCTTCGCCGAACATTGCGCCAACTTTCGTGCCACCAATATAAAAAGCATCTGCCAGTCTGGCAAGATCAGAAAGTTGAACATCATTACCCTGTGCAGCAAGAGCATAACCCAAACGGGCTCCATCCACAAATAAATACAGACCGTTCTCTTTGCAGACCCTGGAAATCTCCTCCAATTCTGCAAGTGAGTATACCGTACCGCATTCAGAAGGATGGGAAATATATACAAGTTTTGGCTGCGCAATATGTTCGTGGTTTGGATCCGACCAATGCGCCTGTACCGCTTCACAAATCTGACACGCAGTGATTTTTCCATCCCTGGAATCAAGCGGCAAAAGCTTGTGGCCGGTAGCTTCGACAGCACCAGTTTCATGTACATGGATATGACCGCTGTCTGCCGTCAAAACAGCCTGGTGCGGCCGCAATGCCGCAGCGATCACCGTTAAATTTGTTTGTGTACCGCCAACCAGAAAATGCACTGCAACATTCTCATTTTCACAGTACTTCCGTATCAGCGCCGCTGCATGCTCACAGCATGTATCCACACCGTATCCGTTCATCTGGGAGCCAATGCTGTCCTGCATGCGCTGGAAAATCTGAGGGTGACAGATTTCATTATAATCGTTATGAAACAGATACATAGGCTCCTCCATATAAGTATTTATATTATTTTACAAATTAATCTACCCGCTGTCAAGGTAGCATATTCGATGACCGGCGCACATACAATTTTCATGGTAGCACACAGCAGGGGGGGAACTGTATGGCAGATACGATTGAGCAGAGAGCCTACGAACTGGCTGTGTACATTATTGAGACCGGAGCAACCGTCCGGACTGCTGCCCGGCATTTCGGCATTTCCAAATCTACTGTACATAAGGATCTTTCCCAAAGACTTCCGCAATTCAACAGGCGACTATATACACAAGTAAGGCGCGTTTTGGATGAAAATAAGGCACAGCGCCATATTCGCGGCGGTCTTGCGACGCAAAGAAAGTATCAAAAGTACCGTGAAACGCAATAAAAGGTAGGCACACTGTGTCTACCTTTTTGTTTTATAGCTGTGAAAAAACCGATCCAAGAGGTTCATGTAAAACCAAATCAGCACGGTGATCGTAGGGTGTCTCATCGCGATTGATCAGAACCATGCGTTTACCCCGGTAATACTCCACCAAGCCCGCAGCAGGATAAACCGTCAGGCTTGTTCCTGCGACGATCAGCATATCTGCATTATATATCGCCATCACGCTGTCCTCAATTGTTTGTTGATTCAGCTGTTCTTCATACAACACCACATCTGGCTTGACGATACCGCCGCAAGTACAGCGGGGAACACCTTCGCTGTTCTTAACAAATTCCGCAGAATAAAACTTTCCGCACCGGGTACAATAATTTCTTAACACGCTTCCATGGAGTTCATATACACACTTGCTTCCAGCTTTTTGATGCAGGCCGTCAATATTCTGTGTTACAACACCAAGGAGTTTTCCTTCTTCTTCCCACTGCGCCAATTTTTTGTGCGTCACATTCGGTTCAAAACCAAGGGGTAGCATTTTCTCACGGTAAAAACGGAAAAAACACTCTGGTCTGTTCAAATAGAAGCTATGGCTGATGATTCTTTCCGGCGGATACTCAAACTTCTGGTTATACAATCCGTCCACACTGCGAAAATCCGGAATCCCCGATTCTGTGCTTACACCGGCGCCGCCGAAGAAAACAATGCGTTTGCTCTCACTAATCCATTGTTTCAGGGTTTCCAGTTTTTGCACGGTCTTCCTCCTCCATTTCCCTCAGGAGCTTCTTATCCTGCTTGGAAGTCAGATCCAATTTCTCATACATATCGGGACGGCGTTCACGGGTGCGACGCAGGGACTGTTTCCTGCGCCACTGCGCCACTTTTGCGTGGTTTCCGGAAAGAAGTATCTCCGGAACTTCCCGGCCGTGCCAGACCGCAGGACGGCTGTACTGCGGATACTCCAAAAGACCGTTATAGTGGCTCTCATCCTCAAAACACTCCGGATCCGCCAGAACGCCCGGTACCATGCGGCACACCGCATCGGTAATCGCCATGGCTGCGATCTCGCCTCCGGTAAGCACAAAGTCACCCAGAGAAAGTTCTTCATCAACGCATTCATCGATGAATCGCTGATCGATACCCTCATAGTGCCCGCAAACCAAAATCAGATTCTCCAGTTTACTTAACCGGATCGCATCTTCCTGTTTGAAGGTCTTTCCGCAAGGTGACAGGTAGATCGTGTGCACCGGACCGCTTGCCTGATCGCACACCGCCTCCCAGCAGCGGTACAGCGGGTCTGCCGTCATTACAGCGCCTCTGCCGCCGCCATAGGGATAATCATCTACCTGGTTTTGCTTATTGGCTGTATAGTCACGGATCTGATGGGTCTCAATACGAATAAATCCGCGCTCCTGAGCTCTCCCCAGGATGCTCTCCGACAGCACATCACCAACGGTGTCCGGGAACAGCGTCAAAATATCAACCCTCATCTGTACGCATCCCCTCGATCAGCCGTACCTGCATAACCTCGTTATCCACATCTGTGAATAAAATAAAAGCCTTTACCGCAGGGATCATATACGAATGCTCACCCTTTACAACATAGACCTTATTTCCGGGATAGTCCAAAACATCTGTGATTTTGCCAATCTCCCGATCATCGCACATGACACGGATACCTATAAGCTCCGCAGCAAAAATGATATCGTCAGACGCGTCACAGCGATAGATCTCCACCGTCTTACCATGCATGGCCTGTGCGGCCTCCATGGTATCGATTCCCCGCAGCTTGAGCAGATTGCAGGTCTTCTGAATACGGCAGCTTTCCACTTTATAATCCGTGCCGTCAATACGGACACGGTCAAATTCTGTCAAAAAATCCGGGCCGTCGCCCCAGGGCAATACCTTCATCTCACCACGCACACCGTGTGTGGTTACGATTTCGCCCGCTTCCAAGAATTGGAGTTTCATGCCATTCCTCCCTAAAAGGGAAAATGCGTGGCGCCAAGCGTCACGCATAACCCGTTAATCCACGATTTCCACCGTGACTTTTTCTCCGGTGCGCTGGGCAACGGTTTTCACGATAGTGCGAATTTCCTTCGCAATTCGACCCTGGCGGCCAATGACCTTACCCATGTCGCCGGGGGCAACATGAAGTTCCAGTACCATGCCGTCCTCATCAGGCACTTCAGTAACAGTAACTGCGTCGGGATCGTCCACCAGATTCTTTGCCATATACAGCAAAAGTTCTTTCATTGTGTAACTCCTTTGAGCAATTACAGCACGCCAGCCTTCTTCAGCAGGC
>JAZUMW010000035.1:0-2854 GCA_045603825.1 Faecousia sp.
TCCGCTATAGCGGGGATGAATCCCCACACCCGGGTGAGTTTGAGTGCCGTCCGGCCTGTGTAAGCGGTGTTGAAGGAACGGTCCTGCGCAACGGAATCCCGTGAACCATGTCAGGTGGGGAACCAAGCAGCATTAAGCGGATCGTTTCGTGTGCCGCGGGGTTGCCGTTCCCGAGCTGGCTGCACGGAAACCGGGTATTCAGCTTGCTCAAATGTGGGTGTGCGATCTTGTTATGAGCCGGTTTGTTATACGAACTGAGAAAGAAGGTGAACAGAATGTATCAGGCCCTGTACAGAAAATACCGTCCTCAGACCTTTGATGATATGGTCGGTCAGATGGCGGTAACACAAACATTAAAGACCCAATTGCAAAGCGGTCGGCTGAGCCATGCGTATCTGTTCACAGGCTCCCGGGGTACCGGCAAGACCAGCTGCGCCAAGATTCTGGCAAAGGCGGTAAACTGCGAGAATCCCCAGGACGGCAATCCCTGTAATTGCTGTTCTGCCTGCAGAAGTATTGATGCCGGTTCCTGTATGGATGTGCTGGAAATTGACGCAGCCTCCAATAACGGCGTGGACAATGTCCGCGACCTGCGGGACGATGCTATCTACAGCCCCTCACAGGTGAAGATGCGTGTGTACATCATTGATGAGGTGCATATGCTGTCGATTTCCGCCTTCAATGCTCTGCTGAAGATTATTGAGGAACCGCCGGAGCACCTGCTGTTTATTCTGGCCACCACGGAGTTGCACAAGGTTCCTGCAACCATCCTGTCCCGCTGCCAGCGGTTTTCCTTCCGCCGGATCTCTCAGGGGGATATTGCGGCACGGCTGCAGTATGTTGCCTATGAGGAGAAGATCGATCTGGATGAATCGGCCGCAAGGGTTCTGGCCCGCCTTGCTGACGGCGGCATGCGTGACGGCTTAAGCTTGCTGGATCAGTGCGCTTCCGCCACCACAGGTGAATTGTCTGCCGAACGGGTTTATGCCTGCCTGGGCATTGCCGGCATTCAGCAGTGCGGCGCGCTCATGGGTTACATTGCCGACCATGACACCGGCAAGGCTCTGTCGCTGCTGAACCGGTTTTATACTGAAGGTAAGGATATGGGTGCGCTGCTGGACGAGCTTGCCTGCCTGACCCGTGACTTTATGATCCTGAAGGCTGCCCCGAAAGAGGGGATCAGTATGCTCTCCGGTGTGGCAACAGACCGGGAGACCCGGGAACTTTCCAAGCGGTTTTCTCATGCAGAGCTGGTGCGTATGCTAAGCGTGATCCAGCAGACTGCAACAGGTTTTACAAGAAGCACCAGCCGCCGTATGGATGCCGAGCTGTGTATTATCAATCTTTGTCAGCCGGAGCTGGTGCTGGACGGTGAGGCACTCAATGCCCGAATTACCAGGATCGAGGATCAGCTGCGTACCGGGAGCATTACCTTACAGGAGGCTCCGCTGGCAGAACAGCCGGAAGAGGAACTGCCTCCTGTGCCCGATGACAGAGATGCTCTTCCCGAGCCGGAGCCTGCAGTAGTAGAGGAAACACCTGTTGGCTTCTGGACAGATGTGGCAACACAGGTCAAAAAGGAACTGAAGCCGCCGGTTTCCGGTTTCTTTGCGCCCACTCCCAACGCACCGGTAAAGGGCGTTCTGCGGGGCGACCGGCTGCTGCTGGTATGCTCTAATAAGTTTACCGCTGAGATCATCAACAAGCCGGAGATCCTGGAGTTGGTTTCCCGGAAGGCATCTGCCAAGCTGGGCAGACCGATCCGCGCGGTAGCATCAGACCAGGACGAGGCAAACATCAAAAGTGAACAAATGGAGCGTCTGCTGGACTTTGGCAGAGCCCATTCCGATATTGTAAGAATTAAGGAGAACTGACCATGGCTAAAGGTGGATTCCGGGGCATGCCCGGTGGTATGAATCAGGCTGCTATGATGAAGCAGGCACAGAAGATGCAGCAGGAAATGCTGCGCATGCAGGAAGAGATGGAAAGCAAGACCTATACTGCCTCCGCAGGCGGCGGCATGGTCAAGGCGGAAGTCAGCGGCAAGAATGAACTGGTTTCCCTTGAGATCAATCCCGAAGCTGTCGATCCCGACGATGTGGAGATGCTGCAGGATATGGTGATGGCAGCGGTTAATGAAGCACTGCGTACTGCCGAGACGGATAAGGCAAACAACATGGCCCGTATGACCGGCGGTCTGAATCTGGGCGGTCTGTTCTAAGGAGGCAATATGCAGTATTTTCCCGCAGCATTGCAGGACCTTGCGGATCAGTTCGCCCGTCTGCCGGGAATTGGCGGAAAAACCGCCCAGCGTCTGGCTTTTCATGTACTGAGCCTGCCGCTGGATGAGGCGCAGAACTTTGCCGATGCGATCCTGGAGGCGAAGCGTACTGTCCATACCTGCCCTGTTTGCCAGAATCTGACGGACCGGGAGATTTGCCCCATCTGCAATGATGATATGCGTGACCACAGCTTGATCTGCGTTGTGGCAGAGCCTAAGGATGTGATCGCCATGGAGCGGAGCCGGGAGTTTTCCGGCGTGTACCATGTGCTGCATGGTGTGATCTCTCCGCTGAACCATGTGACCCAGGACGACATCCGCATCCGGGAACTGCTGCACCGTGTGGGTACAGGCGATGTCCGGGAGGTCATTATGGCTACAAACCCGGATACAGAGGGTGAAGCCACCGCCATGTATATCTCCCGCCTGCTGCGACCCATGGAGGTGAAGGTCACCCGCCTTGCCTACGGTGTGCCCGTGGGCAGTCAGCTGGAATATGCCGACGAAGTGACACTTTCCAGAGCTTTGGAAGGCCGTCAGGAAATCTGAAAAAAAACCTTAGTGCCTAGATAT